>JBGSQB010000139.1:0-22232 GCA_041738285.1 Pseudomonadales bacterium | reverse complement strand
AACTGGCGCTGGCCAATGGCACCGCCGGGCCGATCGATCTGCTGCGCGCGCAGGTGCAACTCGAGCAGATCCGCGACGCATTGGCTGCGCGCAACCAGGCACTCGAGAGCAGCGCGACCCGGCTCGAGCGATGGCTTGGCGCAGCCGCGCATGGAGCGCCGCAAGATCCTCCGGACATCGTGAGCATTCCCAGCGAAGCCCGGATTACCGAAGCTTTGAGCGAGCATCCGCGTCTTCGCGTGTATGCCGCACAGATGCGCGAGGCGGATGCCGGTGCTGCTGTGGCCCGGGCCGCGTACGCGCCGGACTGGCGCCTCGAAGTGGGATATGGAAGCCGCCTCGAGTACTCCGATATGGTCATGGTGCAGGTTGCCATTGACCTGCCCATGTTCACCCGCAATCGGCAGGACAAGGATCTGGCCAGCGCTTTGTCGGATCGGGACGCGGCCGAGGCGGCACTGGAAGACGAGCAGCGTGTATTGCTCGCCGAAGCGCTACTCGTGCGCCGTGACCTCGCTCGGCTGCAGGCGCGCATCGAACACTATCGTACGCGGGTCATTCCGGTTGCCGCGGCAACGGTGACAGCCGCGCTCGCCGCGTGGGGCAACGGTAGGGGCGCGCTTGCAGATGTGCTCGACGCACGCCTATCCCTGCTCGAAGCGCGCACCACCGCGCTCGATCTCGAAACAGATGCGCTGGCGCGCGTGGTGGAGCTTCGCTACTACGCGGGGGATGTCCTCGCCGGGGAGGACGCAGCATGAAGATGCGATCTGCGCTGTCGTTGGGGCTGAGCTTGACAGTCGGGGTAGCGATTGGCATTGCAACCTACCTCTGGTACTCGCACCCGCCGGAAGCGGCCGCACCAAGCATGGCGGGCGACACGCCGGTCGTACTGTACTGGTACGACCCGATGCGTCCCGACCAGCACTTCGACGCACCCGGTCGTTCGCCATTCATGGACATGGATCTGGTGCCGAAACACGCCACCGATCAACCCGGTGCCGTCAGCGTGCGAATCGATCCGCGCATGGTGCAGAACCTGGGCATGCGCACCGCGCCCGTGACCCGCGGCACGTTCTACCAGCGGGTCGACACGACCGCGCGCATCGAAGTCGATGAGCGCAGTCGCACCCAGGTTTTCATGCGTGCGTCGGGCTGGGTGGAAGTCCTGAACGTGCGCGCTGAAGGCGAGCGCGTGGCCCGTGGTCAGGTACTCGCAGAGGTCTACAGCCCGAGCATCGCGACAGCCAAGGGCGAGCTTCTGATTGCGCTGGAATCGGACCAGGGCGCGCTCATCGCCGCCGCTCGCGCGCAACTGAAGTCGCTCGGCGTCGGTGCGCAGGAGATCGCCGCCGTCGAAACCTCGCGACAGGCTTCGCGCCGAACGCGCGTGACCGCGCCGGTGAGTGGCTATGTCATGACACTCGGTGTGCGAGAAGGCAGTGCGGTCGGCACCGACGCGCCGATGTTCGAATTGTCCGATCACCAACACGTGTGGGTGATCGCGGAAGTGCCGGAACGCGAATCTGCCTGGATCACGAGTGGACGCAGCGCGCAGGTGCGCGTCTCCGCGCGGCCGGGAACGGTGTTCGAAGGCGAAGTCGACTATGTCTATCCGGATCTCGATGCCGCCACGCGCACGCGGCGGGTGCGCGTCGTGCTCGACAACGCCGATGGCGACTTGCATCCAGGCATGTACGCCGAAGTCACTGTGTACGGTGGCGGCCGCAGAGACCAACTGCTCGTGCCGACCGAAGCAGTCATCCGCACCGGCGCGCGCACCATGGTCATGGTGGCCGAAGGCGATGGGCGATTCGCGCCGGTCGCAATCAAGATCGGCGACGAGCGCGCCGGCGAAACCGTTGTGCGCGAGGGTCTCCAGGAAGGCGTCGAAGTCGTTACCTCGGGGCAGTTCCTGATCGATTCGGAAGCGAGCCTGCAAGGCGCGTATCGTCGGCTGTCCGGATCGCAGCCATGATTGCGTGGCTGGTTCGTGCAGCGATCGAGGCGCGCACCTTGGTCCTCCTGGCCGTGGTGCTTGCAAGCGCATTCGGTGTAGTGGCACTGCGGCAGACACCGCTGGACGCCATTCCGGATTTGTCCGACGTGCAGGTGATCGTACGAACCACCTATGCCGGCCAGGCACCTCAGGTGGTCGAAGACCAGGTGACCTATCCGCTGACCACGACCCTGATGTCGGTTCCCCACGCCCGTGTCGTGCGCGGCTATTCGCTGTTCGGCGAGTCGTACGTGTACGTGTTGTTCGATGATGGCACCGATCTGTACTGGGCCCGTTCGCGCGTGCTCGAGTACCTCTCCCAGGTACAGGGGCGGCTACCGGTGACTGCGCGGCCGGCGCTCGGACCCGATGCCACCGGTGTTGGCTGGATTTACGAATACGCGCTGGTCGATCGCAGTGGCACGCACGACATCGCGGCGCTGCGCGCGCTGCAGGACTGGTTCCTGAAATTCGAGCTGAAGAGCGTGGCGGGCGTCGCCGAGGTCGCGACGATCGGTGGATTCAATCGGCAGTACCAGATCGTCCTGCAGCCCGACCGCTTGCGTGCGCTTGGCGTGACGATCGAGACGGTGGTCGACGCGGTGCGCGCCGCGAACAGTGAAGCCGGTGGCTCGGTGATCGAGCTCGCCGAGGCCGAGTACATGGTTCGCTCGCGCGGCTATCTGAAAACGCTCGATGACTTTCGCAACATCGCAGTGGGCGTCGTCGACGGAACGCCGATTCTGCTGTCGGATGTCGCTTACGTCGGCCTGGGTGGTGAAGCGCGGCGCGGTATCGCGGATCTCGACGGCGAAGGAGAAGTCGTCGGTGGTGTCATTGTGATGCGCTCAGGCGAGAACGCGAGCGCGACCATTGCGCTGGTGAAGACAAAGCTCGCGCAGCTCGCGCTCGGATTGCCGGCGGGCGTGGAGATCGTCGAAACCTATGATCGCTCGCTGTTGATCGACCGGGCGGTGACGAACCTCTGGCAGAAGCTCGGCCAGGAATTTGCGGTCGTTGCGCTCGTTTGTATCTTCTTTCTGTGGCACTTGCGCTCCGCTCTGGTCGCCGTGATCACGCTACCGGTGGGCATTCTCGTCGCCTTCATCGTGATGCGGTTGCAGGGGATCAACGCCGACATCATGGCGCTCGGCGGCATTGCGATCGCCATCGGCGCGATGGTGGATGCTGCTGTGGTGATGGTGGAAAACGCTCACAAACACCTGGAACGCGCGCAACACGAGTCGGGCGAGGTCATCACGCCCGCGCAGCGTGTGGCGCTCTTGACCGAGTCGGCGGTTGAAGTCGCTCCGGCGCTGTTCTTCAGCCTGCTGGTGATCACCCTGTCATTCGTGCCGGTGTTCCTGCTCGAAGCTCAGGAGGGCCGGCTGTTTGCGCCGCTCGCCTACACCAAGACCTATGCGATGGCCGCAGCCGCGGGACTGAGTGTGACGCTGATTCCCGTGCTCATCGTTGCCTTCGTGCGTGGGCACATCCGCAGCGAGGCCGACAACCCGCTCAACCGAGCGCTCATGGCGATGTATCGCCCGGTCATTCACGCGGTGCTGGCGCGGCCGGGCCCATGGCTCATGGTTGCGATTGCGGTGCTGCTGGCAACTGCGTATCCGATCGCTCGGATCGGCAGCGAATTCATGCCGCCCCTCGATGAAGGTGACCTCTTGTACATGCCGACCGCGTTGCCGGGCATCGCCGCCGGCAAAGCGGCGGAACTTCTTCAACAGACGGATCGCATCATCAAGACCTTTCCAGAAGTGCACCGCGTCTTCGGCAAGGCGGGGCGCGCGGAATCGGCAACCGATCCTGCGCCGCTCGAGATGTTCGAAACCACGATCATGTTGAAGGACAGGTCGCAGTGGCGGGAAGGCATGACCACGGCCACACTCATCGACGAGATGGACAAGGCGCTCAAGGTGCCAGGCCTTGCCAACGTCTGGGTGCAGCCCATTCGAAATCGAATCGACATGCTCGCCACGGGCATCAAATCGCCGGTCGGCGTGAAGATCGCCGGTCCCGATTTGGCGGTCATCGAAGGCATCGGGTCCGAGATCGAATCGGTACTCAAGCGTATTCCCGGCACAGCCTCGGCATTCTCCGAGCGCGTCTCGGCGGGTCGTTACATCGAGGTCAGTCCAGATCGTGTGCGTGCGGCGAGGCATGGGCTGTCGATCGACGCGGTGCAACGTGTCGTCGCGCTGGCGATTGGGGGTGAGAACGTCGGTGAGACCATCGAAGGATTGCAGCGCTTCCCGATCAACGTCCGCTACCCGCGTGAGCTGCGTGACTCACTGGCCGATCTCGAGGCCCTGCCGTTCGTCACCGCGGCCGGTGAAACGGTGACACTCGGAGCGGTCGCAGATGTGCGCATCGCCGATGGGCCGCCGATGATCAAGAGCGAGAACTCGCGACCCAATGGCTGGGTGTACGTAGACATCCGCGACCGTGACCTGGGTGGATACGTTGCCGAAGCGCGCGAAGAGATCGAACGCAGCGTTGCGCTGCCGAGCGGTTACTCGGTGACGTTTTCGGGACAGTACGAGTACCTTGCCCGTGCCACCGAGCGCCTGGCAGTGGCGGTTCCGTTCACGTTAGGCGTCATCCTGCTGCTTTTGTATCTCGCCTTTGGCAACTTGCGGGATTCACTCCTCATCATGCTGACTGTGCCCCTATCGCTCGTCGGCGGGTTCTGGTTCATCTACCTCCTCGGACATGAGTTCTCGGTTGCATCGGCAGTCGGCTTCATCGCGCTGGCAGGCATCGCGACCGAGTTTGGCGTGGTGATGCTGCTGTATCTCGACCGTGCAGTAGCAGACCGACGCGCGCGCGGCATGCTGGTGAACAGCGCCGAACTGCGTGCGGCGATCATCGAAGGAGCCGTACAGCGGGTTCGACCCAAGGCCATGACCGTGGCGGTCATCGTGGCGGGACTTCTGCCCCTGTTCATCGGCAGCGGAACCGGCAGCGAAGTCATGCAGCGCATTGCGGCGCCGATGGTCGGCGGCATGTTCACGGCGCCAGTGCTGTCCATGATCATCATTCCGGCCGCCTACTATCTGCTGCTGCAGCGGGAAATGAGGCAGTTGGACGCGGCGCGTCATGAGTGATCCGATCATTGCCTTCAATGGCGCGACGTTCCAGGCGCGGCCCAGTGAGCAGGCGGACATCATGGTGTTTCCGCCTCGTGGCACTCCGCAGCGAAAATAAGCGCTATCCTTCGACTAACCCCTTCGAGGAACCACGCGCAGGAGTTCCATGAGTCGAGTGTTAGCAGGTCTCTTGATGGTCGCGGTGTTGACCGCGTGTTCGCCGGAAGTCGGCAGCACGGCATGGTGTGAGGCGCTCGATGAGCAGCCGAAGGGCGAGTGGTCGGCGAACGATGCTGCGGACTACGCCAAGCACTGCATCTTCAGGAAACGCAAGGACTAGCGTCAGTGCGCTGACGCGATACTCGTGCGTAACAGCTCCAGATGCTCCTTGCGTGATTCAATCTCGAGATCGAGGGCGTTGAGCTCGCCTTCGGTCTGGGCGCGCTCCCGGGCGAGGAACTTGATTTCTTCGAGCCAGCGATAGCGATCCGTTGCCGAGCCGTCGTCTAGCACGAGGTGAGTCTCAGAAGCCTCCTGCGCTTCAGCAATGAGCGTCAGCTCCCTGCTCAGCTCCAGCACCATCGCTTCGAGTTCGGCGATTTCGGCTTCAGCAAGATGCACCTGCCGTCCGGTCTGGTAGCCGTCGCGGAAGTCGGCGGTCAGGTGCGCCGGACACGGGTTGGCGTATCGTGATCCTCGAGCACCTACGTCGAAGCCGCTCTCTTCGGTGCAGAACTGAACTATGCCGTCGGCCCAGCCCGCCAGATAGGATTCCGCGTCGACCGAAAGGCCAAACGACTCGCAGCGTGTAGTGTGCGCGGTAAACGCATGGGGTTCGATGCCGACGCGGCCGTCCGCGTAGCCGATCTTGTGCCAGTCACCGGCAAGACAGTCGCGCTTGGCGAGTTCACCGGCCGACGCAGCATGCGCAAACGCAAGGCCGGTCAGCAAGACGACGACACCGAGCACAAACTGAGTTCTGCTTGGATGAGAGGAAGCGGCGGCGTGCATACCCGATGCCGTGGATGACGGAACTCGGCTGACCATATGCCCGCGCCGGATTCCGCGGCGTCAATCCCGTCACATTTTCGGGGGGTCAATCGCCGGATTGTGTGACTACGACCACTTCTGGCGGCCTCAGGCCGGACTTCACCTCGACGTCATTGCCGCGGCGGACCCCGAGTCGAACAAAACGGCGCACGTCACCCGCGTCGGTGCGAACGTAGACGAAATCGAGCTGCCCGCTGCGGTGGACGCATGCAAATGGAATGGTGATTCGTTCGATCTCGCCGAGTGGAATATCCAGACGCGCGAACATGCCCGGAATGAGCCCGTCCAGCGAAGGCACGAGCGCCTTCAAAATGAACGTGCGCGAGCCAGGGTCGGCCGCAGGGACGATCTCTTCGACGCGCGCTTCGAAGGTCTGATCGAGCGCGTCGACGAATCCGGTCAGCAGGTCGCCGGTACCGACGCGGTCGATGAGCGACTCGCGCAGGGTTGCCTCGATGCGCAGTCGGCCGGGATTGTATAGCTTGAGCAGTGTTCGTCCGGGCGTCGCGGTATCGCCGGGCTCGATGAACCGCTCGATGACGGTG
Source organism: Pseudomonadales bacterium (assembly GCA_041738285.1). Lineage (GTDB taxonomy): Bacteria > Pseudomonadota > Gammaproteobacteria > Pseudomonadales > Azotimanducaceae > SZUA-521. The sequence continues at coordinate 15,534 of JBGSQB010000139.1, read as the reverse complement.
CCGCTCATCGGTGCATCGATGCGGGCGTACTCGAATGCGGTGGTCGCCTCGGCGACCGCGCGCTCGGCGCGCGCAAGGTTGGCGGTGGCAACGCGATGTGCCGTGATTGCATCATCGTGAGCGGCTTGCGAGATGCTGCCTGCGCCAATCAGTGATTCGGTGCGATCGCGGGCCGCGCGCGCGTTCTCGAGTGCCGCGCGCGCTGCTGCAACTTCCTGTTCGCGCTGGCCTTTGGCTGCCGCGAGTGCAGCACTGTCCAGTTCGATCAACGGCTGCCCCAATTCGACGCGGGAGCCGGCGCGGACATTCACCTTGATGACGTTTGCCATGATGCGTGCGCTGATCAGTGTCTCATCCGTCGCGCGAACGGTACCGGCAACCGATTCGAAGTGCGGTTGTCGCGTCATCGTAACGATGTGCTCATCGCCGGCCACGCGCGACGGTTGCGCGCTGCCTTGCGCATCGACCTCGTCGTGAAAGACGCCTGCATAGTAGGCAAGCGCAAGCAGGAGCACCGCGAGACTTCCGCCGAGCCCGGCCCACTGTCGATTAGACATTGTCGCCCCTTTCTTGCTGCGAATTGACGGACCGTTGGTTTGTGTAGACGAGTGCATAGACGGTCGGCACGACGATCAGTGTGAGCGCGGTCGATGCCACGATACCGAAGATGATTGCCCACGCGAGGCCGCTGAATATCGGGTCCAACGTGATCACGAGGTTACCGAGCAGCGTCGTAGCGGCGGTCAAGAGCACTGGGCGGGTGCGCGCGGCGCCTGCGGCCAGCACAGCGTCGTGGACGCCGATTCCGAGCGCGCGCTGCTGTTCGATGAACTCGATGAGGATGAGCGAGTTGCGCACCACGATGCCGGCAAGCGCGATCATGCCGATCATCGCCGTCGCCGTGAACAGCACGGGATCGGGGTAGCCGCTGATCGTCTGGCTGGCGATGAGATTCAGGATCCAGAACCCTGGCATGATGCCGATGGCGGTGAGCGGAATCGCGAGCAGAATGATGAGCGCGAGATTGGCGGAGCCGGTCTGCAGACGGATGACGGCAAACAGCCCGAGTATCGCGACGCCAAAGGCGATACCCAGATCTCGAAATACCCGCAGCGTGATGTTCCACTCACCTTCCCCGGACCAGACGACGTCCACCTCACCTGGCAGTTGCCAGGGCTGGCCGGCACCCGAATTGAAGTAGGTACGCTCTTCAACCGGAACCGACGCGGCATGGGCACCGTGCAGGTCCGCATCCACGTCGTAGATCACTTCAGCCGGCACACGCCCTGCCACCTCGGCGAACGCATAGGTCACAGGACGCAGGTCCTTGTGATAGATCGGTTGATCATCCGGGACCAATTCGAACCGACCCAGTTCGGCCATCGAGACGAGCGGTGTCGGTGCATCCTTCACCCCACCTTGTTCGCGGATTTTTGCGACGCCGCTCATACCCTTGACCTGCAGGTAGGCGAGGTCACCACGACGCGAGTACGGGATCGTCACCTTGATGGGAAGCGGCTGGGCTTCGTCCGGTGCGTCGATGTAGCCAGTGATCAGACCGTCACTACCGACGCGCAGAGCGCGCGCAAGGTTTGCCGCGCTGACTCCCGACAACGCAGCCTTCTCACGATCCGGTACATAGACCATCCGCTGCGATGCTTCGGTGGCCGACGTATCGACGTCGACCACACCCACTTCGGCGGCCAGGCGCTGCGCCGTCGCCCGTGCGGCCGCGATCAGCATCGGGTATTCGGTGGTCGGCTGGCCGTACAGCTCTGCCACGACGCTTGCAATGACGGGCGGGCCGGGCGGAACTTCTACCAGCTTTATGGAAACCCCTTCCGCCTGCGCGAGTGCAGCGATCTGTGGTCGTAGCCGCAAGATCAGTGAATGGGACTGCTGGGCGCGCGCGAGTTTGTCCACCAGCTGAACGCGCAGTTCACCCTCGTGATCGCCGGCGCGCAGGAAGTAGTGACGCACGAGGCCGTTGAAGTCCATTGCGGAGTGCGTGCCGCTGTAGCCGGTAACCGAGATCACTTCCGGCACCGTGGTGAGCAGCTGTGCGACCTTTGCGAGCACTGCGTCGGTGCGTTCGAGCGTCGTGCCTTCAGGCGCATCGAGCAGCACCTGGAATTCGTCCTTGTTGTCATAGGGCAGGAGTTTCAATGGCACCACCCGCAGCAACGGTAGCAACATTGCGATCACGAGCGCCGCAGCCGTGAGCCCAAGCATCGTCCAGGCACGGCGCCGGTCGTTCAAGAGCGGCGTCAGCAGTCGACGATACAACGAGCTGTCGGCGGCGGCGGGTTCTTGCTGCTGCGTCGGCTTGAGCAGGCGACTACCGAGCCAGGGCGTGACAACGAATGCAACGATCGTGCTCATCACCACTGCGATTGGCACGTTGAACGCCATGGGCGACATGTACGGCCCCATCATCCCGGTGATGAAGCTCATCGGCGCGAATGCGATGACGATGGCAACGGTCGACATCAGGAGCGGTACTCGGATCTCCATCAACGCGCGAACGATGTCATCGTTGATCTCGCCGCGACCGAGGTGGCGCTCCATGTTGTCGACGCCGGTGATCGGATCGTCGACCAGGAGCCCGAGCGCGAGGATCAGTGCGAACAGCGTCACTCGGTTGATGGTGTAGCCCGCGGCGAAGTCCAGCATGAGCGTGATCCCGTAGCACACGGGGACCGTGATCGCGACCACCAGCGCGGCGCGCCAACCGAGGAACACGCTGATGAGCGCAACCACGGTTGCCACGGCGATGACGAGACTGGCCAGCAGATCGGAAATCTTGGCATCCGCCGTATCGCCATAGTTGCGCGTGATCTCGACGTGGACGCCGTGAGGAAACAGGGTGCGCGTCAGCGCATCAATGCGACTGACGGCGGCCTCGGCGACGGCCACGGCGTTGGCGCCCTTTTTCTTCGCCACGGCGATGTCCACAGCGGCGAATCGTTCCGACGCTGCGCTATCCGCGCGGGCGGCGCCGAATGCGATCCAATGATAGTCCTGCCGTTCGTCGGGGCCGTCGGTGATTCGGGCCACGTCGCGTAGCCGCACCGTTATGCCATCGATCACATTGATCGTCAGCGACGCCAACGCCTCCGCATCTTCTATCCGGGCGTTGGTTTCCAGGTTGAGCGCGAGGTCGCCGCGCTCGACGATACCGGCGGGACTTCTGATGTTGGAAGCGGACAGCGCGAACAGCACGTCGTCGATGCCTGTGTTGCGTGCGCTCATCGCGGTGATGTCGAGTTCTACGCGCAGTACGCGCGGCCGCCCACCCGTGATGTCGATGCGATTGGTGTCTGGGATCGCCTGCAGGTCGAGAGCGACTTCTTCAGCGAGCCGTCGCAGTTCGAAGTCGCTGACGCTTTCGTCGTTGCTCCACAGCGTCGCGATGAGCACCGGTACATCGTCGATCTCGAGCGGCTTGATCGTCCACGATTCGACCGTGGATGGGACGAGATCCTGATTGGACAGGACCTTGTTGTAGAGCTTGATCAGTGAATCTTCACGGTCTTCGCCCACGAAGAAACGCACGCTCACGACGGCGCCACCGGTGCGCGAGGTCGAATAGATGTGCTCGACACCGTCGATCTGGGTGAGCACCTTTTCGAGTGGCGTCGTCACCAGCCGTTCGACCTGGCGGGCGGACAGACTGGGCGCCGCGATGTGCACGTCGGCCATTGGTACGACGATCTGCGGCTCTTCTTCGACCGGGGTGTTGACCAGCGCGAAGGCGCCGCATGCGAGTGCGACGAGCACTACCATCAATGGCAGTGCGCCGTCGAGGCCCGCGCGAATCAGACGCTCAGTGAGGCCGCTCTGCGGGTCCAAGGAGTGCCTGCGTTACGGCTTGAGTGCGAGCACGTCGCACGGCGCCTTGGTGAGAACCCGCTCGGCGGAGTTGCCGATCACGAATCCCTTGACGCCTTTGCGGGCGGTAGTGCCCATCACCAGCAGATCGGCCTTCAGCTTGCGCACGATGCCGTTGACGACGTGTCCGACCTTGCCGGTGGGCAGATGAACCCGTGACATCGGAATACCGTATGGTTCGATCAGGGTCTGCAAATGCGGCGTGACACGTTCCTTTGCCTTCTTTGCGGCGCTGCGTGGATTGATGATGTCGAGGTCGCTCAGGACCCGGGATACTTCGATCACGTACACGCAATGCACGACACCACCATAGGCGGTCGCGAAGTGATGTGCTGCGTCGAGCACCTTGCGGTTGAGGCGCTCGTGCGCACTGTCGGTGCGGTTCAGATCGAGCGTCGCGAGCACAGCCGGTTTCTTCGCCCATTTGCGGCCACTGACCAGCAGCAGCGGCACGGGACAATCGCGCAGCAGAATCCAGTCGGCTGGGGTGTGAATGAGCGACTGCGTGCGGTGCACCGATTTGATCACCAGGTCGAATTGCCCGGGCTGCGCGCGATCAGTCACCCACTTCGCCAACGCCTTGGTCCACACGACCTCGAGGGTCACGTCTTCGAACGCCGCACCCGCGTCGAGCACCTGGCCGCGCAGCCACTCAGTGCGCTCCTTGATGATCGACTTCTTGATCTGATTGCGCTGGTGGGTTTCGAACGTCTGCGTCTGTTCGACCATCGGGTGATGGACGAACGAGGTGAGGTGGAGGTGGGTCGCCGCCAGGCGCTGCAGGGACAGGGCGCGCGCGAATGCCGCCTGAGCATGCTTCGGTTTATCCATGACGACGAGTGTTCGATCGAGAGTGTGCACGTCCCTACCCTTCAAACTGGCATGAACGGCGATTGTATCCCGCATCGCCCGTCGCCACAGTCGCGGTTTTCCGCTACGGTCCTGCTATGCGACTCATCATCTATGGCGCGGGGGGCATCGGCGGCGTGATCGGCGCACGCGCCCATCTGTCTGGCGTGGAAGTGGTCCTCGTTGCGCGTGGTGCCCACCACGATCAGATCAAGGCTCACGGACTGCGTTTTCTCGCGCCCGATGGCACCCATCAGTTGCGCATGGCCGTGGTCGACCATCCGCGACAGCTCGGTCTACGAGGCGACGACGTGGTGCTGCTGTGCATGAAGTCACAGCACACGGAAGCTGCGCTACTCGATCTGCGCGCTGTGGCCGACGATCGGACCCCGATCGTCTGCGCGCAGAATGGTGTTGCCAACGAGCGCAAGGCCGCGCGCTTCTTCAGCCGGGTGTATGGCATGGTGGTCATCCTGCCAGCAGTCCACCTCGAACCGGGAACCGTGGTGACCCATGCGACCGGTGTGGGCGGCATTCTCGATCTCGGCCGATATCCGGGTGGCGTGGATGGGCTGGTCGGTGAAGTGGCCGCGTGCTTGACCAAGGCTGGATTCAGCGCCCGCGCCGACCGCGAGGTCATGCGGGCCAAGTACGCCAAGCTGTTGATGAATCTGAACAACGCGCTGCAGGCCGCGGTTGGTCTCGAAGTGGATGCGCGTGAGATCTCAGTTGCGCTGCGAAACGAGGCACTTGCCGTCTACGCGGCAGCGGGAATCGACTGTGCAAGTGCGGCCGAGATGAAGGCGCGCCGCGCTGACGGGCCAAGACTTGCTGACGTCGAAGGCGTGCCGCGCGGTGGCGGGTCCTCGTGGCAGAGTCTCGCGCGCGGTGCCCCAGACATCGAGACGGATTATCTGAATGGCGAAATCGCGCTGCTTGGGCGACTCCACGGTGTGCCGACGCCTGCCAACGCGACGCTGCAGCGCATTGCCAGCGAACTCGCGCGTGATCGAGCCGCGCCGGGCGCGCTTTCGGTCGCCGAAGTTGCGGCGCGCATCGATCGCGCTACAGCGTCTTGAGCCAGTCGTCGTCCGAGCCTTCGGCGATGTTCTCGAACAGGATCGTCGACAGATAGCGCTCGCCCGTATCTGGCAGCATCACCAGCATCACGCTACCAGGCGCAGCGCGTTTGGCGACTTCCATGCCTGCGGCCAAGGTTGCGCCCGCAGAAATACCCACGAGGATCCCCTCCTGGCGGGCTAGCATGAGCGCCGTGTCGCGCGCCACGATTTCATCCACCGGCACGATCTGATCGGCCACCTTTGGGTTGAGGACCTTGGGCAGGAAGTCGGGTGTCCAACCCTGGATCTTGTGAGGCTTCCACTCTTTGCCCGCCAACATCGAGGCCTGCGCCGGTTCGGCGGCGACGATCTTCACTTCGGGACGGGCGAGCTTGATGATCTCGCCGGCGCCGGTGAGGGTGCCGCCGGTGCCCCAACCGGTGACCCAGAAGTCGAGGCGCCGCCCCGCGAAGTCGCGCAGGATTTCGGGGCCGGTCGTATTGCGGTGATAGGCCGGGTTAGCGGGGTTTTCGAATTGCCGTGCCAGGAACCAGCCGTGCTGCTTGGCGAGTTCTTCCGCCCGCTTCACCATGCCGGTGCCGCGCTCGGCCGCCGGTGTCAGGATCACTTTGGCGCCGAGTGCTCGCATCAACTTGCGACGCTCGATGGAAAAGGTCTCGGTCATCGTGGCGACAAACGGATGACCGTACACGGCGCACACCATGGCAAGCGCAATGCCGGTGTTGCCGGACGTTGCTTCGACCACCGTTTGGCCGGGCTTGAGCGCGCCGGAGTCGCGCGCGTCCTTGATGATCGCGTAGGCGAGTCGGTCCTTGACCGAAGCCATGGGGTTGAAGGATTCGACCTTTACGTAGATCGTGACGTGATCGATCCCCGTGCGATTGAGTCGCACGATCGGCGTATTACCGATGGTGCCGAGGATATCGTCGTGAATCATGTTGCCCCCTTGTCTGAAGATCGGCTGCTAGATTCCATGGACACTGGGTCCTAGGGAATCTCTGAACACGTTACGCGAGGCGCGTTGCTGTCCGTGCGGCGCTGTGCCGCGAAGCACGCCGCCGGCAATATCGAGCCATATTGCCAAGGTGTGCGACAAAGGCAAAGCGCCGCTCGGGCGCAACCAGCGCATGGCGCTTGCGTAACCTGTTCAGAGCTTCCCTAGCGGCCAACGGTGGTCGGTCCCAGTACGGTGCCGATGCGCAGGAAGTAGGCCCTGCGACCACCCTCGGCGAACCCATAGCCTGCATACAGTGGCCCGAGCGGGGAGCGGAAGCCAAGATAGGCGCTGCCATTGAACAACGCCTCGTCCCACACGTCATCTCGTTGCTCGGATGCATTGCCGTATTCGACCGTCGCACCGATGTATGAGGGCAGGAATCCTTGTTGGAAGAGTCGCAGTCGGTAGCCCGCGAACGCCATGCCGAAGTGTGAACCGGAGACCTCGTCCGGTTGAAAGCCCGACAGCCGAAACAACCCGCCCGCTCTGAACAGACTCTGCACCGGCGCATCGCCGCTGAACGTGGTGCCGTAGCGGGCTCCGGCGAGCAGCGTGTGCCGACCGACGCTCGCGGCCGTCAAAGCGGACGTGTTGAGTTGCTCGTAGACCTCCGATGCACCGAGTTCATCACGTGAAGAGGTGTATTCGGCCCGCAGAAAACTCCCGGCGCTCGGAAAGTAGCGATCGTCCAGCCGATCCCAACTGAGATCTGTGAAGTACTCGCCGCCCTCGAAGTCATCATTTGGCTGCGGCGCGCCCACCTCGACTTCGGTGTCGCCCGCGTATCTGCGGACACCGACAAACAGCGCAGCGTGGCGCCAGAATTCCTTGCCCAGGGCCATGCTCGCCCCTATCTGCTGAATCTGAACCTGAGCGCTCTTGTTGCCCCCGGCGTCGAAGGTGGAAACGGTCTGGCGCTCGGCGAAAATCCGGGGCAACAGAATCACCGTGAGATCCTGATCGAGTGGTTTGTAGAGTTCGGCGAGCAGCGCCTGGTTCTCGCCGACTTGCGCCAGCGTGCGAAATTCGCTGCCCAGGTCATCGATGTCGGTCTTCAGATACGCCAGTCGAATGTCGATCGAACTCGAGTCGGAGTCGCCCGCGAAATCCACACCTGTCTCGATGAACCCGGTGCCCCGAGGATCCTGCTTCACGGTGATGCGCACGCCGTCGCGACCATCCTTCTCGACCACTTCGTACCCCGCAGTTTCGAGAAAGCCGAGGCCAAAGATCTGAGTGATGTCCTGTTCGATCCGCTTCGGATCGAGCGGTGCGCCGGTTCGTACATGAATGCGCTCTTCGACGATTGCGTCTCTGAAGCGGGAACGATTGTCGATATCGACGAACTCGATGGTCGGTGGTCCGCTCACACAGTCGTTGATTGCTGCGCGGTGGGTCGTGTATTCGGCATCGCTCACGGCGAGTGTCTCCAGCGCGGCCCGTGATCTTGCCGCGGCCTCATATCCAATCGGAATCGCCTCGCGGGTCGCCTTGTCGAAGCCTCCGGATGTGATGTCATAACCGAGCTGCGGAACGATCAACAGATCGCTCGATGTGAGCAACGCGCGTTGCTCCTGAGTGTTCCGTTCGACGAGGAGCGTGGTGAGTTGCGTCGTGATTGCGATGACGTCGCGCAGTGCGTCTTTGGGCTCCAGTGGTGTGCCCACGTCGACCGCGATGATGATGTCGGCGCCCATCGAGCGCGCAACGTCGACTGGCAGATTCTTTGCGATGCCGCCGTCCACGAGCAAAAAGTCGTCGCGGTCGACTGGCGAGAACAAGCCCGGGATCGACATGCTCGCACGCATCGCCGTCGCGAGGTCGCCATCGCCCATCACCACCGGTCTGCCGGTGACGACATCCGCCGCCACCGCTCGAAACGGGATCGGAAGCGTGTCGAAGTTCTTGGTCTGTACCCGCGCACTCGTGATCGTCTGAAATAGAAACGAGATCTTCTGGCCGTGAATCGCGCCACGTGGCAGCAGTGAGGACCTTGGGCCGACGCCGAATTTGGGCCCGAACAGCGACAGGTCATCGTCGCGTTTGCGACGAAACGGTCGATCTGCGCGGGCGCCACCATCGGCAAAGATGTCTTGCCAGTCGATGTCCTCGACCACGCGCTCAAGTTCGTCGGCTGTCATTCCGGTGGCATACATCCCACCGACGAGCGCGCCCATGCTGGTGCCTGCAACGTAGTCGACGGGAATGCGCAGCTCTTCGAGCATCCGGATTACGCCGATGTGAGCGATGCCGCGCGCGCCGCCGCCGCCGAGAACCAGTCCGATGCGCGGTCGATCAATCGTGGGTTTCGCGCATTGCACGTCGGCGTGTGCCGTAAGTGCGAGCGATGTGGTGGCAAGCAGCGTCGCAATGACAAGCAGTCTCAAAATGATGCTCCGGCGGTTGGGCTGTTGGCGCTTAGGTGCGGATCCGCATCGACTGCTAACATGCGTGTTCCATCGAAGTGCATGCCACAGATCATGACGCAGCGCGCCGCTTCACCGACCTCGCGTTCCTCGACCATCGTACTCGGCCGACTGTTCGGTATCGAGATTCGGCTGGATTGGAGCGTGACGGTGATATTTCTGCTGGTTTCCGTAAGCCTCGGCGGCAGTCTGTTTCCAAGCTGGCATCCGGAGTGGGGGGCGATTCTCACCTGGGTGTGTGCGATCGGAGCAGCGGTGATGTTCTTCGCGTCGCTGCTCCTCCATGAGCTGTCGCACTCGCTCATGGCACGTCGCCACGGCATAGAAGTGCCGCGCATCACGCTGTTTCTGTTCGGTGGCATGGCTGAGATGTCCAGGGAGCCGGAGACGCCCCGTGCGGAGTTCCTGATTGCCATCGTTGGCCCGCTCGCAAGTCTCTCGCTCGCGGGGCTGTTCGGCATCATTGCGTCGGCGCTGACGCCAGACGCATTTGCAGAACTCGTGATTGAGGATCCCGAGCGCGCGGTGAGCGCGCTCGGACCGCTCGCCACGATCTGCGTCTGGCTTGCGCCGGTGAACTTCATGCTCGGTGTGTTCAATCTGGTGCCTGGATTTCCGCTCGATGGCGGACGCGTCCTGCGCGCGTTTCTCTGGTGGAGGACCGGGGACGTGGTGCATGCGACGCGATTGGCTTCAATCGGCGGCCGCCTGTTTGCCGGCGTCCTCATGGTGCTGGGCGTCATCAATCTGATCTGGGGACGCGCGCTCGAAGGCATCTGGTTCCTCATCATCGGCTGGTTTTTGAGTCACATCGCCGAGTCGAGCTATCAGCAATTACTGCTGCGCAACGCGCTGCGTGGACTCGTTGTCGGTGATCTGATGCGTACCCAGTTCGAGCGCGCCGCAGTGGATACACGACTGAACGACTTCATCGATCGCCAGCTGTTGCGCAGCGCCCAGGTTCTCTGGCCGGTAGTGGCCGGTGAACGACTCGTGGGTTACGTATCCCAAGCGGACATCGCGGGCCATCCGGAGCAGGAGCGTTCTTCCCTGTCTGTACACGATGTCATGCGCTCCGTCGAATCGGTGGAGACACTCGTGCCCAACCTTTCGGGACCGGAAGCCCTGGAGCGGTTAAGCCAGTCGTCGGATGAGCCATGGCCGGTCTTGGATGGCGGCGCAGTCGTTGGATTGCTGCATCCGTCTGACATCTTCCGCTTTCTGGCGCTGCACAAGATGAGGTTGACGGGGTGACCGACCCAGACGGTGGTCTGTCGAGCTGGCGCGAAGAAATGCAATCGGCATGGCTGTATGACGTGCTTGCCGCGCGGGAGACGCACGGCGTGCGCGCGCAGTTGTTCTCTACGCTTGCCGGTGAAGCGCGCGCGCAAGCGGCGCACTGGCGGAAGCGTCTGGCGGAAGACGGCAGCAGCGTGCCGGCCTTCTCGCCCAGCATTCGTGCCCGTATTGTCGCAGCGCTCGTCGCGCGGTTCGGGGTGCGACCGCTCAAGCAGATTCTCGGTGCGATGAAGGTCCGGGGGCTGTCCATCTATGATGCGGGCGCACCATCCGGGCATGTCATGCCGACGGCGGTGGAAGACGTCGGTCTGTCGCACCAGCAACTCACCGGCGGCAATCTCCGTGCGGCGGTGTTCGGTGCCAATGATGGCCTGGTGTCCAACTCGGCCCTCGTCATGGGGATGGCCGGTGCATCGGGCGACCCCAAGCTCCTGCTCACTGCGGGCGTGGCGGGATTGCTCGCCGGCGCGCTATCGATGGCAGCGGGCGAATATGTATCGGTGCGATCGCAACGCGAACTGTATGAACATCAGATCGACCTCGAGCGCAAAGAACTGGCCGAGTATCCCGAGGAAGAAGCCGAGGAACTCGCGCTCATTTACGAAGCGCGCGGGATGCCACTTACCGAAGCGAGGGATGTCGCGACCAAGATGCTGTCCGACCCCGACCATGCGTTGGACGTACTCGCGCGGGAGGAGCTTGGGCTGGATCCTTCGCAGCTGGGGTCCGCGATCGGCGCCGCCGTGACTTCGTTCGCATCGTTCTCGGTCGGCGCGATCATTCCGCTGTTGCCCTTTCTGACCGGGCTCGGGGGACTGCCGAGCGTGGTTGCGCTCACCGCCGCATCGTTGTTCGGGGTTGGCGCGGTGATCAGTCTCTTTACGGGTAAGCACGCCGTTGGCGGCGGCCTGCGGATGCTGGCCATCGGCGGAGGTGCCGGCGCATTGACCTTTGTGCTCGGCACCTGGGTCGGCGTCACGTTGGGGTGATCAGCCGCGACACTTCGAGATCCTTCAGCAACCCGTCAGCGACATCGTAGATCCAGCCGTGCAGGTGCAATTCCTGACCGCGACTCCAGGCGTCGCGCACGATCGTCGTGTTGGAAAGGTTCACCACCTGCGCCTGGACGTTCAGTTCGCACAATTCGCGCCAGCGAGCGTCGGGGTCGGTGATGCGCGAGAGCGCGTCAGCGTGTTGGTCGCGCACGTCGGTGATATGTCGGATCCAGTTGTCGACCAGGCCAAGTCGTTGATCGTTGAGCGCGGCTCCGACACCACCACAACCATAGTGCCCGCAAACGATGACGTGCTTGACCTTGAGGGCGTCAACGGCGAATTGCACCACCGACAGGCAATTCAAATCGGTGTGCACGACCAGGTTGGCGACATTGCGGTGCACGAACACATCGCCTGGCAGCAGGCCGATGATCTGATTGGCGGGTACGCGGCTGTCGGAGCAACCGATCCAGAGGATCTCCGGGCGCTGCTGATTGCGCAGGCGCTCGAAGAACTTCGGGTCGTCGCGAGTGACGCGCTCGACCCATCGCCGATTGTTCGTGAACAAGTGCGACAGATCGTTGGCCATCGGTTGCGATGCTCTAAGCGCAGGAGCTGCGAGTATACGGTATCAATCGAGATCGACTGACTCACCGAGTTCCGGGACGTGCACATCCGCCGCACCACGCGAACGCAGCGATTGACGCAGCGCTCGTGCCGCACGGGGCTCGCCATGGGTGACGAACACGCGCTTGGTGCCAGCCAGCTTATCCTGGGCCCACGACATCAGTTCATCGCGATCGGCGTGGGCCGACAGCCCCGTGATTTCATCGACCTCCGCGCGGATAGCGTAGGTCATGCCGTGAATCTTCACCGCTTTGGCGCCGGCGAGAATGTCAGCGCCGCGTGTCCCGGTGGCCTGATAGCCGGTGAATAGAATCGTGTTCCTCGGATCGCCGCCGCGGATGCGCAGATGATGGAGCACCCGTCCGCCCGTCATCATCCCGCTGGCCGACACGATGATCATTGGTGAGTGGCGCTCGTTAAGTGCTCGTGATTGTTCCCGGCTGGTCATGCACTGCGCCACCGCACACATCGCATGGGCATCGTCACCGGACAGCCGGTGGTCCTCGGGCCGTGCTCGAAACAGCTCAGTGGCATCGACCGCCATGGGGCTGTCGAGGTAGATGGGGATGCGATCGAGGGCGCCCGAATGTTTGAGCTGCCACAGCAAGTACAGCAAGAGTTGCGCGCGCCCGACCGCAAATGCGGGAATCAGCACGATGCCACCACGTCGCCGCGTGCGTTCGATCACGTCGAGCAACTGACTCGCCGTATCGGTGCGCTCGTGGACGCGATCGCCGTAGGTGGACTCGATGACGAGGTAGTCACAGGCCGTGAGCGGGGCGGGGGGATACATCACCGGGTCGTCGGGTCGACCGAGATCGCCGGAAAATACAATGCGACGGCCGTCGACGTTGAGTTCTAGCCAGGATGCGCCAAGTATGTGTCCCGCCCGGTGGAACTGAGCGCTTATACCGGGCGCGCAGGTGAACGGGGTCCCGAATGGTTGCGACTCGAATGCGGTCAGGCACGCCCGTGCATCGGCTTCAGTGTAGAGCGGACGTGCCGGATGGTGACGACTGTAGCCGTGCCGGTTGGCGTGGCGTGCATCGTCCTCGTGAATGCGACCCGAATCGGTCAGCAGGATTTCCGCCAACGCGCGCGTTGCATCGGTTGCGTGCACGGGACCGTCGAACCCCGATTTGCGCAACACCGGCAGCATGCCGCTGTGGTCGAGGTGAGCGTGCGTCAGCAGCACCGCATCGAGCGTCGCCGGATCGAAAGGCCAGTCCGACCAGTTGCGCGTGCGCAGCGGCTTACCGCCCTGAAACATGCCGCAATCGATCAGCACGCGGGCCCGATCGGTCTCGAGCAGATACTTCGAGCCCGTGACGGTACCGGCCGCGCCGTGGAAGGTGAGCGTAAACGGTTTCAGTCGAGCGCCTTTCGAATTCGATCGTAGGCACGAGAGATCTCACGGGCGACTTGCTCGACCGCATGACCGACATCGCCGGCCGAGGCTTTGGCTTCCGCACCGGCTCGGTCGAGCTTCACCTCCACCTCGCGCCATTTCTTCTCGAGCTTTTCCCACTCGTCGCGCGCATCGGCCTTGGCCAGATGCATCTGCAGTTTGAGTTCGTCGCGCTGCTGTCGCAGTTCGGCGATGAGTGCGTCGAGGTTGTCTTGCTTGGTCATGATGTCCCTCCTAGTAGCGGGTCACGCCGGGTCGATTGGCGTAGCCGAGGTAGGCGATACGCCGAAAGCCGATGTCCATGTCAGGCGCAGCGGTGCGCACGATGCGATCGTTGTTCAGTTCGAATTCGGGCAGGCGGTCGAGATTGGCGCGAAGCGCCTCCCCGGCGGGCTTCTTCAGCGTAACTTCGATGACGTATGGCGCGGCGTCGCCCGAATATACTGTGAGCTTGCCGGCCTTGGCAGCTTGCACCGCGCGGGACGCGGCCGCGCGAATGAGCGCAGGCGTTCGCGCCGGTGGAATGCAGTCGCCTGCAACGTTCGAAAGCGCACGCTTTACTTCGACCACCTCCGCGTTCGGCGCGATGGCGCGCACCTGCTCCGCGACCACCTGGTCGCCGGTGACGAGACCGATCGCCACGCCGAATTCGGCTGCGCGAACGGCGAACAGATCCGGCTCGCCCACCGGGCGCCCGTTCAGACGCACAAGGCTGAACTCACCATAGGATACGGTGTGCGCCATGATGCCGGGACGTGAGCCAGCGCGGGCGTGATGACCGACGAGCAGTACCACGCCGATGCTGGCATCGAGCCCGGTCATCGTGGTCGCATTCGGCCGACCGGCGCCGCGAATGACTCGGCAACGCGGATCGATCTCGTCCATCAAGATATTGCACAGATCCTCGACGCCATGATTTTCTTCGACGATCACCTCTGCGGCGCCGGCATCGAATGCGCCGGCAATGGCAGCGTTGGTGTCAGCGGTCATGAAGCCGCGGGCGCGGCCGTAGTCGATACCGCTCGTAACGACGTCCTGCCAGCGGACGAGCCCAGAGACACCTTCCATATTGACGCTGATGAATACACGCATACCATGAGTCTACCAAGTATCGGAATGCGCCAGTCGGGGTACAGTGTACCAATGCGAATCGTTCTTCTTCTCTTGGGATTCTGCTGCATCAACGTCGCCGCAACGGAGATCGCGGCGCCAGGGGGTGCCGGCAGCCAGCTGCCGAACTGGACCGTGGACGCGGTCGGCACGCTGTGGCTGTCCTGGGTGGAGCCACGTGGCGATGCGTGGGTGTTGCGTGGCGCGCCGGTGAACGATGCAGCGTTTGGCGACATCACCGACTTCGCATCCGGGCGCGACTGGTTCATCAACTGGGCCGACATGCCGGGACTTGCCCTGGCTGGTGGCAAGCTCGAGCCGTACGGCCTCATCTATACCCACGGTGGCCGTGGCTACGCGCTCTGGCTTGGTGGCCCCGAGCACATCATTCACGACGATCGCGGGGCGGTCGAGCACGGATTCTTCGCTGCGGCGTCCGGTTGGGGCGTGTGGCTCGACGGCCAGCAATACGCGCAGATGCCAGTCACGGATGCTCGAACGCAGTTGCGCGCGCGGCGTATTGATGCCATCGGCGTCGAGACCGTCGTCGATGAAGGCGTGTGCGACTGTTGCGGCACGTCCGCTGTCGCGACTACGGGTGGCGCGCTCATCGCGTATCGCGACCGCGATGCCAAAGATGTGCGTGACATCAATGTGGTGCGCTTGCGCGATGGCCAATTCGAGGCGCCACGTCTGGTACACCCCGATGGCTGGGTCATTCGCGGCTGTCCGGTCAACGGACCTGCCGTTGCGACCGCCGCCGATCGAGTGGCGGTGGCCTGGTTCACCGCGGCTGACGATCAACCGCGGGTGCGTGTCGCGCTGGCGCCCGAGGCCACGCTCGAGTTCG
>JBGSQB010000127.1:0-6203 GCA_041738285.1 Pseudomonadales bacterium | reverse complement strand
ACCGCCGCATCGGCGGCCGCATGATGCGCCGCCTGCGGACAACTGATGCGCAGCGGCGCGCTACCGGGCGCACCGGTCAGCGACAGAAAGCCGCTGGCGGCAGTCGCGATCAGGTCGGTGGCAGCGTAGTGAGACTTCGGTCCGGTGCGCCCGAACCACGACACGCTGGCGTGGATCAGATGCGGATTAGATCGGGCGATCGCGGCTTCATCGAACCGCCAGGTGCCATCCGGCCGTGGCGACTCGATGAGTACGTCGACACCCGACAGGAGCGCAGCAATCGAATCGGCTTCGGACTCGAGGGTGCGCTTGTTGCGACCGTACGCCTGCCGAACCCAGCGATTGGTACCGTCGATCTGTGACTCTGTGTGCCACTGCACGACATCGGCGCCCAGATCCGCCAGTGTCTGCCCGGCCAGTCCCATCTGCGGGTCGGCGAGATCGAGCACACGCAGATCCGTCAGCAACGTCATGGCACCTGCGTGCTGCGCGCGTCCGCGACGGTGCCATAGCGGCGCTGCTCCATGAGCAGCGCGCGCGCCGTGACTCTGACCGCTTCGAGGTGGCGCGCGAGCGCGAATGCACTGTACAACGGGTCTTTGTCGAGCAGCACGCAGCGCTCGTCACCGCAGTCGAACTGCACGCTGCGACCAAACTGATTGCCGGCGACGCCGTACTCGCCGAAGTCGGCCGGATTCTCCGCCAACCGCCAGTACGACTGCCACGTCGTCGGTAACCCTTCGATCGGACTCTGCACAGCCGCCAAGGTGGCGTTGGCAGCATCCACGAGCAGTTGCTCCAGCGTCGTGTCGCCCGCCATCATGAGTTGCGCGCAGTCGCCGTCGAGTTCGGCCACGATGCGCTCATCATCGATGGCGAATTCGTTGAAGCGATCGGACACGTTGAA
This sequence comes from Pseudomonadales bacterium, assembly GCA_041738285.1. Taxonomy (GTDB): domain Bacteria; phylum Pseudomonadota; class Gammaproteobacteria; order Pseudomonadales; family Azotimanducaceae; genus SZUA-521. Next base: position 5,296 of record JBGSQB010000127.1, on the reverse strand, counting down.
CCGCCACCAGCGGGTGAAGTACACAGGCACGACATGCGCCGGTGACGTCATGTCCTGCAGAATGTTGATCACTCTGCCAAGGCCCGAGTAGCGATCGGCCGTGCTTTCGGCAGCGATCAACTCTTCGCCGATCTCTCGATACTGCTCATGTACGCGCGTGTCGACGAACCAGAGGAAGTTGCGTTCGTCCTGCGCGGCGCGGTCGTAGAAGTCGGACCGGTAGGTGCCGCGCAACCAGCCGCTCTCTTCCTGACGCACGTTGGCGCGGGCAACGTAGCGCACCTCGAGTGGCGCAAGGCGCGGAATGGATGTAGCCAACAAGCACTCGTTCAGGTGCCGGGCGGCAATGAACGTGATCTGCTGGTGGATGGGGCCTTCGTAGGCGTGCGCGGGAGGGCACAGCCAGGCGAACCCGATCAGCAACAGTGCTGAAATGAGTTCCGATCGAATACCCGAGCCTGTTCTTCCGCTCCCCATGCTGGTCTCGTGGTACTTTCATTCGATCCTATCACGCCAACTGCACGACCCGCTCCGCGTTCGGCAACGCATCGAGCAACTGTGCGACAGTGCGCCCAGTGCCAGGCCAGACAAGGTCAGCGGCCACCTCCGCGGCAGGCGTCAGCACGAACCTCCTCAGGTGTGCACGGGGGTGCGGCAGTGTGAATACGTCGGAGTCCCGCCGCGCCTGCCCGAAACACAGAAGATCCAGATCCATCTCGCGCGGTGCGTTCTTCTCATGCACATCGGCGCGGCCAAACACCCGTTCCAGCGCTTTCAACTCCGCCAAAAGCAGTTCCGGCGTGAGCCGCGGCAGTGGGGTGAACGACACCACCGCATTGATGAAATCATCCGCCCCGGGCGGACAATCCACCGGACCCGTGCGCCACAGCGACGATGCGTTGAAGTCACTTGCGGCGAACTGGCGCAGTTGTTCGATGGCATCGATGACGAGCACCGCCGAATCGCCGCGATTGGAGCCGAGCGCGACCAGCACGACCGGCGCAGCACGCGAGTAGTATTTGCCCTGCCCGTTTGGCACACTCCAGCCTTTGGTTCGCCACACTACAAGCGGCTCGACGCCGAGCCGCAAAGGGAGAGCACGATGAAGGCAGCAGTCCTGCGGGAAGTCAATAAACCTCTGGTCATCGAAGACGTGAAGCTGGGTGATCCAGGTCCGCGCGAGGTGCTCGTGCGTACCGTTGCCGCAGGCGTCTGCCACTCGGATCTGCACTTTCAGAATGGCTCCTACCCCTACCCGCTGCCGGCGGTGCTGGGTCACGAATCCGCCGGCGTGGTCGAGGCGGTCGGTTCAGCGGTGAGCTACGTGCAGCCCGGCGATCACGTCATCACCTGTCTGTCGGCGTTCTGCGGTCACTGCGAGTACTGTCTGACCGGCCACATGTCACTGTGTCAGGAACCGGAACTGCAACGCGGGCCCGACAAGCCGCCGCGGCTGTCCGCCAAGGACAAAGCCGTATTCCAATTCCTGAATCTGTCGTCGTTCGCCGAGCGCATGCTGGTGCACGAGCACACCATCGTCAAAATCCGCAAGGACATGCCGCTCGATCGCGCCGCGCTCATCGGTTGTGGCGTCACCACCGGTGTTGGCGCAGTCATTCACACGGCCAAGGTGGAGCCCGGCAGCACCGTTGCCGTCATCGGCTGCGGCGGCGTCGGCCTGTCCTGCATCAATGGCGCTGCGATAGCCGGCGCAGGTCGCATCATCGCCATCGACATGGTGGCATCGAAACTGGAACTCGCACGCAAGTTCGGCGCCACCGACGTGGTGAATGCGAAGGAAAAGGATCCGATCGGCACCGTGATGGAAATGACCCAGGGCGGCGTTCACTACTCATTCGAAGCCATTGGCCTCAAAACCACCACCGAGCAGGCGTTCAAGATGCTGCGTCGCGGCGGCACCGCCACCATCATCGGCATGATCCCGGTCGGCACGATGATCGAACTGCACGGCGCCGAGTTCCTGATGGAGCGCAAGATCCAAGGCTCCAACATGGGCTCGAACCGCTTCCGTGTGGACATGCCGCGCTTCGTCGACTTCTATCTGTCGGGCAAGCTGCACCTGGACGACATGATCTCCCGGCGCATCAAGCTCGAAGACGTCAACGACGGTTTGAATGCGTTGCAAAAAGGCGAAGTCGCCCGTTCTGTGATCATGTTCGAATAACACCCGCGCGAGCCGAGCGCGCACCTGCGCGCCGGCCACGCCGGGCTCGAGATCGTCGAGAATCAGCTATGGCTGATACTTGAACGACAGCTTCACCTTGGCGCGGTACGCCACGACCTTGCCACCTTCGATCACCAGATCAGTCTCGGTGACCTCCGCCACGCGCAGATCGCGCAGCGTCTTGGCGGCGGTCTCTACGGCCTGCTTGGCCGCATCTTCCCAGGAAACCGAACTGCTGCCGATGAGTTCGGTGACGCGGTAGACGCTGCTGCCAGCTGCTTTTGCCTTTGCCACTTCCTCTCTCCCTTGCGGTGTGTGCCAATCGAAGCTACTCGCCCGGTCGCGCAGAATCAAACGGGGCAGGTCGCACCGCACGTCATTGGATGGCGATGTAGCCAAACTCGCCAGCGCGATAGACGCGCAGCAACAGCTGACGACTCGACCTGCGCGTTCCTTCGGTGAGTTCCGAGATGTTGCGCGTCGCCTGACGATTCGCGGCGACGATCACGTCCCCTGCCCGCAGCCCGTACGAGAACGCGGCGCTGTCTTCCTCGACTTCGGTTACCAGCACGCCCGCGCCCATCGACGGGTCGCCCTCGGCACGAAAGTTCTGCAGTTCGACGCCGCGCAGTCGCGGATCGACCCGCTCACCACTCTGTTGCTCGTAGGAGTCGGCGGAGATCGCGAGCGTCAGCTTCTTGCGTCGACCCTCCCTGAGCACCGTGACTTCGATCGCATCGCCCACCATCATCACGGCGGATTCACTGTGAAAATCGACGATCTTGCGAATGTCGCGATTGTTGACTTTGACGATGATGTCACCCGGCACGATGCCACCCTTGCCGGCCGCGCTGTCCGCTTCTACTTCGACGACGACCACGCCTTCCCGCCAGTCGACGTCGAATGCCTGTGCCAGTTCCTCGTTCATCGCCTGCACGGACACACCGATGCGTCCGCGGCGCACTTCACCATGCGCGATCAGCTGATTCATGATCACCGCGACCATGTTGCTCGGAATGGCAAAACCGATCCCAACATTACCGCCTGCGGGCGCCAGAATCGCGGTATTGATGCCCACGAGTTCACCGTCGAGGTTGACGAGCGCCCCGCCCGAGTTGCCCGGATTGATCGAAGCATCGGTCTGAATGAAATCCTCGTAGCCCTCGATACCCAGACCACTGCGACCGAGCGCACTGATGATGCCGGAGGTCACAGTTTGATCGAGACCAAATGGATTGCCGATCGCGACCGCAAAGTCGCCAACGCGCACCTTGGACGAGTCGGCGAAATCGATCTCGTCGAGGTCGGCATCGGCCACCTTCAGCACCGCAAGATCGACCTGGGCGTCGGTGCCGACCAATGTGGCCGACAGGCTGCGACCATCTGACAGCGTCACCGCAATCTCGTCCGCCCGGTCAACCACATGATGGTTGGTGACGATGTAGCCATTGGCGGCATCGACGATTACCCCGGAGCCTGCGGCCTGCGTTCGCTTGTACCTTCGCCCTTGCCCTGGGACGTTGAAGAAGCGGCGAAAGAATGGATCGTCCAGCAGCGGATTGCGCATCTGCACGGTGGTGAAGGTCGAAATGTTGACGACCGCCGGCGTGACCCGCTCGAGCATCGGCGCAAGCGTCGGCACGGTGCCGCCAGCGGGCAGTGCCGCGTGCGCGGACAAAGGCAAGAGCACTACCGCAAGCCCTGCGAGAATCCTTCCTCGAACCTTCATGCGCGCTCTCCTTCCGGCATCCGCCCCGCGGTCAACAGAACCGCAAGCGCAACCCCCGATGTGACGCCGCCGGCCGAAAAAGCAAGGGCGTAGCCGCCAACACCATACAGCATGCCCATCAACACCGGCCCCGCCGCGATGCCGAGCGTGCTGACGCCCTGACTCAACGCGAAGACCCGCGGATAGTCGCGCGGCCCGAATGCGTGTGCCAGCAGCAACGGCTGCAGCATCAGGAGGTTACCGACCGTGCAGCCGAAGATGCCGGCACCAAACCACAGCATCGCGGCCGAACCGGGATCGGCAAGGATTGCGAGCCCCACCGCCTGGCCCGCCATGTTGGCAAAGGTGAAACGCATCATCGGCAGGTGCGCAAGCAGCCAGCCGCCTGCCAGCCGCGCGAGGATCGACATCGACGCAAGCACCGATACCGCAATCGATGCTTCGATCGGCCCGACGATCTCGACGCCCCGATTGTAGAGGTGCGCGATTCCCGCGACCTGGGTGCCCATCAGCAGCACATAACTGCCGGTCAACACGATGAAGAATCGCGAGCGCCGCGCCTCCTCGATCGTCGCGCCAGACATGTGCGTGGCCCCGGCTTGCGGCCGCGTGTAGCCCGGCGGAAACGATCGAACCGTGAACAGCGCCAACGGCACGATGGTCACGCAGTAGACGATGCCGAGCGTCAGCATGGCAGGCGTCAGACCCATCGACTCGAGCAGAACCACCGACAGCGGCGTCAACAGTACGCCACCGAGCGACAGTCCGGTGGACGTGATCGACAGCGCGACCGCACGTCGCCGTGCATCGAACCAACGCGTCACGAGCGTGGTGGCGGGCAGCAGCGATACCGCCGTGTTGCCGACACCGAACATCGCGTAGAGCGCGAGCAACTGCCAACGCTCCGTCACCAGTCCAATGAGGCCGATGGCGATGCCCCCGAGTACCGCACCCGCCACCATCACCACGCGCGCTTCGCCGAACTGCAGCCACCGACCGATGCCCAGACCCGCAATGCCGCGGCCAGGAAGAATATGCCGACCGCGCTCGACACTTCGGTGACGCTGAACGCGCGATGCGACGCGAGCACGTTCATGTACAGGGAGAGGTTGTAGAAGCCGAGGCCCGATGAAACCGTCAGCACGCAGAACAGGCCCGCAACCAGTGTCCAGTTCTGAGCGGATTGATCGATGGCGGCGTCCGGGTTCACGTCGGGATGATAGCGTGCATCCGTCGCGGCCCGATGGGCTACCCGATACAGGGGTAACACTCGATACCGGAGACATAGGTTACACATCAGGCATTTGGGGGGACCCCAAATGCCATGGAAGGAGTGTGACCGTATGGACGAACGCCTCAAATTCGTGGCCCGCCTGCTGGAT
>JBGSQB010000125.1:0-27128 GCA_041738285.1 Pseudomonadales bacterium | reverse complement strand
GCCGCCGCCACCACCGCCACACCCGGCAGTGGTCGCCAGCACCGCGAGTCCGGTGGCCAACGCCCTCGCCCATGCTGATACCCGCCACCGACCTGACGGTCCGTATGTGCATTCCCGCATGTGTCACCTCGATCTTGGTCGCCCGATGGGCGATCGCTCGAGAGTGCGGCACCAACCTGAACGGTTCTTTGGCCGGGACTGAAAGATTCTGAGGTGTTATGAATGGCTCTCGTGAAGCCGCCGGAAATCAGCTGATTGACGTCACCGCAGGCACTGGGCGCACCGCTGTGCGCGTTCGCCGTGCTGGTCGACGAAGTCGAACTTCGCCGTAGATCACCAGTCGACTACTCGTTCTTACCGATTACCCCTCGCGTCGCACATCCGCATCGCGCTATGAGCGATGCAAACCGTACGTCGGTTCGCAACGTCTCGGTGTCCGAATCCCAATCCAACCCGAGCAGGCTGACATCGCGCACCTCGAGCGCACGTTCGAGCCACTCGAAGGCGGCATCGAATTCCCCTAACGCCGTATGAACCGCAGCAAATGTGTACGGCGGTACGTCCTGAACTTGAGCGCGTGCGCGGAGCGCATCGAGAATGGCGCGGACATCGTTCACGCGCCCCATTCGCGCCAATGTGCGGGCGCGCGACGAGTATGCGCGGGAATTTCCACCGGACAGTCGTTCAACCGCCGCGTACGCCGCCAACGCCTCCTCGTACCTGCCCAGTGCAAAGTAGATATTCCCAAGCTGCAGATGTCCGACGAAGGCGTCGGGCGCGATTGCAATCGCCTGGCGCGCGAAATTCAGTGCCGCGTCATGGTCGCCGGCGTAGTTGGCGACCATCGCGCTCAGTGCGAATGCCTGCGCCCACAGCGGGTCGAGTTCCCGCGCTCGGCGCATCATGTTCAACGCTTCCCCGAATTCGCCGATCTCCAGGAGCATGACTCCGAGGAACATATGGGCCGTGGCACTATTGGGGTCGAGCATTACCGACTTCCTCGCCTGCGACAGCGCGGTCGTCACATCCCATTCGATGAAGTTGCTGAAGTAACCCGCCGCATTCCACACCTCGGCGAGTCCCGGGCCGTAGCGTTGCGCACGCGCAATGGCATCCCGCGCATCCGCAGCGATTGTCTGCGGTGGTGCGTCGGCAATGATCTGCGATGTTGTGAGGGTCTGGGCAATGCCCGCCCACGCGAGCGCATACTTCGCGTCTGCGGCGGCTGCCTGGCGGAAGAAGCCGAGTGCCTCGCGAAACGATGCCGGCGTGAACTTGTTCCATGCATGCCGGCCCTTGAGATAGAGGCGATACGCGTCGGGACTGCGAGTCTGACGTGCGTCGATTGCTGCCGCGACCTCGGGTGAGAGTCGCAGCCGGATCTGTTCGGCAAGGGCAACACTCAGTTCGCGCTGCAGGCCGAGCACGTCAGTAAGTTGCCGGTCGAAGACCGCGGACCAGATCTGTTCGCGATCGGCTACGCGCAGCAGGCGCGCATTGACCCGGACGCTCGAGCCTTCTACTTGCAGTGTGCTGCGGGCAATGAAATCGACGCCCAGGCTCCGGCCGAGGTCGGTTGCCGACGACGCCTGCGATATTGCCTTCGCCGAAACATCGCCGATCACGCGCAGTCGAGCGTCGCCAATCTGCGCCAACGACACGCTGGTCTCTTCCGCGAGGCCGACCGCCAGATAGTCGTATTCGCCGTCGCCGGTGAGATTTTCGAATGGCAGCACCACGATGCTGATGGATCCCGGCTCGGAACGGGTCACCAGCCACGCGACCGCGACGACCACAACCGCCAACACCGCGGCCGAGACCCAAACGTATCTCCGCTTCCGTTGTGGAGGGTGGGCCGCGGGTGTGGCCTTCGGTGCTGCAGAAGTCGTCGGTGTCGACCCATCGGGCGCGTCGTCCGAGTCATCCGAATCCGCGATGTCGACTTCGACGTTCGCGACGAATCGGTAACCACGGCCCTGCACCGTGGCAATGACTCGCGACACGTCCCGCGGATCACCGAACACACGGCGCAGAGAGGATATCGCCTGACTCAAGTTGTTCTCTTCGACGACCAAATGCGGCCACACGGCCAGCATCAACGCGTCCTTGCTGACCACGACGTCGCGGTGTTCGATGAGGTGCGCGAGCACGTCGAATGCGCGGCCCGAGAGCGGAATGGGTGCCCCGCTGGCGTCGAGGATGCGACGGCGAACGAGATCGAGGCGATATCCTTCGAACCGATAGCCGCGCGGTGCGACGGCGACCATGCCAACTCCGAGACGCGTGACTAGGCCGCAGCCTAGGGGCGCGTCACCCACGACGCAAGCGAACCGACCTCACGCGGCATCGTTGTCTTGGCGCCGAAATGCGTGTCAAATCGAGCGTCCGCCATCACCTCTAGGCGCAGGCCCTGGGTGCTGAACACGCGTTGCCGGCAACTGCTCCTAGCCGTCTGCCTGATCTTCGCCGGCCACGTCGCGACGGCGAGCGACGCCGCGGTCGAGACGGTCATCGTCACTGCGCGCAAAGTGACGGAAAACGCCCAGGACGTGCCGGCCAGTCTGCAGGTGTTGACGGGCGATCGGCTCGCTGCGGCCGATCTGACGCGGCTCTACGAACTACAGTTCGAGATTCCCGGTCTGACCGTGACCAATCTCGGTCTCTTCGGTGCGGGATTTTCACTGCGCGGCGTCACCGACGAGGGCGGCAACGGGCTCGCAATCGCCTCACATTTAAATGGCGTCTACCTCGGCACCGCGAATCTGGCGCTCGCGCGCATGTTCGACCTCCAACGGATCGAGGTGTTGAAAGGCCCACAGGGGACCCTCTATGGACGCAATGCCACGGGCGGCGCGATCAACTTTCATACCCGGCCGCCAGCAGACCAATTCGGCGCAGCCTTCGAAGCTGCGCGCGGGAGTTTCGATACGACGCGTCTTGAAGGCAACGTCGACATTCCTGTGCGCGACGGAGTCGTGGTGCGGCTTGCGTTCATTGGTTCCGAGGGCGACGGGTACATCGACAATGCCGTCGACGGGCGCGAATTCGCCGAGGCCGACTTCTGGGGCGCGCGCGCTTCGGTTGCGATCGCACCGACGGACGCGTTGAGCGTGGACATCATGATCGAGCGTGTCGAGGACGATGGTGCCGCCGGTGAATTGTGGTCACCCAATGTCGAATTTCTGCCCGATCCCAATGACATTCATCTGACTCGAGTGACCCAGCCCGATCCCGACCTGACCGTTACCAACGATATAGCGACCGCAAACGTGGCCTACCAGACCGGCATCGGTACGCTGCATGCGGTGACCGCCTTCGCCGACAACCATGTGCGCAACCTGGATGACTGCGCTGGGTCCCCGGTGCTCGAGGGTTGCATCCGCGGCGTGCGGCCGTCCACCTACCGTCAATGGAGTCAGGAACTGAGACTGTCGGGTGGTGGAGGCGGTGCCGTCGATTGGCTGCTCGGCGCCTACGCATTCGATGCAAGACAGGAATCGGAGTTCTTCTTGAGCGCCCCGCGTCTGAATCCCAATCCGATCAACGACTATTCGGCGACGGCCGATGAACGCGCGTACGCGGCCTTCGGCCAATTGCGATACGCCGCGACGCAACGCCTCCGCCTGTCCGTCGGCGCGCGCTTCAGCTTCGAGGAGAACACAGTTGCCGATGTCGGCAGTGGCGCGCAGGACAACGGCGAAGCCACGCACGTGACAGACAGCTGGGACCACCCGTCATGGCGCCTCGGTCTCGAGTTCGCGGCCACCGATGTACAGCTTCTCTACGCGAGCATCGCCACCGGCTTCAAGAGCGGAGGTATTACCACCGAGCGTCTCCCGACTGGCGGGTTCGACGGTTTCGATCCGGAACAACTCACTGCCTTCGAACTCGGTGTCAAGTCGGCGGCATCGAGCGCACGCTGGACCGTGAACGCGGCAGCGTTCTACTACGATTTCGATGACCTGCAAGTCAGCACGATCGCCATCGTTCAAAACACGATCGTGTCCGTCATCGATAACGCCGCGCGCGCCGAGATCTATGGCCTCGACACCTCGGCCAATGTGCAGCTCACCGACGCGCTTGAACTGGACGCCGGCCTGGTCTGGATACCGCATCGCGAGTACACCGAATTCGACACCATGATGACCATCGAGGACTTCTCGGGCAACGACATCCGGCGCGCCCCGGAATGGGCTTCGACGGCGGCGGTCAGCTGGTCGAAGCCGCTCGCCAGACTCGGCGAGCTTAGGCTGCGGCTTGGCTTCAGCTATCGCTTCCACTTCTTCTTCACCAAAGAAAACACGGCCGACACACGCCAGACGAGCTTCGGCCTATGGAACCTCGAGGCGCGGTTCGAGTCCGCCGCATCCGGTTGGTACGTGTTCGCGTCGGGCCGCAACCTGACCGATGCGGACTACTTCAACCAGATGCTTATCCAGTCGAGCCCAGGCTACCCGCGCACCTGGGAAGCGGGCGTCGGTATCCGGATCTGACCGCCCGCCCCCGCGAGATGCGAATCGGCACGAATCGACAATCGCTTGCGATTACCGCTTCAACGCATGCGCACCGCGGCAGTTTTGGCACACCCGCCCCCTATCTGCTCGCCAGCGGTGTTGCGAAAGGTCACCAACGCATCGCTCGTCCAATGGTCCTTGTCTTGCACGGCCATGCTGTGATCGAAGCTTTGGGTGCCCCGTACGTAGGGACGTTGCGGCGGCACGGGGTCGACGCTGTCGAACAGCACGAAGGCCTCGTAGTACGAGTGATACGTCCCTCTTCCGGTGTACTCCCAGTAACCGTGGCCGCTGCTGCGCTGTCCCGCTTGAAAACTCGGACTCGAGGTGTTCTCGGCCGCCGTCCCACCCAGCGCGAAGGTCACGTGCACCGGTGTCGCAAACTGCGCAAACTCGGTGCCGTCATTGCAATCCACCGGCGTGATGGTCACCTGCCAGCTACCGACGATGGCGGGCCGGATTGGCCAATGTGATCCATCAGCGGACGCCATAGGGGCAGACGCGGTCAGCGCAAGTGCCAAGATCGAATTCGGAATCAGTTTCGTATTCATGTCACATCCTCGAAGGTGAGCGACGGAATTGCCGCTCTGACTGCCGTTCGAACAATGGCCGGCACTTCGAATCGGATCTTTGTGCGAAACTGAATCGTTCTGAAAACCTGTGAATGCGGCACAACTGAGCGATCTCAACGGCCGAGGCGCGCATTGCGAAGATCGTCGGGAGCGTGATTTAGCCTTCCGTCGATCCGCACCGGATCGGTACGGTCTCTGAGGATCATCCCGCCTTCGGCACGCGGCCCATGAGATAGAACTCATCGTTCGGCCGCATCGCGGTTACGTTGGCCATGCGGTTCGACAGCGCGAAGAAGGCGGTGATGGCGGTTGCATCCCAGATGTCTTCGTCGTCGAAGCCTTGCGCACGCATCTCGGCGAAGTCCGTCTCGTCGATGGTGTGTGATTCCGTTGCGACCTTGCAGGCAAAGCGCAGCAGCGCGCGTTCGCGCGTGCCGAGATCGGCCTTCAGGTAATTGGTGGCGACTTGATCCGCAAGCAGCGGACTGCGGGCGCGAATACGCAGAATCGCGCCGTGCGCGACCACGCAGTACTGACATCGATTGATCGCGCTAGTCGCCACCACGATCATCTCGCGTTCGGCTTTGCTCAAGCCCCCCGGCTTGTCCATCAGCGCATCGTGATAGGCGAAGAAGGCGCGGACTTCATCGGGCCGGCGCGCCAGCGCCAAGAACACGTTCGGCACGAATCCCGATTTCTCCTGCACGGCGACGATACGCTCACGTACGTCGGCAGGAAGCTCGGTGAGTTCTGGAACGGAAAAGCGACTGATGGCGGTCACTGTCGAATTCACCCGTGAACGGTTGGAGACTCAGTCTCGACAGTCCTTCGTGCGACGTCAATGCGTGCTGACGACGATCCTCCCTCGGTGCGTTCCGGCCGAAGAACGGCTGCGCTTCGTCGAGGTATAGCGTGTAGAGTCGGTCGACGATCGGTAGTACCAGGCCCGGCGTTGCGGCTCGCGTGCTACCAATGTGCGCGGTTATCCTCGTCTTCCCACTATGGACGATGAGCATTGACATGATCGACGGGCTGCAGAGTTTCCTGCACGACGCGCCGCTATGGGTCTTTCTGTTCGCGTTCGGCATTCCGGCCTTGCTGGCATGCATGGGCCTGGTCGGTGCTGCATGGTCGTGGCGCAATGCCAGGGCGCTGCAAAGCCTCCCTGCCACCAATGTTTCACAGTTGTCGGAAGGCTATCGACTTGCGCAAGGACATGTCGCGCCTGACACGAAGGTGACCGCGCCACTGACCGGCCGACCATGCGCCTGGTATGAGGTCAAGGTCGAGGAATCCGTGAAGTCGGTTTCAGACCCGGGAGCCTCGGGCGACCGACGCGTGGACTACACCTGGAAGATCGTGCGTCATGAATCGAGCCGCAAACCACTGCGGATTGTCGATGGTGAAGCGCACTGTGCTGTTCACCCAGACGAGGCGACGGTCTACGCCACCGACTGGAGCGAGTGGTACGGGGCCACGAAGAAGCCAGAAGATCGCGAACCCGAGAAGAGCCCCGGCCACCTCACGCCCGGCGGCAGTGGCCGACTGGAAACGCACGGGCGAGAGGCGACGAAGTTCCGATACCTGGAACGCTACATCTACGCAGGTGATCCGATATTCGCCATGGGCATGACGAGCCGCCAACCCGGCAAAGGGGGCGGATCCAGCTTGGTCATTACCGAGCCGGACGATGGTCGACCCTTCATCATCTCGACGCGAAGCCCCGACGCGATCGCCTCGGAGAACCGCCTGGCAGTTCAGGGCGGCATCATCATGGCGGTTGTCATGGCAGCGATCAGCGCCGCAGTCTGGATGCTGAAGTTCGGCTGACTGTCCGCGCACCAGGCATTGCAGCCAGCCATCCAGGAACCCATATGAGTGAAGCGAGACCGGCGAAGGAACGATTCACCGCGTACCACATCGTGCTGTTGGGATTACTCGGGATCGCAACGCTGTACGAAGGTTTCGATGCATCGATGCTGACGCTCGCATCGGTGGACGTGCGCGCAACCCTTGAGATTGATCTCGACGAGTGGGGAACTCTATACGCGGTCACGCGGGCCGGTGTCATCGCGTCGTTCTTTTTTCTGATGTGCGCGGATCGCTTCGGCCGCCGCGCACTGCTGCTGTTTACAGTTGCCGGATTTGCCATTGCCAGCGGCGCTACGGCCTTCGTGCAGACGAAGACGGAATTCACCGTCTGGCAGACGATCGCACGGCTGTTCCTCACCGCCCAGTATGGACTTGCGGTGATCATCGCCAGCGAGGAATTGCCCGCCGGCCTGCGCGGCCGCGGCATCACCATACTCACGGCTTTTGCCACGCTTGGCACGGTTGCAATGGCGAAGGCGTCGCCGTTCTTTCTGCTCGTCGGTGATGCGGTGGGCAATCCCGCTCACGACTTCGCGATGGAGTGTGTGGCACTGGGGTCACGCTGGTTGGGGCTCGAGTACGACGGCGCACATTGGCGCGGGCTCTACCTGATCGGCATCGTGCCGTTGTTGCTGCTGCCGCTACTTGCCGTTGGTGTGCGCGAAACGCAGCGCTATCGCCAGATCGCGCTTGGCCGCGCCGTGGCCTCGCTGTTGACCACGGTCAAGACGCAGTTCAGAGAAGCGCGTCGGCTGATCGAGCCGCGCTACCGACCACGATTTCTGATCGTCGCGCTGCTGTGGAACTGCGTGAACCTGGTCATCGCTCCTGCAGTCGCGTTCTGGGCGATCTATGCGCGCGAGAACGTCGGCATGACGCCGGCTCAGGTCGGTGACATCGTGATGTGGGCGTACATTGCCGGCGCGTTCGGGCATCTCCTGGCGGGCCAGCTGGTCGATCGCGTCGGACGCAAAGCCACGTGCGCGGCCTTCTACAGTATTGCCGCGGTGGCGATCGTCGGCTTGTTTCATACGCAGACGGTCGCGGGTCAGTATTTCTGGCACATCGCCACTGTGTTCTTCTTCAATTGCGCGATCGGCGCGACACACGTCTACGCCTCGGAGTTGTTTCCGACCGAGTTGCGCGCGACCGGCTACGGTTGGACCACGAACCTGTTCGGCCGCGTCACCGAAGTCGCGATACCGGTGCTGATCGGCGCGCTGATTCCGATCATGGGTATCTCTTGGGGGATTACGTGGGTTGCGATTGGTCCGATCATCGGTGCGCTGCTGGTGATGAAGTACGCACTCGAAACGCGCGGCCTGTCGCTGGAAGAAGTGCAGGAGCGGTTGGACGCCACGGGCGACAGGCTCAAGCCGAAGCCTGGTCTTGCCTAGCGCCACGGACCTACTTGCACACTCGGCAATGAAACGGATGATGGCGACATGAACTTTCTGACCGAACTGTTCGTCTATCTCGTCGCCGCGCTGGCGGTGGTGCCGATACTCAACCGTCTTGGACTTTCGTCTGTGATTGGTTATCTGTTGGCAGGGATCATCATCGGGCCGAGCGGATTGAACCTCATCGACCATGCGTCGGAGGCGCTGCACTTTGCCGAGATCGGCGTGGTGCTGTTGCTGTTCATCATTGGCTTGGAGCTTCATCCAAAGCGGTTGTGGGTCATGCGCCGCAACGTCTTTGGTCTTGGGAGCGCCCAGGTCATCTGCGTCACGCTGGTGCTCGCTTGTCTGCTTTGGTCAACTCTGTCGCTGCCACCTGTCGTCGCCGCGGTGCTTGGATTCGCGCTGGCGCTGTCATCCACGGCATTCGTACTGCAACTGCTGGCCGAACAGAAGGCACTCAACCACGCGCATGGACGCGCCGCATTTGGCGTTTTGCTGTTTCAGGATGTCGCCGTAATCCCCGCGATCGTCATCCTCACCGCACTCGGGGGAGCGACTGAAGGTCACGGTAACCAACTCAGCTGGTTGTCATTTGGTCTTGTCGCGCTCGCGGTCGTCGGCGCCAGGTTGATACTGAGGCCGCTGCTGCGTTTCGTCGCGAACACTGGCATCCATGAGCTGTTCATCGCGGCGAGCCTGGTCATCGTATGCGGTGCTGCGCTACTGATGGACGCTGCTGGCCTGTCGATGGGATTGGGTGCGTTCATTGCCGGTATGCTGGTTGCGGATTCCGAGTACAGGCATCAGTTGGAAACCGATGTGATGCCGTTCAAGGGCCTGTTGCTCGGCATGTTCTTCATCGCAGTGGGGATGTCCACCAACGTTGGTTTGCTCGTTGCATCACCCGGTGTCGTCTTGTCACTGACCATCGCACTGATCGTAACCAAGACCCTGGTCTTCTACCCCATTGTGCGGAGCTTGGGCAACGAATCGGCGGCGGCGTTGCGGACCGCAGCCATCCTCAGCCAGGGGGGCGAGTTCGCCTTCGTACTGTTAACGACTGCAGTGAGCTCATCGATCATCGAGCGCACAGTCATGGAAGTCGCGGTACTGGTCGTAACGCTCTCCATGGCGACCACACCGTTTCTGATGATGGCCCTGGAGAGGCTGCTCAACTCGAATGAAATCGATCGTCCGTTCGACAACATCGATGCACCGGAGCAACCCATCATCATCGCCGGCTTCGGTCGTTTCGGTCAGATCGTCGGCAGGGTTCTTACAGCACAGCAACATCCGTTCACTGCGCTGGATGTGAGTCCCGGGCAGGTCGATTTCGTCAGAGAGTTCGGCAACGAAGTCTACTATGGCGATGCGACGCGTCTGGATCTGTTGACGACTGCTGGCGCAAGAGACGCCAAGGCAGTGGTCATCGCCGTGGACGACGTGGACTCGAGCGTCACGATCGCCGAGACCATGCGTCACTCGTTTCCAAACGTTCCGTTGTTCGCACGCGCACGGAATCGGCAGCACGAGATCAAACTTCGCGATCTCGGCGTTCAGTTCGTGATTCGGGAGACACTACTGTCCAGTCTGGAACTGACACGCAACCTGTTCAACGCGGTCGGGTTGGACCCTGCAAGAGTCGACGCGTTCGCGGCGCATGATCGCACCACGCTCGAGAAGCAGGCGGCAGTCATTCACGACGCCAAGGCGTACCGCCAAACGACGGTTGATGCATCGGCGGAACTGCGATCGCTGTTTGCGGACGACAAGACACGCTAGCACGCCGCTAGTCACGCAACTTGAACCGCTGAATCTTGCCGGTCGCGGTCTTCGGCAGTGCCGGCACAAACTCGACCCATCGGGGTCGCTTGTAAGGTGCGAGCGTCGCACGGACGTGTTCGATCAAGCGCGTCTCGAGCGCCGCACATCCGTCGATTGCAGGCTTGAGCACCACGAACGCCTTGGGCTTGATCAGTTTGTCCGCATCGAGCGCGCCTACTACGGCTGCCTCCGCGACCGCATCGTGTTGCAGCAGTGCGTTCTCCACTTCCATCGGCGAAACATAGATCCCACCGACCTTGAGCAGATCATCGGAACGTCCGCAGTACACGTAGCGGCCGTCTTCGACGCGATATTTGTCGCCGGTGCGCAGCCATTCACCGCGAAATGTCGCCTGATTGGACGCGCGCCGATTCCAGTACGCGAGCGCCATGGTCGGACCTTTGACGTAGAGGTCTCCCATCTCCCCCGCGGGCACGATTGCACCGTTTTCGTCGCGAATCTCGAGGGTGTAGCCCGGCACGGGTACACCACTGGTGCCGGCGCGCACCTCACCGGGTCGATTGGAGATGTAGATGTGCAGCATCTCGGTGGAGCCGATGCCGTCGAGAATGTCGATGCCGACGGCCTCGCGCCAACGTTCCAGCAGCGTCGCCGGCAACGCCTCGCCAGCGGAGACTGCCAGGCGCAAGCGATGTCCGCGCGCCGGTAGCGCATTCGCCGCCAACAACATCGCATAGAGCGTGGGCACCCCGAAGAACAGCGTCGGTCGACGCGAGTCGAATACCTGTTTGACGGCATCGGGTGCGGGCGCTGCGTCGAGCAGCGCCACGGTCGCACCGACCGAAAAGGGAAACGTGAGCGAGTTCCCCAGCCCATAGGCGAAGAAGAGCTTGGCGGCAGAGAAGACGACGTCGTCGGCACCGATCCCGAGCACACCTTGACCATAACAGTGTGCCGTCTCGAGTAAATCCGAGTGCGCGTGGATCGCACCCTTTGGACGACCCGTGGTACCCGACGTGTACAGCCAGAAGGCGGGCTCGTCGCGTCGCGTGTCGGCAGTCATCGGCGCGTCGCTGGCTTGCGCAAGCGCGGAGGCAATACTCGCGAACCCCACCACCTCGCCCCGATCAACGAACGCCGGCACGCTGCACGCCACCGCGGTCAGGCGCTCGGCCTGAGCTTTTGAGGCAACGATCAGGCGGGCGCGACAGTCGGCCACGATGAAGGCGTAATCCGCCGCTGTGAGCGACGTATTGACTGGCACGGGGACAATGCCCGCGCGCATCGCGCCGAGGAAGCACACGATGAACACCGCGGTGTCTTCGAGGGCGAGCAGGATGCGCGCTTCTCTCGGGATATCGTGGTCACGCAGCAGATTGGCGAATCGGTTGGCGCCTTCGGCGATCTCGGCGTATGTGTGCGCACCGTTCACGTCGATCACCGCTACGCGGTTGCGCCGATCGTCCGTGAGGTTGCGGTCCAGCAGGTCCGCGGCCGCGTTGTAGATTTCGAGTTCCGCGCTCATCACGTCGCGATGCGAACGTATTCGAAATCTCCTGGCTTGCCACCAACGCCAGACTTCGGCGGCGTGATCCAGGACGCAAACTCACCGGCACCAAAACGTGGCTGCATCAGAGACAGCACGTACTCGAGATCCGAATCGAGTGGCAGCCACGACGCGCGGTCGCGCTGCCACGCATCGGCATCGAGCACGTCACCCGTTGGCGTGACCGACAGTTTGGAGAATGCACCCTGGCGGCGATTGAACGCGCGATGGGGTAGCTCGAAGCGAAAATCGAGACCGTGACCTTCGATGATGCGATTCCATGCAACGACGAGGGGTGCACAGTCGGCGATGTAGTCATCGAGCAGGCGCGCGTTGATCGCCGTGATCGCCGGTTGCGACCGCAGCGTGAAGGCGCCGTCGGTGTGTTCGAGTACCGGGTAGGTCGCATCGTGCAGCTGGTGATCGTCATCGATGTCGACCTCGTGAAATCGGCCCTTGATGCCTGCGTTGAAAGCGTTCGCGGCGTTGGTGGAAATCTCGGAGCCGAACAGGTCGAGCGTGACCGAGAAATGGAAGTTGAGTTTCTTCTGCAGCGTAGGCAGATCGATCACGCGCAGCTCGCGCACCCGACCGATGTCATCGGCGTGGCGGATACCCGCATCGTTCATCGCCTGGCAAGTGCGCTCGACAATGCGTTCGATACCACTCTTGCCGACGAACATGTGGTGGCCTTCTTCGGTAATCATGAATCGGCAGGTACGCGACAGCGGATCGAAGCCCGATTGCGCAAGCGACTCCAACTGCATCTTGCCGTCACGGTCAGTGAAGCTCGTAAACATGAAGAACGACAGCCAATCCGGTGTCGATTCGTTGAAGGCGCCGAGGATGCGCGGCTTGTCGGGGTCGCCCGACGTCCGCTGCAGCAGCATTTCCGCTTCTTCACGGCCGTCGCGTCCGAAGTATTTCTGCAACAGGTAGACCATCGACCAGAGGTGACGGGCTTCCTCGACGTTGATCTGAAACAGGTTGCGCATGTCGTAGAGCGAAGGCGCCGTGTGGCCCAGAAAACGTTGCTGTTCCACAGACGCGGGCTCGGTGTCGCCCTGGATCACGACGAGTCGACGCAGCAGACTGCGGTACTCACCGGGCACTTCCTGCCACGCCGGTTGGCCCTTGTGTTCACCAAACGGGATCGTGCGCCCGGGCACTTGCGGGGCGAGCAAAATTCCCCAGCGATATTCCGGCATGCGCACGAAGCCGAACTTCGCCCACTCACCGGCCTCGACGCCCACCGCGGTGCGCAGATACACCTCGCTCTTCTGAAAATCCGTCGGGCCGCTCGTGAGCCACCAGTTGATGAACTTCGGGTGCCACTGCTCCAGGGCCCGCTGCAACTGCAAGTCGGATGACAGGGACACGTTGTTGGGGATCAGCGTGTCGTAACTGATAGCGGACATGACAAGCTCCTTAGGTGCGGTGGCGATCGAAGTTGGGTCGGCGGCCGCTGCCGTACAGCGACAGCGCACCTTCCGCGCCGGTCGCGTTCGGTCGCTGGAAGATCCAGTTCTGCCACGCCGACAAGCGCGCAAAGATCTTGCTTTCGAGTGTTTCCGGGCCCGCGAACCGTAGATTGGCTTCCAGACCGGTCAGCGCATCGGCGGAGAATCCGGCTCGCGATTCGATCGCCAGCCGCAGTTCATCCTCCCAATCCATGTCGTCGATCGCGAACGTCACCAGACCCGCGGCCAGCGCACTACGCGCGTCCAGTCGCTGGCCGATCGAGTCGCGCGCATGTGCCAGCAACTGCGGGTCACCGATGAATCGAGTCGCGAGACGCGACAGTCCGTTGACCATGGCGTAGGCACCGAAGTTACCCCGTGACAGCACAATGAACGCGTGTTCGCCATCGCGTACGCCATCGCGCATGTAGGTACGGTCGGCGGCAAACGCGGCCTCCGCGAGGAATCCCACAAAGCAACCTGCAGGTTCGATGACCGCAAAGATGGAGCGCGCGGTGAGATCGAGACGCTTCCACACCCGTCGAGCCAACAGGCCAACTTCGCGCAGGAACGGCTGCGGCTCGTCAGCCGTCAACAGCGCATCGAACGCAAACACACGGTCGGCATCGCCACGGCTGGTCAGCACAATCGTGCCCAGCGTGGGTTCGTTGAATCGCAGTTCGAGCAGCGCATCGTCCAGCTCGCGCAGCAGCACCAACGGCCAGAAGTGCTCGCCCTGCTGCAACGCCGACGCAGCGTCTCGGGGCGCGTCCGATTCCGGCCCGCGCAACTCCAGTTGCACATAGCCGCCGGCGTGCTGCGCAGTCACCGAAACGTACTGATAGCGGATGTCCGAGCCTTGGCGTTGTTTACGCAGCGGCGTCAGCGTCACGCCAGCGTCTGCGGACGCGGGCGGTCTCGCAAACGAAGCAGCGAGCGCATTGGCACGCGCATCGAATGTGCTGCGCGGTGCCAGCTCGTCGATCAGCCTTGCCTGCAGAGCGCGCTCACCGCGCATACCTTCTTCGAGCGTGCAGAACACATCCGCAATGTCGCGCCGCACACCACGCTTGTCGACGAGTCGAGTCAGGCCACCGGTACCTGGCAAGACAGCGAGCAGCGGCAGCTCTGGTAGCGATACCGCGGCATTGCCGTCGTCAACCAGCAGAATGTAGTCGGTGGCCAGCGCAAGCTCGTAGCCGCCGCCCGCCGCACTGCCGTTCAATGCGCAGATATAGCGTTGGCCGGAACAGCGCGTCGCGTCCTCGATCGCGTTGCGGGTTTCGTTGGTGAACTTGCAGAAGTTCACTTTGTGCGAATGGCTCGCACCCGCCAGCATGCGAATGTTGGCGCCCGCCGAGAAGATCGACTTGGCCGATGTGATCATCACCACACTCACGGCGGGATGCTCGAATCGCAGCCGCTGCACCGCGTCCGCGAGCTCAATATCGACACCGAGGTCGTAGGAATTCTGTTTCAGCGCGTAGCCGTCGAACAGCCCACCCGTTTCCGCGACGTCCAGAATCAGACGGGCGACGGGTGGCGCAACTTCCAAACGCCAATGGCGATAGCGCGCGGGGTGCGTCTCGAAGTCGATCAATGCAGCGCGCGCGTTCGCCGCCGCCGGCTCTGCTGGCTGAACGATTGCCATGAATTCCCCATCAGCGAGGCAGTAGGACTGTGGCAGGCGCCCGACGAGTGGTCAATGCATTGGGCACCAACTCAGGGGGGGTTGCCCGCTTCGCGACCGAAAGTACACTCCTCGGTTCCAGGTAGGAGCATGGCGCATGTCAAAAGCCGAGGTGGCCTTCGTCGAGTCGATTCGAGACGCCGAGAATCTCCTCACGCATTTCAATTCGCTGAACACTAAACCACCGCCGCCCGAGATCGAGGTTCTCAAACGGGCTGGTCTCATCATGACCATGACTGCCTGGGAGACCTACGTCGAAGATCGGGTGGCCGAAGCACTTCGGGTGCGACTCGCGCCGCTCTCCGGCAGCTCCATTGCGGCGTTGATCGAGACGAAGCTCGCCGAAGAGATCAAGCGCTTGCACAACCCAGCGTCGCAACAGACCGTCCAGCTGTTTCGAGACTATGTCGATGTTGATCTATCCCAGCACTGCTTCGGCGCCTATTGCTGGGTTAGTCCTCGTCTTCGTCGCCGGACTGTGCAGGTTTGTCGGCCGCGTCTTCTTTGTCGGTCGGATCTGAGCCGTTTTGCAGAGTGTCCACCTGCTTGGCGACGTTAGCGAGCGCGGCGGCGGCCTGAATCTGCTCGATCTTCGTGTCCGTCTCACTCTGTTGCGGCTGGGTCTCGGGTGACGGCGTCGTACATCCGAGCAGGGACAGCGTTGCCGCGACGAACAGGCCCTTAATCAGTTCCAACACGTGGGGTTCCTCGCAGGTATGAACGACACGATCTGATGGTAGGCCGGCGCCGCAGCTGGGTCTGTGGGTTAGCGAACAGAACGCCCGAGGCAGCTCCGAGCGACATCTTATCTCGGCGTGACGACGGAGCCGGAATAGAAGGCATCACAGGGCGCGCTGCTGAGCAGATCCTGCCCCCGTTTCAGCAATTCGAGCGCGGGGCGGGTGAGTGCTTCAACGACGCTCGGCGCGTCCACCACCGGCTTGGCGAAGGTGCCTTTCACCGCTTGCTGCACCTCGATACAGCCGTCTGCATTTACCATTGCGACGACGACGTCATCGAAATCCTGATTGACGAAATCCAATGACCCTCGTACCGCAATTCGGTGTTGCACCGTAGCCATGGCCACGTCCTGCGCCCGCATGATGCCGCCCTCGACCTGCCAGTCGGACACCAGCGTGCGGATCTCGCTGGACCCTGCTGATGCATGCATGAGACTGGCAAACTCGTAACCCCTGGTAACCGCCAGCCCCACGGGCCCGGCAATAAAGAATGCGCCGACACCGACCAGGTTGAAGTTGCGACTCGACTGCAGTTGTGAGAGCTCTTCATCGAGATCGATGCCTTCGAGCGTTAGATCGCTGCCGCGCAGCGACACCGTGCCCGCCAGGGTCTGAGTCATCTCATCGATGCTCGCGCCTTGCATCGTCAGGTTGGTCGTGAAGTCCATTGATCCCGTTGCGATCAGCTCGGCTGACAGCGTGCGAAGAAACGCTCCGATCGGGAATTGCACCAGCGAGAACTGCGCCTTCCATTGCGGGACCGCGCCTGAAAGGTCCGCAACAACGCGCCCGGTGCCGTCGGCATCGAGCATGTGCAGGCTGATCGGCTCGAATACGATTACCCCTGCGTCGGCGTTGGCTGAGACCTTCACATCGGACAGCGTCAGCGCCTGGGTTTTGATTTCACCGCAACTGATTTCTCCGGTGAAAGCCATGTCCTCGGCGAAGTCTGTCGGCTCTGCCTTTGAGCGATGCGGATCCCGCACCTCTATATCGCAGGCAGTCGCCTGAAACGCCCGCCATGGATGTTGTCCGGTAAACTGCAGCGCCGCGTTCGCTACCGATAACCGGCTCAGGTTCAGGGCCGCACCGCCCGGCTCCGCCTGCCCGTCACTCAGAAAGTTGAGTCGACCGTTCCGGTTGCGTTCCATGACGATGCTGGCATCGTCCAGTGCGATGGTGTCGATTGAGACGACACCACGCAGCAGCGGAACCAGCCTGATGCCCAATGTGGCCTTGCGGGCAGACACGATGTCGACGTTTGCCTCGCGACCACGCACCGCCTCGAGGGTGACATGAAATCCAGGTAACCAGGAAATGCGGACGGGCGCACCGACAGTGACTTCGATCCCCAATGCTTGGCTGAGGCTCTGTTCGAGCTCATTGCGGTAAATATCGGATTTCAGGAACAGCAGCGACGCCACAGCGAACAGCACGATGATCAATACCAGTGCCGCGCCGACGTAAGTGATGATTCTGGAGCGCCACCTGAACGTCATGGTTAAAGCACGTCCGCCCGGGCTATTCGGTGGTCTGCCTAAAAGATTCTTCGTCTCGACAGCAGCAGAAATGCACCGGCCACGAGGGCGCCAACGCCGGCCCACATGGGAATGTTCACGCGATCCTTTTCGGCGACCGACATATGAATCGGTCCCAGATCCACATTGTGGGTTTCTGAGGTGTAACTGAAGCCCCCGTAGGCGACACCCAGGGCGCCCACCACGATCAACACGATGGCAACCAGCTTTTGTGCGTTCATCTCAATTTCCCCCGCATAGCGCCACAGTGTTGCCGATTTCGCACCCACGGTCGGTACGCTATCGTACATTGGCTGGATCGCTACTGGACCGTCGGCGCGCCGCAGTTCACGCCGCGGGAAGCAAAGCCGTCAGCCGCCAGGTTCGGGCAACGCGAACGCAATCACCTGCCCACCAGTCTCCGGCGTGCCCTCACCCTGCATCCCGGCCGGATCGTCGAAGCCACCGGCAGGCGCTCCGCTGCCAGCTACGGTAACGAGCACGTACTGGCGATTCGTCTTCGGACTGACGTAACTCATTGGCGTGGCGTCGGAGTTGCCCGGCAGATCGGCCTGCCAGACTACATCACCGCTGCGTACATCGATGGCGCGCAGTTGCTGGTCCGGCACGCCGGCGTTGAAGATGAGACCGCCGGCCGTGATGAACGAACCCGCCGTGGCCGGAAAGCCAAGGTTCATCACACCCATGCCGCGCCGCCAGAGGATCTCTCGTGTGCTGAGATCGACCAACGCCATTTCCCCATAAGGCGGCTTGATACAGGGCAGACCAATCGGTGACGAAAATACGTTCACTCGTGCCGCGAAGGGTGTACCCCGCTGCGGTCCACCGATGCCGTACCTCGGGCTCAAGCTCTCGCCTTCTCCGGCCGCGATCAGATTCTCCTCCCGCGGAATCATGTGAACGGTAAATGCGAGGTGCATGTTGTTCACCACCATGAGTTGCCGCTCTTCATCGACCGCGACGCTGCCCCAGTTCATGCCACCGCCGGGTCCCGGGTACAAGAGCGTGCCGTGCACAGAAGGCGGGGTCATCGGACCTTCGTAGCGCAGGTCGAAAAACGCCTTTCGGCAGGCAATCTGATCGAAGGGCGTGAAACCGAACAGATCCCGTTCGCGGATGCGCGGATGCGCAAAGGACGGCATGCCGGTCGAGAATGGTTGCGTCGCACTGGTACGTTCGCCCGACAGATCCGATTGCGGCACATCCCGTTCGGTGGCCTCGGCGATCAGCTCGCCGGTCGCGCGATCGAGCATGAAGAGCTCACCGCGCTTGGTGGGTACGATCACCGCCTTGCGCCGTTGCCCTGCCAGCGTGAGGTCCACGAGGGTTGGCTGCGAGGGGACGTCGTAGTCCCAGATGTCGTGGTGTGTGGTCTGGAAGTGCCAGCGGGTCAGTCCCGTCTTTGCATCGATTGCAACGATCGAGCTTGCGTACTTCTCCATGGCTTCCGTGCGATGACCGCCGAAGTAGTCGGGGGTCGCATTGCCGGTCGGCACATAGACGAGCCCCAACTCGTCATCGGCAGCGGTCAGGCTCCACACATTGGGGGTACCCCGTGTGTAGAAGGCCCCCTCGGCCGGCAGGCCAGTCTCACCTTCGCGGCCGATGTCCCAGGCCCACAGCAGTTGACCTGTGCGTGGGTCGTAGCCACGCACGACACCGGACGGTTCTTCGGTTTCCTGGTTGTCCAACACGAAACCGCCCACCACGAGCGCGCCGCTGGCGACCGTCGGTGGCGAGGTCACGATGTAGTACAGCGGTTTCACGTCGCCCATGCCGGCCAGCAGTGAAATCTGCCCACCACCACCGAATTCTTCGCACAGTTCGCCGCTGCCTTTGTCCACCGCGATCATGCGCGCGTCGGTGGTCGCCGTGTAGATGCGCTCCGCGCACGGCTCGCCCTTTGGCCGCTCCGGGATGTGATAGTAGGTGACGCCTCGGCAGTTGCCGAAGATGCCGAACGCCGGGGTCTTGTTGTCCGGATCGAAACGCCAGCGCTCTGCGCCCGTGTCGGCGTCGAGCGCGATCATCACGTTCTGCGACGTGCACAGATAAATGCCGTCGTCGATCTGAATCGGTGTCGCGCTGAAGCGGCCGAGCCTGCTGGTGGGCGTCTCCCACACCTTCGCCAAGCCGCCGACGTTCGCTTTGTTGATCTGATCGTGTGGCGCGTACCGCGTACCTCGGTTGCTCGCGCCGTAGGCCTGCCAACCGGCCGAGTCATGCGGCGCGCCATGGGTGGTGTCGGCGATTGAATAAATGTCGTCGCGCACCAGATTGACGGTCATGGCGCCAAGCACGAGCGCACTGGCGAGGCCGCCCGCCTGCACGGTGCGAACGCGCAGCAGCGCAGGCATGTCACTGCCCCACAACGGCCGCCGAATGATCGGTGTGCACAGCCAGAGTGACAGCAGGCCCACCAGCCAGATACGTGAACCCACCAACCAGAACTGCGTGCCGGCTTCGTAAACCGCCCAGGCAAGGGTGAGGAGCAGCACGACACCAAATATATGAAAGCCGCGTCGCTGCGCTCGCCACAGTTCGACAGCGCTGGCCAACATCAGAATTCCGGCGACCACGTAGTAGGGCGTACCCCCCACCAGCACGAGCAATGCGCCCTGGTACGTCATCGGCAATGCGAGCAGCGCGATCAGTACTGCGGTGACTCTCAGCCCCCATTTGCCCTTCATCGATGTGTACCTGTGGTGCCTTTGTTATGCGTACGCCTTCGATCGGTGCGCAACCTTGATCACTTGAACGATCAATTTGTCCTCGACGATTTCGTAGATGATCCGATACACACCCTGTCGAATTCGATAGAACTCCTGTTGCGCGAGCTTCTTCGAGCCGACGGGTCGCGGATCCTCGGCGAGCGCTTCGATCCGCTCCAGAACTTTTCGAACATCGGTGCTGGGGATGCTCTTCAGGTCCTTCGCCACCGATCGCTTGAAGAAGACGCTATAGCTTCCCATTCTTCTTCAAGTCGTTCAGCAGTGCCTCGTAGCTGATGACTGGTTCGTTCACCCGATCCGCGATCGACGAAAGATCCTCATGATCTTCCGCCATCAACAACCGCACCGCCTCGTCTACCAGATCGGACAACGAAAGGTCCGTTGAGGCCGCCTTCAGCTTCAAGGCCTGATGGATCGCCGGGTCGAAATAGATGGTGGATCGTTTGGTGAGTTCGGCCATTGGAAAATTGCCTTGAAGCGGTCACGCACTATAGCGCTATAACGTCTGAACGTCCAGACGTTGCACATCGGGCGGACCCCCCCTTTTCCCAACGCCGCAGCAACGCACTCATACGGCGCGGCGTAGCGCAATCGCACCGCGAATCCTGCCGTGCTCGGTGCGCGATATGCCATAGAAGCTCGCCACATAGACGGTCACGCCGATCATCAGAAGCACGCCCGGACCCATTGCGAGCCCCAAGAACGACAGCGACTCCGGATTCACGGTTGCCGCAGTGGCACCGCGGGTGATTCCCGCCAGGTCGACAACGACACCGGAGATGACGATACCGAAGCCGCCAACGGCTTTGGCCGCGAACGACAGAGCAGCGAAGTAGATACCCTCATTGCGCGACCCGTGCACCTCTTCATGCTGATCGGTGATGTCGGAGACCATCGATCCAATCATGACACCGAGCACGCCGATGCCGAGGGCGCAGATCGCGTTCGCAGTGAGCACCATGTAGAAGCCGCGCACGTCACCGGGCTCCGGAAAGAACCCGATCAAACTCAGAAGGATGGGACTCGTGTTCCAGACGGCGTACCACGCCAGGCCCGCCATCAGTAGTGTTCTCTTCTCCTGAAACACCCGCGCCAGTGGTGTGGCAAGCGCCGCGCCGATGAATCCACCCGCAACCGATGCGGGAAAACTCCAACTGATCTGCACGATCGTAAATTGGAAGTAGAGCGTGCCGAGGTACAGTGACAGGGCAGTCACCATGCCCATGGTCATGCCCCACAGTACGCTCGTGGTCACCATGACTCTGAATGGACGCAGCGCGAACGCCTGACCCGCCTCCTTCAGCACATCCAGCACGCGAAATCGCTCGGTCGTGGCGCGAGCCCGGGGTAGCTTCGGAATCTGATCGTGCGTACCGAGCGCAGTGATCCACACCCCGACCACGATGATGATCGCGAACGCAGCACCGAACTCCGGGTATGCCGCGGGATTGAGCTGCCCGTTGGGGTGCAGTTCGGTGCCGCGAAAGTAGCCCTGCAGACCGAGCAGAAAAACCAGCAACGTACCGACCGACCCGAACAGCGAGCGCAGCGCGGACAACATCGTGCGTTCGTCATAGCCGGTGGCCAATTCGGCCGTCAGCGCCGTGTGCGGGATGGAATAGAACGACTGCGTAATGCGCGTGAGAATGGAGAACGACAACAGCCAGAGGAACAGGCCGAACTCACTCAGGCCAGCGGGAGGCGCAAACAGCAGGTAAAAGCACAGCGCGAACGGTATCGCCGCGCCATACATATAGGGATGGCGGCGACCCCACCGGCTCTGGGACCGATCAGATAACGAGCCAACGATCGGGTCGACGACCGCGTCTACTACCAGGGCGACAACGATTGCCGTGCTGGCCATGAATCCTGAAACGCCCAGCACCTGGTTGTAGAAAAAAAGTAGGAAGAACCCGAATGCTGTGCTCTGCACACCCTCCGGAATCTGACCAAACGCAAACGCCAGCCGCACGCGCCAGGTTGCATCCGGCACCGCAGTCACTTCCGTCATGAATCCTCTCGATGATGCTTACGGTCGCACAGGGATCCTGATTCATGTGGCCGAGAAAAACCATCATCCTTGACGGTATTGTGCGCTGGGCTCGGGCACAGCGCGGAATCCGCTGCAGGCTTGGCATCGGCCAACGGCCGAGGTATTCCATCGCAGTCGTCGTTGCACTTGAGGAACCGCAATGACCCATTGCGCCTCGTCAGCCCCTAGGTCCCCTTCCGCGGGCCGGTTGAAACCGCCGGCGACGCCGCATCGTTTCCGACAAGACCAACATCGAACGGGTCGGCAACGGCACTGGTGATCAGCTTTAGCTGCTCACGCAACAGTGCCGTTCAGATCCAATGCGGTGCTGCGAGGGCTCTGATCGTTTTCATGAACCGCTTGGCGGCGGCACATCGATTACGTGCAGATCCAGCTGCGGGAACGCGATTTCGATGTGATGCTCGGCAAACAGTTCATTGATGCGCGTATTCAAACCGTTCTGGGCTTCCAGTCGATCACTGAACGTACCGACGAACACGCGCAGTTCGAAATCGAGTGAGCTGTCACCGAACGCCAGAAACCAGCACGTTGGCGCCGGTTCCCGCACCACCCGACTGTCTTCGGCGGCCGCCTGCAAGAGGAGCTTGCGCACCTGGGTTGGATCGGAGCCGTACGCAACGCCGACTTTGACAATCACGCGCGTCGTGGTGTCGCTCAACGCCCAGTTGGTGAGATGACCAGTGATGAACGTCTTGTTCGGCATCACGATTTCCTTGTTGTCGAAATCGAGAATCGTGGTGGCGCGCGTGCGAATGCGGGTGACGCGGCCGGTCATGTCGCCCACCGTGATGACATCGCCTACCCGGAACGGTCGTTCGAACAGCAAGATGATGCCCGAGACTTAGTTGGCGAAGATCTCCTGCAGACCAAAGCCGAGCCCAACTGTGAGCGCTGCGGCCATCCACTGCAATTGTGACCAGCGCATGCCCAGTAGGCCCAGACCAATGAGCGTTCCACCGATCACGATGCCGTAGCGCAGCAGGCTGGTTACCGCATAGCGCGATGCAGCGTCCATGCCTGCCCGAGACAGCAGTCCGATCTCGATCAAGCCGGGCAGGTTGCGCGAGGCAACGATCGTGACGATCAGCGCAAACGCACCCAGCAACATCGCTGCCAGCGTCACCGGTTGCTCGACGTTCAGCCCCTCGGCATTGGTTTCGCTGAAATGCCATACCGCGATTTCATCGAGCCGATAAACGGCCGGTAGCACATCTACCCACACCCAAAGCAAGCCGAGCACCAGCGCACCGGCGCGAAGCGCCCGCAGCAACCGCGTGGTCTGGGCACTCACCTGCGCGAGGCTCAAGTCGGTGGCGTCAGCGGTAACGAAGGCTTCGCCGCCACCTGCCGTTGCGTCTGGCGCGGTCGCCTGTTGCACTTCGAATCGGCGCCGGGCAAGGCGCCGCTCGCCGACCAGCAACCAGCGCGTCAGCACGGCCAAGCCGACGCTCAGCACAATGATCAACCCGACGCTTGCCAGTAGCGCCTGCATCAGCGCGTCCGCAGAGGAGATGTAGCCCGCCATGGAAAGTCCGGCGCTGGCCAGCAGTAAGAGCGGAATGAGAAGCCGAAGAACGAAACGCGAAGTAGATACTTGAACAACGGCGCTGCGTTCGACCCAGACCGTGCCTGGTGAAAGCAGATGCCAGAATGCCCACGCCGCTGCCGCAGCCGCAACGACGATGGCCAATCGCGCGTGCACATCGATGGCGAGGTCGCCGCGGCGGGCGAACGCAAGCTCTGCCACGAAGTACATTGGCAACACGCTGAGCGCGGCGAAGGGCAGCCAACGGCCGAGCGCCCGGCGACGTTGTTGCATCCAACCGAAGTGCGCATCCGCCAGACCCTGATCGCGTATGGTCCAACGCATCAGCTGAACGGCTGCCAGCGGTGCAATCAGCGCGACACATGCAACACCCAGGGAATCGCTGAACCGACCAGGCGTACCCAACTGCTGAAGCAACAGCCCGATCAAGCCCAAAGCCACCGGGCCCGGCAATGCACCGATAAGAGTCCACAAAAGCGCCGCGATCGTTGCGACGAAATCATCGCCACGTGCCGCACTTGCATACGAGGCAATGCGCGCCGGTGCGCGCATCCGAAGCCCGACCAGAACGAGCAGCAACACAAGGACCGCGAACCACATCGCGGGTCGTTCAACGACGCTGCGTGCAGCCAACTCGAACGTCGTTGCGAAACGCGACGGTTTCACCAGATCTAAAATCCCATCCGGGACACGCGACAGCCACTGTCCATCCACCATGCTGTGGCTGGGTAGCCACAGCAGATGGCGATCGAGCAGCCGCTGAAGATCCTCTGTGGCCGCTAGCCGATCCCGCAGCGCAATCTCGCTCTGCTCGAGCGCGGCGATACGTCGCTCCAACAGTGGACGCAACATCGCCAGCAATTCCACACGCTCGCGCAGCAGCGGCGGCAGCAGTTCCTCTGCACCGGCATCGCTCTGCTCGTCATCGGCACCCGCCTCGCTGGCCTCGAGAAGCGCGAGCAACGCGCGCGGGATGTTGGAAAGCTGCTCCTGCTGGTCGCTGATCGTTACCATTCGCAGACGCAGATCCGCCAATGTGATGCGCGTGGTGTCGATCGCATGGCGCAATCGCGCCAATGGCTCGAGGCGACGCCGTTCGCCCCACAGCCAACGACCCACACGCTCGTTGGCGCCTCCCAGCTCCAGCCGCGTGCGGCTATCGCGCAGCGCTTCGGTCACGTAGTCGCGTTCTTCTTCGATACTGGTGAGCGTTCGTCGCTCGCGGGCGAGTTGCTCGTGGTTCTCGATCAGCTCGGCACCAACGGCTGCGTTTTCCGCGGCCGCCAACGCGACGACGCGGGGAGAACCCGTCAGCGAATGTTCGCGCTCGGCAAGGTCGCGCATGCGTGTGTCGATTTCCGAGCGCCACAGGTTCGCGATGCGCTGTTGCAGCTCTTCGACGCGGCGCTGACTCAATCCAATGCGATGGCGCAGTTCGCGCAAAGTAAGCTCGAGCACCCGCTGGCGCGCGGATGCGTTGTCCTGCTCCATGGCGCGCAGTTCGAGCTCCACCTGAGCAAGACGCACCTCACTGGCTCGCGCCAGCCGGCGCGTCTGGCTGAGTACGCCAGCCTCGTCGTCCTGACTCGACATCGCGACCGACAGTTCTTCGATGCGCCGCCGCAAGACACCGATGTCTGAAGCCGCCTGCGCCGGCCGCGCCAGGGCAAGTGAGAGATCCGCATTCACGGCATCGATCTGCGCCTGCACTTCGACGGCCGTGCGGCGCTCCTGCTGCAACAGCCCTTCGAGCGTTTCACCGTCGGCATCCGTCGGCAGGCGCTTGACCCAGGTGAGAAACGCTTGCTCCGGATCGACCGCCAGCGCGGATTCCAGGCGGGCGACGCGCTCAGGCTCCTGTGCAGACTCCGTCCGCAGGGCACTGACCCGCTCCGCAAGTGCTGCCGCAGCTCGATCTGCCTCGAAAGCGGCATCGATATTCGCCTCGGCTGCCTGGCGCGCCGCAGGCTCGAGCGTTGCTCGGGCGACAGCGGCACGTGCATCGTCCAGCGAAGGTGCTGCCAGCGCACTCCACTCAATGAGCGTCATCACCAGGACGCACGCGAGCATCAGCTTCGTGAAACAACGCGGCGCGCATGTCTGCACGGGCAATTCCTGCTTCAGAACTGGCGCCACCCTAATCGCGCACAGGTGCGTACGCAACGCTGGATCGGTTTCGGCAGACCCGGCGGGCTCTAACGTGGTGACTCGCCGTATACGAGGCCGAATCCCTCGGACTTGTACGCGAGCAGCGTCTGCATCGTTGCCGATGCATAGCGGGCGAAGCTCGGTTCGAGCGACAGAAACCAGTTCTCCTGGGTTCGATAGATCGGTGTGGTGTAGAACGGAAACACCGCCGCGCGCCTGACGTTGTTCGTCGTGTTGGCGCCACTGCGGTGCCAGAGCCGGCTCTCGAATGCGATCAGGCTGCCGGCCGGTGCAACCACAGGCACCATGGCAACATCTGCGTCCTGCTGGGTTGGCATCCGGTGCAGGCGATGACTGCCGACGACGACCTCGGTTGCGCCATTCTCCGCCGTGAAGTCATCGAGGCACCACGCCACGTTGATGCCTTGCGGTTTGGCGGGCCACGGCTGCGGTACGAACACCTGGTCGGCGTGCAGAACGCCTTTCGTCGCGCCGGGGTCGGTGATGTTCCCGGAAATGTTGCTCAACAGTGCTGGCCAGCCAAGCGTCTCGCGCACGAAACGAAGTGCCAGCGGGTGTTCAGCAAGATCGCTGAAGACACGGTCGCGGTTCAACAAGTTCCAGACCCGCTGATTGTGTTCGTTTCGATCCAGCGCAAAGCCTTTGACTTCGCGACGCCGCGTCCGGTCGTCATCGGCCGCGCGGTACAACGCATCGTGCGCTCGCTGCAGCGTCGCGGTATCCAACGCATCGGGCATGACGCACAGCCCGAACTCACGCAGATCCGCCAGCGCCTGATCGAAGTCGTGGGTCGCGGGCGGCAATGCTTGAATTGGTAACTCCTGCATGACCCTTAGTCTCGCCCGCGGCTTCGCGCCAGCACCTCGGCAGCCACGCGGACGTTGGCGATGGGACCAAGTCCCAATCGCCGATGCAGTTCGCTCGACACTTGCGCCTGGGTCGCCGTCGACAGCAACGCGTTCCAGTTCACCTGCGGGCGCACGAAGTCCGTGCTGTAGTAGCCAAACAGCAGCGCTCGCTCGTCGTCCTGCGTGACGTTGGCGCCGGATGTATGCCAGACACGTCCGTCCATGACGAGAATCGAGCCGGCCGTTGCCTCGAATGCAACGGTCTGTCGAACTGGATTCGCAGGCAACTCCGCAGCGGTCTGGAACCGATGGCTGCCGGGTAGGTAACGGGTCGCACCATTGGCTTCGTACACATCATCTAGGCACCAGATGATGTTCATCGACCACGCTGCGATCCATGGTTCTGGTGCGACCAACGCTTGGTCAGAGTGCAGGGCCATGCTGCGGCTGCCAGGTAGCGCGATGTTGGCGGTGAAGTTGGAGATCATGTAGTGCTCACCGAGGACCATGCGGACCCAGTCGAGCGCCACGGGGTGCATGATCAGATCGCGAAAGATCTCATCCAGCTCAATCAGGTTGAATACCCGCACGTTGCGGTCATTGGGATCGAGCTCCGGCATGAATGTGCTTGCTCCACTGCGCGCAAACGCGTCCGCTGCG
>JBGSQB010000085.1:0-5427 GCA_041738285.1 Pseudomonadales bacterium | reverse complement strand
AGCGGACTCGACCGACGTTGGTTCGGCGCCGCGCCGTCGCGCCAATCGTCGCTCGCAGCCAACCCATGGCGCAAACCCCGACGGCCGCGCGCACGATTGGGCACGGTGATCGATATCTACGTCTGATTGCGATCGGTTAGGCGGCCCGGTTGCACCGCCATCTCACTTGGGCCGTACTCGTCGCCGCGCTGCTGGGTGTCGTGCTCGCCACGCTGTTCCCCGGACCCGCGCTGGACGACACTGCGCACCTCCTGAAGTTCGTGTTCCTCGCCGCGTTGAAGCTCGTCATCGGGCCGCTCATTTTCATTTCGCTGTTGTCCGGCATCCTGCACCTGGCGGACGCGCGTCGATTCCGCACGCTCGGCACACGCACGATTCTCTACTATCTCCTCACCACCAGCATCGCCATCGCCATCGGCCTCTTCGTTGTCTCCTTCATCCATCCGTGGACCGATTCGCCGCCACTGCCGCGATCGGCAAATATGCCGACGGCAACGCTCATCGAACTCCAGGATGCTTCGGTGCTCGGACTCATAGAAGCGCTCCTCGGCCAGGCGCTCGTCAACCCGATCAAGGCAATTGGTGATCTCAACATCCTCGGGATCGTGACCAACGCGCTGCTACTCGGCATTGCTGCTCTGTTCGTACTGCCGAGTGGCAGTTCGGTTCCGCGCGCAATTCACGAGATCACCCGCGTCGTCTATCGGGTCACGGGCTGGATTGTGAATCTGATGCCGATCGGCGTGCTGGCGATCATCTTTGAACTGACCAAGACAGCCGATTCGGCTCTCGTGACTCAGCTGCTCGAATTCGCGCTCGTAGTGTTCGGCGCCACCGCGGTGCACGGATTGATCGTGCTGCCCGCCATCGCGATGATCGCAACCGGCATCCGGCCATGGACCTTGGCCCAAGCCATCAGTCGACCGCTGCTGGTTGCATTCACAACGTCATCGAGTTCGGCAACGCTGCCGGTGTCGATGCACGCCGCCGAAAACGAGCTCGGCGTGGATGCAAGCACCTCGAGCTTCGTCCTGCCGCTCGGCGCCACCATGAACATGGACGGCACGGCGCTGTTCGAGGGAATCGCAGCTGTCTTTCTCGCGCATCTGTTCGGCATCGAACTCGGCACAGTTGGCATGGTGACCGTCTTTCTCATGGCCATGTTGTCGTCGATCGGTGCGCCCGGTGTGCCTTCCGGATCGATGGCCGGTATGCAGATGGTGATGCTGTCGGTGGGCATTCCACTGGAAGCAATCGGCATTCTGCTGCTCGTCGAACGACCACTCGACACCTTTCGCACCGCCGTCAATGTCGAGGGCGATCTCGTCGGTTGCCTGGTCGTCGATGGCGCGGCCACCGTCGAAGGCACCGCATGATGACCGCGCCGACCCTGATCATCGTTCGTCACGGACAGATTCGGGCAAACGTCGATGGGCGCTGGCACGGCGCCACCGACAGTCCGCTCACCGCGATTGGTCGCCGGCAAGCACAACGCACTGGCGAGCACCTTGCGCGCCAGTTTCCAGCGCTCGCCGCCATCTATTCGAGTCCCCTGCAACGTTGCCGTCACACCGCCGCGCAGATTGCGATGCATGGCGGTCGCGATGTGATCATCGATGACGATCTGCGCGAATACGGAATCGGCGAGCTCGAAGACACACCGTTTCGAGTGCTGCACGAAGATCTCGATTTCTTCACCCGTATCGGCAACGATCGCGACTACGCCGCCGCGGGCGGCGATTCGCTCAACGCTGTCGCCGGTCGCATGGTCGCAGCGCTCAACCGCATCGCCAGCCGTCATGGCACGGATGACCACGTTGCCGTCGTCACCCACGGTGCTGCCACCGCAATTGCATTGGCTGCGCTGCTGCACGCAGATCCCGGGCGTTGGCGCGACTACAACGCGTCCAACTGCGGAATCACGCATATGTTGCTGCACCCCGAGCCGGTGCTCACCGCTTTCAACCGCACCGATCACTTATAGTTACGCCACCACAATGAGGGCACGCCAATGACCGAATTCTGCTCCGTCGAAAAACAGGGACACGTCACCATCGTGACGATCGAACGCCCGGACCGAATGAACGCGCTGCACCCGCCCGCCAACGCCGAGCTGGGTGTTGTGTTCGACCAGTTCGCGGCCGACGACGATGCTTGGGTCGCCATCATCACCGGCCGCGGCGAACGCGCTTTCAGCGCCGGCAACGATCTGCGCTATCAGGCCGAAGGCGGCAAGCGCGTGCCAATGCCCGCCGGCTTCGGTGGCCTCACCTCGCGCTTCGATCTGACGAAACCGGTCATCGCCGCAGTGAACGGCGTGGCAATGGGCGGCGGTTTCGAAATCGCGCTCGCCTGCGATCTGATCATCGCCTCTGATAACGCACTGTTCGCCTTGCCCGAGCCGCGCGTTGGACTTGCGGCACTCGCGGGTGGTCTGCACCGCCTGCCCCGCCAAATCGGCACCAAGCAGGCGCTCGGCATGATTCTCACCGGACGCCGGGTCGGCGCCGAAGCGGGTCGGCAGCTCGGCTTCGTCAATGAAGTGGTACCCCAAGCCGACCTCATGGCGAGCGCGCGACGCTGGGCCGATGAGATCCTCCAATGTGCGCCACTGTCGATTCGCGCCAGCAAGGACGTCGTTTACCACGGCCTGGATCACGCCGATCTCGAGGTGGCCATGAAGGCGGACTATCCGACCGTGAAGGCCATGGTGAGCGGTGCGGACTTCATCGAGGGACCGCGCGCGTTCGCCGACAAGCGACCGCCGCGTTGGACGGGTCGCTAGTGTAGTGCGCCGCAATCAATGGCACTTTCAGAACTCGCCCAAACGAGTCGGACAAGACGCGTCCCGCAGGGAATATCGAGCATATTGCCAAGGGACGCAACGCAGTCCAGCGCGTTTGGGCGAGTTCCCGTAGGGCACGACCTTGCAGGGCGATGGCTGCGTTTCACACCTTGCCAATATCCTTGATATGGGCTGCGGCGCGCGCCTTGCCATCGCCCTGCCAGGTCGCGCTGAAAGCGCCATTGATTGCGGCGCACTACACTAGTTCACAGGGTGGCGTGCCAGGCTGCTTGCACGGCCTCGGCGACGATCGCGACCGCGAGACACACCTCATTCAAGGCACGCTCATCGCCCCGCCGACCCATGGCGGCGATGATCTCTTCCCGGGGGATCGCAACGAACAACGGGTCAGGCGGCGTTTCGAACTGACCCGGATACGGCATCGTGGCGTCTGTCATGCACGATCGTCTCGCAACTGATTCGCGAAAGAACGTTCAGATTCCATGCCAACTCGGACGAAAGGCATGTAACCATATGATTTTTATTAACTTACTAATGCGCACGGAGGTGCTGACACATGCCCCGCTGGGTGACGGCGCCCCGCCATCGCTGACCCTGGGCGTCAATTACTGATGGCGATCCCTGAAACCAATGCCGACGCCCGCCGCGCGGAACGGCGCTACCAGATCGAGGTGCGCAGACATCTGTCGCGCAACTTCGCGGCTCAGCTCGTGCACGGCATGCTCGGTCAGACCGGGTTCCGGCTGCTCAACGCACCGACCTTCATGCCAGCTTACCTGTTGATGTTGTCGGGGGGTTCTGACATCGCCGTAGGAATCGCGCTGTCGCTGCAGGCCGCCGGCATGATGATCACGCCACTGATCGGCGCCAACCTGATCGGCCATCGGGCGCGGGTGTTGCCGGTGGGATTCGTCACTGGCGGAGCGATGCGCGCCATGGTGCTGTGCATCGGACTGGCCGGACTCCTGTTCGAAGCGCAGGCCGCGTTGATCGCGATCATGGTGTTTCTCGCGCTCCTGGGTCTCTTTTCCGGTATGCAGGGCGTGATCTTCAACTTCCTCATGTCGAAGGTGATCCCGGTCAACAAGCGCGGACGTCTGACCGGCCTTCGCAACTTTCTCGCGGGAATCATCTCGGCCGCCGTCGCCTGGGTGGCCGGCAAGTGGCTTCTCGGAGCAGATCCTACGGCTGCCGGCTATTCATGGACGTTCGTGCTCGCATTCGTCCTCACGACCATTGGCCTTTTGTGTCTCATTCCCGTGGTCGAACCCGAACCGCCAACGCGCCGCGCCAAACAGGGTTTCGGACAGAGCCTGCGCGACGTGTTACCGCTGCTGCGCGCGGACCCCGCGTTCACGCGCTATGTATCCGCGCGCGCGCTCGCGACTACGGGGCGTCTCGCGGTGCCGTTCTACATCCTCTATGCGGGGCAATCCCTCGGCCTCGATGGCAGCACGCTCGGCGTCCTGACGATGGCGTTCACGCTGTCGGCCACGGTTTCGAATCTGGCATGGGGTGCGCTCGGTGATCGCCGCGGATTCCGGCTGACGTTTCTGCTGTCGATTGCACTATGGGTCGCGGCGACGATCCTGCTCATGTTCGTCGACCACAGTCTGTGGCTGTCGGCGGTCGTGTTCGCGACCATTGGCGCCGCGATCCAGGGCTTTCAGAACGCGAGCGCGAATCTCACTCTCGAGTTCGGCAGCCGCGACGATCTGCCCGCGCGGATTGCGATCGCCAATACCGCCTCCGAAGCCGCCGGCACAGTCGGCCCGCTATTGGGCGGTCTGCTCGCCACTGCCCTCGGCTACCAGTCGGTGTTTGTCGTGTCGATCGCGTTCTTGATTGTCGGCGGCGCCGTGGTCAACTATTACGTGCCAGAGCCACGCAATGCCGGGCTGCCGGTTCGTACAGAAGGAGATAACGCATGAAACTCAACGTCGGCTACAAAGCGCTCATCGAGGCGGCCGAGCGCGAGATCGAGACCCTCGAACATTCCGCCGCACGCGCGCTGCTCGACGATGCCGATACCGTGTTCGTCGATCTGCGCGACCCGCGCGAACTGGAGCGGGAAGGCAAGATCCCGGGCGCGTTCCACGCAACGCGCGGCATGCTCGAGTTCTGGGTCGACCCCGACAGCCCGTATCACAAGGACGTGTTCTCGTCCGGAAAACGCCTCGTCTTCTACTGCCAGAGTGGGTGGCGTTCGGCGCTCGCCACCCAGACCGTACAGCGCATGGGTCTGCCACGGGTCAGTCACATCGGGGGTGGATTCGCGCTCTGGAAGAAATCGGGCGCACCGATCGAAACAGTCGAACGAAAGTGACTGCAGTTACAGCAGTGCTGCCAGCGCCCGCAGGCGATCTTCGTACCCAGTCACATCCGTATAGCGCATCGCGCAAACCAGTCGCGACACGCCAGCCTTTGCATACGCTTCAATGCGCGCGCGCGCATTTACCGCATCCGTCGGATCGAACGCTGTCATCACCGTGACAGTGCCCGGTTCGCGGCCCAACGAATCCGTCAGCTTTCGATAGTCATCGACCGCCGCGCGTAGCTCGTGCGGTTTGCCACCCATCGGCAGCCAGCCGTCACCGAAGCGCGCGGCACGGACCAGCGCT
>JBGSQB010000080.1:0-47737 GCA_041738285.1 Pseudomonadales bacterium | reverse complement strand
GGGCGGCGCGGCGGCCGCCATCGGAAGACTGGGTGTACGTGTTCGACTTCGACGCGCCATCCACACCGCGACCGATACGGTTGGCACGAGGGCGCGGTCGTCAGCTGCAGCGTGCCGTCGAGCAGTTGCTGCCGGCTCTGGCGCGGGAACTGGCGAGCGCGTTCGGTGGAGAGGCTTATCAGCGTCAATTGCAGACCCTGCGCGGCGACGGTGAGTCGGAACTGCAGGGTCGCATGCAGGCGCTCGAAGAGAGCGCGCAGGGCGTGGGACTGATGATCATTCACTCACCCCAGGGCGCCATGATCGCGGCGCTTGGCGAAGATGGAAATCCGGTGCCGCTCAACACCGTGGCGGCGGAACGGCGACGTGAGTTGGAAGAGCACGGGCGGCGGATCTCCGAACAGGTGGCGGAGATCAATCGCGACGCTGCGCGCTTTCAGCGCCAGTTCTTCGAAACGGTGAAATCGCTGAACCGCGACGTGGCGGCGCGTGCGGTCGAAGGTTTGATGGCGAGTATCCATGATGAATTCAGACAGCTTGCCGACGTCGAGGAATGGCTGAAACGGTTTCACGCCGACGTCATCGATCACCACGAAATGTTTCTCGGTGGCGAATCGGGGGTGGTCGAGCCCCGCAGTGAGCGGGCATCGCGACGCTATGGCGTGAATCTGCTGGTCGATCGCAGCCGCGAGACGCATCCGGCAGTCGTTTGTGAACACAACCCGACCTACGAGAACCTGTTCGGGTTCATCGAGTACCGGCAGTTGCAGGGCGGGGGTCTGGATACCGATGCGACTCTCATTCGTGCCGGTGCGTTGCACCGGGCCAACGGCGGTGTGCTCATCCTGCGGGCCGAGGCGCTGGTGGCGCAGCCTTTCCTATGGGCCTTCCTGAAAGGCGCGTTGCGTGACGGTGAAATCCGAATCGAGGAGTTTTACAGGGCTGGCTCGCCGCCCCTGGCTGGCGCGCCAAAACCCGTGCCGGTGCCGCTTGACTTGAATGTCGTGATCGTCGGCGCGCCCCAGTGGTACTACGCGTTCTTCGCTCAGGATCCAGAGTTTCAGCTGTATTTCAAAGTGAAAGCTGAGATCGAACCGAGCGCCGATGCGACCGCGGAGAACATCGCCTGCTATGCGGGCCTGATCCGTGCCGTCGCCGATGCGCACGGCATCAGGACCGACAGTGAGGCGATCGGGTATCTACTCGGTATGGCAACGCGCTGGGCCGAACACCGCGAGCGCCTGTCGTCCCGATTCGAGCTGGTGGCCGACGTGCTGATCGAGGCTTCCAAAATCGCCCCGGGCGCCGCCATCACGGTGCAACACGTGCGCGACGCGGTAGATACGCGCCGTCGCCGTAACGGCCAGATCGAACAGCGTGTGCAGCGGGCCATCGAAGACGGGGTCATTCTGATCGAGACCCAGGGACTCGAAGTGGGGCAGATCAATGGTCTGACCGTGCAGCACCTGGGCGATCATGCGTTCGGCAGTCCTGCCAGGATCACGGCGCGCGCATCGATCGGCCGGCGCGGTGTGATCAACATCGAACGGCTGGTGGCGATGAGCGGCCCGATTCAGCAGAAGGGCTCGATGGTGCTGCAAGGCATTCTGATGCGGCGTTTCGCCCATGGATTCCCGCTGTCCTTCGATTGCAGCGTCACCTTCGAGCAGATGTATGGGGGCGTCGAGGGCGACAGTGCGTCGATGGCCGAGTTCATCGCCATCATCTCGGAGCTTGCGGACATGCCGATCCGGCAGGATCTCGCGATTACCGGGTCGATCAACCAGCTCGGTGACGCCCAGGTCATCGGCGGAGTGCACCACAAGGTCGAGGGGTTCTACTCGGCCTGTGTATCCACCGGTGGGCTGACCGGCACGCAAGGGGTGGTGTTGCCGGCGGCCAATGCGGTGAACCTCGTGGTCCGGGACGAGGTCCGCGACGCGGTGGCGGAGGGGCGCTTTCATCTGTACACCGTGGAGCGGGTGGAGCAGGCGATCGAGATCTTCACCGGCACCGAGGTCGGCACCCTCGATGGGGATGGCCGCTATCCCGGGCCTTCCGTCTACGGTCGAGTGATGGCAACCCTCGAGCGCTTCGACCGCACCCTGCGAGAGCGCGGCATCTAGCGCTCCATGGCCGCTGATTTATTGCGCACTGCACAAAAGAACACGGAATTGCGTTAGATCGATTCGATATGAGCTTATGCACAGCGCGCCCGGGTGGCCGTCAGTGGGTCCTGTTTTTTAAGGCACAGGGCGTGAGTGCTCGTTAACTTCTGCCAATCAGATTACATGCAGGGCACAGCCCAGACCGAAACACAACCCTAGCATCGGGGTTTAAGAGTGTGACGCGGTGCATATAGAATGCGCCCAGCTTGAGGGTTCGAGCATGGTGAAGAGGAATCTGAAGGCCTGGTTCGGCGGCCGACCGGTACCGTTTCTGGTGCGGCTTCAAGGACTGGTTCTTGGTGCGGTGGTGCTGGCTACGCTGACGGTGTCGGCGGTGGTCAATCAGCAGGTAATGGTGCGCAGCGCCTTTGCCGTGCCGGCTGCCGGTGCCATATCGCCTTGGCGGGATGAGGTCGCTGGCTTTGCCGACCGCCTGCAGCGCGTGTTCCGGGTCCAGGCCCGCGTCGCGGACGAGTTCTCCGGCTGGATTCTGGAAGCGTCCCAGCGTCATGAATTGAATCCCGAATTACTGGCCAGTGTCGTATTCACGGAGAGTTCGTTCCGCACGGACGTGGTGTCCCACGCCGGGGCCATCGGCCCGGCCCAGGTGCAACCCTTCTGGCAATCCTTCTGTGGGGCGACCACCCTGCTCGATCCAGCCGAGAACATCTACTGTGGCGCCCAGATCCTGGCCTACCTGCGGGATGTCTGTGGCGATGAGCGCTGCGCGTTGTCGGCGTACAACGTCGGCCTACGCAATCACCGGGAAAGCGAAGAGTTCCAGCAGGCCGGTCGGCGCTACATTCGCAAGGTGCACCGACACCTCGAGAGCTTCCAGAACCAGGTGCTGTAAGCCGCGTTTGTGGGAGCGGGCTTGGCGCAGCGGCGCACCGCCGCGAATAACTCGTTGATTTGCTTGAGTCTGTTCGCGCCCAAGGGCGCTCCCACAAAAGCTTCGATGACTTTTACGACACCCCCCAAG
Source organism: Pseudomonadales bacterium (assembly GCA_041738285.1). Classification (GTDB taxonomy): domain Bacteria; phylum Pseudomonadota; class Gammaproteobacteria; order Pseudomonadales; family Azotimanducaceae; genus SZUA-521. The sequence continues at coordinate 44,587 of JBGSQB010000080.1, read as the reverse complement.
CCCGCTCCTACGGCGGCCGCTCCCACCGCGTAGCCAGTAACTGTTGCGACACCCTACAAGCCCCCGCAACCACGCCGCGCGGTAGCGATCGCGTGATCAGCGCTGGTAAACGACGACGTCCGCTTCGATCCGCTCGCCAATCATGAGATACCGCAACACGGCGTCGCTGTCGTTGCGAATGTAGTGGCACAGCGGCTGCCCCGCAGGAAAGCAGACGTAAGAACCCGCCTGCAGAGGATGGGTTTGCGGACCGAGATGAAGCGTCGCCCGACCCTCGATCACGAACAGGTGTTCTTCTTCCAGGGTGTGGTAGTGGGCTGGCCCCGTATCAGATCCAGGCGGTAGTTCCAGAAGGCCAACCCCGATTCTGGCTTTGCCGCCGACGTCGCACAGCGCGCGGCCATGGATCTCGCGGTCGGTGCCGGGATACCAGACCTCGGCGGCGACATCGTTTGCGGTGATCGGTAGCTTACTCATCGACAGACGGTCCGGATGACTGAGTTGGCCGATGCATTGTGCGCCGCGCGCGCAACTCGTGAAATCGATAGAAACTTCGGGGGCGCGACACTAGGCTTGTGCCAAGTTCACCAGGGATCGATGGTCATGGGTTTTCCAGTCTGGGCCTGCAGAATAGCGGCCCTTGCGATCATCACGTTGATTCCGTTCAGTGCGCATGCGGAAGAAGCGGCCCAGCCGCTGCCACCGTGGATGGCACCCGAGGTGATCAAGGCGGCGATCGATATCGGCCTCGACGAAGCCCAGCAACCGGAGTTCCGCCGCATCGTCGGTGAGTTCATCACCAATCGGATGAGCATGATCGCGCAGGAAATCCGGCGCTCGCCGCCCAATCTGGATCGAGTCATCAAGACCAAGACCCGGCGGCTGGAAAAGACCATGGATACCGGCATGAAGGCGGTGCTCACCGAGCCGCAATGGCCGGCGTACGAAAACTACAAGGACGTGTTGTTCTCCAAATTCCAGATCTGAATCCCGATTGAGCAGAGGCATCGATGACCGACTTCGGCGTACTGATGTTCCCGACCGATTACGCGATCGCGCCGCATGTGCTGGCGGCGGAGGCCGAGGCGCGTGGATTCGAGTCGGTGTTCTTCCCTGAACACACGCATATCCCGACCAGTCGGGTCACGCCCTGGCCGGGTGGTGATGACCTCCCCCGAGAGTACACGCGGACATACGATCCATTCGTTGCGCTCACCGCAGCGGCAATCGCCACCAAATCGATCAAGCTCGCGACGGGCATTTGTCTCGTCACCCAGCGCGATCCCATCGTCATGGCCAAGCAGGTCGCATCCCTCGACCTCTTGTCCGGGGGACGCGTCATCCTCGGCGTTGGGGCCGGCTGGAACGTTGAAGAGATGGCCAACCACGGCACACCCTTCAAGGCGCGCTGGGCGATCCTGCGGGAACGCGTGCTGGCGATGAAACAGATCTGGTCTGAGGAAGCGCCGGAGTTCCACGGCGAACACGTCAACTTCGATCCCATCTGGTCCTACCCGAAACCTGCCCAGGTCGGGGGCCCGCTCATCCTGCTTGGCGCATCGTCGCGCTGGACCTATGCGCGGATTGCCGAGTACGGCGACGGTTGGATGCCGATCTATCAGAACGCCAAGCGTCGCGAGGCTCAGGGCGGCATCGACTATGCGGTTGGCGTGCGCGAAACCCGCGAAGCCTGGCACCGCGCGAACCGGCAAGGTAAGCCGGACCTGAGCGTGTTCGGGGTGCCGCCGAGTCACGGCGCCATCGAGGAACTGGTCGCGGCAGGATTCAATCGGCTGGTGTTCGGTTTGCCCGCCGATGATGCCGATGTGGTGATACCGCTCCTGGATCGACTGGCGGAACTCGCCGGTCACCACAACCAGCGCTAACTCACGGCAGAGCGTCGAGTACGGCGAGCACGTCGCGCAGACGCGGGGTGTGTGTGGCGGCGAGTCCTGCGATCTTCGCGCCTTCGGTGTTCTCCCGCATGTCGTCGATGAAGTGGATCTTCTGCGGCGATACACCCAGGTCATGCGCAAGCCAGGTAAACGACTCCGGATTGGGTTTGCGAAGGCCAATCACGGGCGATGAGTAGACTCGCTCGAACTGAGCCAGCGTCGTGGTGAGCATCGATTCCCAGATCGCCTGATGGGTGGCGTTGGTGTTGGTGAAGCAGCACAGCCGGTAGCGTGAGGCGAGCGCCGGCAGACGCTCGAGGACCGCATCGTACGGCGCGACGAACAGCGCGTTCCAGCCGGATCGCCACTCATCGAGCGGCATGCGGATGCCGAGCTTCGATTGCAGGTGGGCGGCGTACGCCGCGAAGTCCATGTGACCCGTCTCGTGCAAGCGGTAGGCATCGTCAATGTCCCATCGACTGCGGATGGCATCCACGGCGACGCCAGAACTCGAACTCCAGGCGGCGAATGTCTGCTGCGGATCGAGTTCGATCAGGATGTTGCCGAGGTCGAGCAGCAGGACGGTGGTTGTCTGGGTCAACGTGTGTGCCTCGTCATTTCGCGGCCTCGATCCGTCAGACGGTAACCCGTCTCCAGGCTGCGGGTGAGGCCGAGCGCTTTCAACCGCCGCACGCGGGTCTTGAACGCGGGGGTCGCAAGATCCATGAGTGGCGCAAGATCACCAGCGCGCCGCCCCGGGTGCGCGCCGATCAGCGCAAGGGTTTGGGTGGTCCATGGGCCGGACGCGGTGCGTGCGTCCATGGCGCGCAACTTTGCCGCCATCGATTCGCGATCCTGCTCGGTCAGTGGCGAGTCGGCCTGGGTGATCGCGGGCGATTGCGTTGCCGATGCGAGTTCGAACGCGATGCGGTAGAGCGCGCCGGATGTGCCGAGCGCGGCGAGCAGCGCATGCTTCGAATCGAACCCCGATCGCATTACCTGCGCGGACGAAATCGACTGTTCGGTCACGGTCGTCACACTGCGCACCTTGACCACCAGGTCTGCTCGAACTCGGTAGCTGCCACCGACGCGCACCCGCGGCGACCGCCATCGGCGAAATGTGATGGTGATCGACCCGTCACGGATTCCCGGCAGAAAGCGATCCTTGAACTGCATCGTTCAGGCACCGTTCACGCGTGCACCACTAATGTCGTTCGCGTCACTTGTCGAGGAGGTGCTCATGAAACCGATGATACTCGCTGCTGTTGCCGTTACCGCCGGACTCGCACTGCCACTCGCTGCGCAGGCGCACGACCCGAGACCGTACTACGCCCACGCGTATCACGTCGTACCGCACTATGCGCGGCACTATGCGTATCGCCATGACCATCACTATCGCGGCCACGGTCATGGCCGCAAGCGCCACGATCGGCATTGTCGACACGATGCGCGTCGTGGCTACCACGGCCAGTGGTACGCCGACCGCGGTCGTTATCACGATGGGGACCGGCGTAGAGGTGATCGAGACTGAGTGGGGGCTTTCGATGCTGCGTCGAATCGCCATTCGGTGACACTGCGGTAGGGAAGCTCCGGGTGGACGAGCACGCTGGGAAACGCGGGTTCGTTGATGGCGTTGGGAAACGCCTGGGTCTCGAGACACAGGCCGCCGTGTGCGCGTTGACGAAGCCGACCCTTGCCGACCGTGTCGAGGGAATTGCCGGTGTAGAACTGTACGCCGGGCTGGTCCGTCAAGATCGACATCTGCCGGCCGCTGGTCGGATCGTCTACCCGTGCGCAGAACCGCAGGCCCGTGCCCCCAAGCACGAAGTGGTGATCGAAGCCACCGCCCGCGAGACGAATCTGCGGATGGTTGCTGATGAGGCACTCGCCCAGTCTGCGCGCGCAACGCAGATCGAAGATGGTGTCGTCGACGGGGGCGATGGTGCCAGTCGGCAGAAAGTCGGTGTCCATGGGCAGATAGTGGTCTGCGGCGATGCACACCATGTGATCAGTGATGTCGGCAGTCGCTCCGGCGAGATTGAAGTAGTGATGGGCGGTGAGATTGATCGGGGTGACTCGATCACACCGCGCGACGATCTCGAGACGCAGTGCACTGTCGGCCGTGAATGCGTAGGTGGCGGTGACGTGCACATTGCCTGGATAGCCCTGATCACCATGGGGGCTGTCGAGGGTGAAACGGACGCTCCGCTGCATCGCATCAGCATCAATGTCCCAGCGTTGGGTGTGAAACCCGTGGGGACCGCCATGCAGATGGTGAGGCCCGTGGGTAGGCACGAGCATGAATGTCGCGCCATCGACCATCATGCGGCTATCGCGTATGCGGTTTGCGCAGCGACCGACGATGCAACCAACGTGCGGATGTGGACCGAAGTACTGCGCGGGATCATCGTATCCGAGCACGATGTCGTCGAGCGTACCGTCTCGATCCGCGACGAACAGATGCGTCAGGGTCGCACCGCGGTCGATGAATTTCGCCACCGTGCCGTTGGGTGCAGTCAATTGCAGGCCTTCGATCGCTTCGCCGTGCGGGCCCGACCCGGTGAATCGATGAATGTCGTTGTTCAAACTTGAGCCTTTGCCGCGATCCAGTACACTGCCGCGCCCGATTGTAAGTGCACCCCATGACTGTCTGCGCGGGATTCGACTATGGCACGTCGAATTGTTCCATCGGCGTGCTGCGTGATGGTGAGGCCACCCTGCTCGCCGTGGAAGGCGAGCACAGGCAGATTCCCTCGACGCTGTATGCACCCAAGCCGCAGTCACAGCTCGGCAGCGGCGCGCCCGACGTGCGCGCCCTCGATCTGGCGACCGCGTCGAAGGACGCGTTGCAGTTCGGTCGTGCGGCGCTGGCTGCCTACCTTCTAAGCCCGGATACGGGCTACTTCATCAAGAGTCCGAAGAGCTTTCTCGGCGCCAAGGGACTCAGTTCGGAGCTGCGCGAACGCTTCGTCGCGGTCGTCGCCGCGATGATGAGCAATATCAAGCAGCGCGCCGAAGCGCAGGTCGACGATTCCATCGGTCGGATCGTCCTCGGTCGGCCGGTGCATTTTCAGGGCACGGGCGGGCGCGAGGAGGATGTGCGCGCGGTGGACATGCTCACCGACGCAGCAGCACGGGCCGGGTTCGAGTCTGTCACGTTCCTGTTCGAACCGATGGCGGCCGCCATGGAGTACGAAGCGCGGTTGAATGCCGAGCAGTGCGTGCTCGTGCTCGACATCGGTGGCGGTACCACCGACTGCTCCATGGTGAGGGTTGGCCCCTCGCGTCGATACTCGCTCGATCGGTCCGCGGATATTCTCGGCCACAGCGGTGAGCGCATTGGCGGCAACGACTACGACCAGCTGTTGGCCTTGAAGACACTGATGCCTGCGCTGGGTTATGGCGATCTACTCGAGTCGGCGCTGCCGATTCCGAACACGTACTTCGTCGATGCGGTGGCGACCAATGACGTCAACGCCCAGCAGCGGTTCTACTCGGCGCGCACGGCAACCGACTTGCGCAGGTATGTCCGCGATGCGCGCGACCCGCTTCGCATTGCTCGCCTGGTCGCCGTGCAGCAGCAGCGGCAGAGTTACCGGATCGTCGGCTGCGCGGAGGCGGCCAAGATCGCGCTCAGCGACCGCAATGCCGCGCCAGTGAGTCTCGACTTCATCAGCCGGGATCTCGTGGTAGAGGCGACGCGGTCCCAGCTGGAATCCAGCTGCGAACGACTCCTGCTTCACCTTGCGGGTCTGGTTGATGAAGTGGTGGCCGGTGCAGGCCGTTCACCCGATGTCGTGTATCTGACCGGCGGAATGGCAGGCGCGCAGATCGTCCGGGCGTTTCTGCGCAGACGCTTTGCGCAGGCGACATTCGTCGACAGCGATCACTTCGCCAGCGTGACCCAGGGGCTCACGATCTGGGCGGATCGGGTGTATCAGTAGCCGGCCGTGCCGCTGCGGATTTCGGTGAAAAAGCCGCGCTCCAGAGGCTCATAAGCCGACGCTCTGGGTTTCATGACGTAGATCGGATCGCTGACGCGATCGATGTCGTAGCCGTCCTTCTTGAGATCACCCTTCACCATCTTGAATGTGCCGGTGACATCGAGTTCGCGCTGAATTCGCACGAATACGGGCTGCGCATATGCGGGCAGCTCCCGTTTCACGAATTCGGAGAAGTCGTCGATGTCGAGCGTGTGGACACCATCGGCCAAGGTGATCGCGGCCATGCCAGCGCGCCCGTCGGCGTTCGGAATCTCGACGCCATAGACGTTGCAGATTGCGACCTGAGGATGGCGGTTGATGATTTCGCCCACCTCGTTGGTGGATACGTTCTCCGAACGCCAGCGAAACGTGTCACCAATCCGATCGACGAACTGGTAGTGCTTGAACCGGGCGGCGAAGCCGACATCGACTTCACGAATCAGATCGCCGGAGTTGAACCAGGCATCGTCCTTGGCCAGCGCATTGCGAATGATCTTCTTCTCGGTGGCCTCGGGATTCGTGTATCCCTCGAAGACCTGATCGTCGGTGATCTGAGCGATCAAGAGCCCGGGTTGGCCGGACTTCACGGGCTGACAAAAGCCTTGTGCATTGCGCACGATCTCGTCGCGATAGACGTCGTACTCGACCAATGCCACTTTGTTCACGGTCAGACCGATGGTTCGATCCTTGTTGAGCAGATTCATGAACGCCGCGTTGCCTTCGCTTGCGCCGTAGAATTCGGTGATGCGCTCGATGCCGAATCGACTCTTGAACTCCATCCAGATGTCCGGACGCAGACCATTGCCGATCACTCGAGTCAACGGATTGTCATGGTCGTTGGGTCGTGCGGGTGTCTGCAGCAGATATCGGCACAGCTCACCGATGTACACGAATGTGTTGGTGTTGTACTCCCGAACTTCGTCGAGGAATCGGGAAGCGGAGAACTTGCGGCGGATGAAGGCGGATGCGCCGGCAGCGAGCACGCCACCCCAGCCCACCACGAGGCCGGTCGCGTGATACAGCGGCAGACATAGATACAGCCGATCGGTGGGCGCAAGCCGCAGACCCACCTTGTGGGAGACCCCGCCGGTCGCCAGCAGTCGCCGCTGGGTCATGACAGCGGCCTTGGGCAGACCCGTCGTGCCGGAGGTGTAGACGTAAAAGGCATTGCTGCCGAGCGTGACGGTGCCCGTGGTCGCGGGATTGTCGCTGCTCATCCCCGTGCTCTGGGTATGCAGATCCCGCGCCCAGTTCGGCGCCGCCGACTTACCGAGATCGGGCACGAACACGTAGTCGCGACCCTCTTCCAGTGGCAGCTCCGCCTTTGCTTCTTCGATCGCCGGCGCGATTTCTTCGCCGAATACGCACAGCCGTGATTCAGCCACCTTGATGCAATGCACGAGGGGCTGGCCGCGCAGGTTGGTGTTGATGAGCGCAACCACCGCGCCGAGTTTGTGCAGGGCGATGATAGTGGCGAGGAAGTCGATGCGGTTCTCCATGACGAGACTCACCGCGTCACCGCTCTTGATCCCGATGCTCTGGAAGTAGTGGGCGTAACGGTTGGCGCGGGCGTTGAGTTGGCTCCAGGTGACCGTCGTTCCTTCGAACAGCACCGCCGGTCGGTTCGCGTACGCCACCGCATTGTGCTCGGCGCGCGCGCCGGTGGAATCCACCGTCGTCAATGGCCTTGGCTTGAGTTCGTTGCGGGCGCCCAGCACAGTCGCGACGTCTTTGAGCGTGCGGAACACTTCACGAATAGCCATGGAATCTGTTCACCGAATCGAGGGCGTGTAGCCAAGATAGCCGCTGCCCGCTACGAGGGGCAAGGCATCGGGTAAGCTGTGCATTTTTGGGGAGGTCGATATGAACACGTGGCAGGTGGGCGATGTGCGAATTACCCGGGTGGTGGAACTCGAGATCGCCGGTGGCACCCGGTTCATCCTGCCCGATGCAACCCCCGAGGCCTGCCGCGAAATAGGTTGGCTGCAACCTCACTTCATGACCGCGGACGGCAAGCTGATCATGAGCATTCACGCGCTCATCGTGGACACCGGTTCACGCCGGATCATCGTCGACACATGCATCGGTAACGACAAGACGCGCAACGTGCCGGCGTGGAGCAATCTGCAGACGAGTTTCCTTACCGATCTGCAGCAAGCAGGTTATCCGCGTGAATCGATCGACACCGTGCTGTGCACGCATCTGCATGTCGACCATGTCGGCTGGAACACGATGCTGGTGAATGGCCGCTGGGTGCCGACGTTTCCAAACGCCCGCTACCTGCTCGCGAAGGATGAATGGCAGTACTGGGATGCAAACGAAGACGAGACGACCTATGGACCGATTCTGACCGACTCGGTGCGTCCAGTAGTGGAGGCGGGGCTCGTCGATCTGGTGCATCAGACGCATCGGATCTGCGACGAAGTCGTGCTCGAACCCACGCCGGGGCACACGCCGGGGCACGTCAGCGTGCACATCACTTCGCGTGGTCAGGAGGCACTGATTACCGGAGACTGCATCCACCACCCCTGTCAGATGGCGCGTACGGATTGGTGCAGTTCGGCGGACTTCGACAAAGGACAGGGCGAACGCACACGGCAAGAGCTACTCGAGAAGTACGCTGGCAGTGATGTGCTTGTGATCGGCACGCACTTTGCGACGCCGACAGCGGGACACATCAAGCGCGAGGGCGGCGGTCGATATCGGCTCGACGTCGGCTAGCGCGACTTGTCGGGCTTGTTCCGGTCGCCGTTGAGCAAGTCCATGTGATAGCGGTTGCGAGTCTCGTTCAACCAGCGCTCCATTCGACGCCGCAGCGTCGGAAAGTCGCTGACGGTGATTGCGACTCCGAGCGGCAGCATCCAAAAACCCAGGATGGGGAGGAAGCCGAGCAAGCCTGCAACCATCAGCAGCAAGCCGATGGCGGTGCGGATACCGGGTGGCAATCGGCGCTGCGCCCAGCGGACGACGCGGTAGCTCGCGATTACGAGGCGGTGTTGCCAGCGTCGTCGTTTCTTCGGCATGAACGCCGTTCAGACCCACATAGGACTGTCGTCCGGCTGTTCGTGCCGATCCGGATGCGACCGTCGCGCGAGGTCGGGGTCGATCGACCGATAGTGGTACTGACCGTCTTCACCGTCGACGCGCTCGATGCGGTTGCGATGCATGAGCAGATGTAAGTGCGCGATGGCTTCGCCAAGCGCCATCATCATCTGGCGTGGATCGAGTTTGCGCTTGAACAATACCGGCAGCAGTTCTTTGGCAACGCGTGGTTGGGTGCAGTGCTCTTCGATCGCAAGCATGCGATCTTCGTGGTGGTTGATCAGTTGCCGCAGCCGCGGGCGTGCGCCGAGGAACGGCAGGTTGTGCGCCGGCAATACGAAGGTGTCCGGCGGAATTTTCTCCAACAGCTTGTCGTGGCTTTCCATCCAGTCTTTGAGCGGATTGGCTTCCGGTTCGGTTGGATGGACACTGACGTTGGACGTGATGACCGGGAGAATCTGATCGCCGGAAATGAACACCTTGCGCACCTTGTTGTGCAGACACGCATGCTCCGGTGAGTGGCCGGAGCCGACCACGATGTCCCAGTCGCTTCCACCGATGGTGAGCGTGTCGCCGTCACTCAGTCGGTCGTAGCCGGTGGGCATGCTGGGCATCGTGAAGCCTTCGTTCGCCCGCGACTCCCACATCTGCCGCATGCGCTCCAGGTAGTCGCGCGGCATTCCAGCACGTTCATAGAACTTCCGCCCGAGCCAGCTCGAATGGTGGCTCGGGCCGCTGCCGCCGAAGGCGCGTGCCTGGTAGTACTCGGCCCGGGTCATGTACAGGGGGCACTCGAACTGATCGGTGATGGCGCTCGCCTGACCCACGTGGTCCGGGTGCATATGCGTGCAAATGACGCCTTTGACGGGACGTCCGCCCAGTTGGGTGCGGAAAACCTGCTGCCAGAGATCGGCCGTTTCCTTGTTGCCAAGGCCGGTATCGACCACGAACCAGCCGTCGCCGTCGTCGAGCAGGTAGAGGTTGATGTGGGTGAGCGAGCCGCCCATGGGCATTGTCAGCCAGTGCACGCCCGGTGCTACTTCCCGCGTTGTACCCGGTGTCGGGTGATCGGAATAGGGGTATTCGAGTGCGGATGTCATGGGCCGAGTATATCAGCGGCTCTGTGGCAGTACGGCGCGTAATATGATGTAGCCCATCACCGCTGAGGCGAGCGAGGCCGCCAGCACAGCGGCGCGGATTTCGGCCTCGTAGTTGACAGCTGCATGCTCGAAAGCCAGCGACCCGATGAACAGACTCATTGTGAACCCGATGCCGGTGATCAACGCGACGCCGTACAGGCCGCCCCAGGTAGCACCGGTTGGCAACCTCGCTGCACCCAGGCGCACTGTGAGCCAGACGGCGCCCATGACGCCGGTCTGTTTACCGAGAAACAGACCGAGTGCGATGCCAACTGGAACGCCGCCGAGCATAGCCTCGGATGACATGCCACTGAACGAAACGCCGGCGTTGGCAAAGGCGAACAGCGGCAGGATCATGAACGCGACCCAGGGGTGCAGTGCATGCTCCAGGTGGCGAACGGGCGAACCTTCGTACAGCTCCCTGTCGCTGCGCATCGGTATTGCCAGTGCAACTGCAAATCCCGCGAGGGTCGCATGCACGCCGCTCTTGAGCACACAGACCCAGATGAACAGCCCTACCAGCGCATAAGGCGCTATCTGCACCACGCCAAGGCGATTGAGCACGATCAGTGCGACATAGCCGATCGCGCCCAGCGACAGTGACAGGGCCGACAGATCGAGCGTGTAGAACAATGCAATGATCAGGATTGCGGCGATGTCGTCGAAGATCGCAAGCGAGGTCAGAAAGACCTTGAGCGAGACCGGTACACGATCGCCAAGCAGCGACAGCACGCCGAGCGCGAAAGCGATGTCGGTCGCCGCGGGAATGGCCCACCCGGCCAGGGCAGTTGGATCGTCGGCGTTGATGGCGGCGTAGATTGCGGCCGGTACGACGAACCCACCGATGGCGGCGACGCCTGGTAACACGATCTGATCTTTCGAGCTCAATTCGCCTTCGATCAACTCTCGCTTGACCTCGAGGCCGATAAGAAAGAAGAAGAGCGCCATCAAGCCATCGTTGATCCAGAGCACCAGTGGCTTGGAGATGCCGAAGTCTTCGACCGCTACTGTCAAGCGCAGATGGAAGAACCAATCGTACAGGTGTCCAGCCGGGGAGTTGGCGAGCAGGATTGCGGCGCATGCGGCTGCGATCAGCAGGAGGCCGCTGGCGGTTTCGAGCTTCAGGAAATCACGGAAATCAGTCATAGGTGCCTTGTAACACGGCGCCGGCGATATCTCACCGTTGCCAACGGCGATGACTGATGGCAGCGCACCCGCCGCGAATGCACTCTAGTTGCCATGTGTATGGCTCGTGTATCGATCGCTTGCCGACTGATCCTCGTGCTCGCTTACGCCGCGGCGACCAATGCCGACGAAGTGCTGGCTTGTCGGGATGCGGCCGGGCTCTTGTGGTTCACCGATCAACCGTGTGTTAACGCCGTACCAGTGCCGATATCCGCGACCAGTGTGATCGAGCGCCACGCGCCGACGGCGGCGGAACGACGTACGCTGGCGGAGCTTGCACGCAAGCCCGCTAAACCGACCGCAAAGACGCCGTCGACGATCCGCGATCGGGACCGCGCCTGCGAGGTGGCTCGGGATGGGCTGGAGGCGTTGCGGCACCAGCGCAGACGCGGCTATGCGCTCTCCGAGTCGGCAAAGCTCGACGCCCGAGAGCGCCTCCTGCGTGCGGACTACGATCGCCACTGCTGACGTCGAACTGGTGTCTTCCGCGGATTGACACAGCGCCGTCGCCGGCAGAAAAGAACGGGTGCGTACTAAAGGGGGCTTGACCATGTCCGCAAACCACGACACCCACACGGTTTTCAATCAGCCGCGGCCCTTGATCGACTGCAATCTGTTTGAGCTCGACGCGACATTGGCTCGCGCCGTCTCAGCTTTCGATGGTGGCTGGGGAGAATCGATCCTCTCCGCGTATGGCGCGTTGACTGGCGGCGAACTCGGTCGGCTCGGCCACCTCGCCAATCGGCATCCGCCGGAACTGCGCACTCACGACGCCTACGGCCATCGCATCGACGAGGTGGAGTTCCACCCGAGTTATCATGGCCTCCTCGGCGCCGCAATTGCCCATGGCGTACATAGCCTGGCGTGGGAATCTCCGCGTCCCGGTGGGCATGTCGTGCGCGCGGCGCTCGAGTTCCTCCACAACCAGGCGGACTCCGGCACCGACTGTCCGCTGACGATGACCTATGCGGGCGTTGCCGCGATCAGGGCGGAGCCGGCGGTCGCCGCGATCTGGCAGCCAAAGATACTCTCGCGTACCTACGATCGTGTGCTCGCACCGCAGGCGCAGAAACGCGGGGTCACAATCGGCATGGCGATGACCGAGAAACAGGGTGGCACGGACGTGCGCGCCAACACCAGTACCGCAGCGCCACAAAATGAACAGCTCGACGGTGGCGAGGGATTCCGTCTCACGGGTCACAAGTGGTTCTGCTCGGCGCCCATGAGTGATGCGTTCCTGACCCTTGCGCAGCTGCAGGGTGAGCTCACCTGCTTTCTGATGCCTCGCGTGCTCCCCGACGGTACACGCAATGGCATTCGTCTGCAGCGCCTGAAGGACAAACTCGGTAACCGCTCGAATGCGTCGAGCGAGATCGAGTTTCGCGACGCGCTGGCTGTGCGTATTGGCGAACCCGGTCGCGGCGTGCAGACGATCATTCAAATGGTGGCGCTGACACGCTTCAACTGCATGGTTGGGTCGGCCGCGATCATGCGGCACGCGGTGTTGCAGGCGGTCAGCCATGTGCGACAGCGTGAAGTCGGTGGCGTCAGACTCATCGATGCGCCACTCATGCGAAACGTCGTTGCCGACTTGATCCTCGAAAGCGAAGCCGCACTGTGGATGGTGATGCGTGTCGCGCGTGCGATCGATGCGGGTGACGATCCGGTTGAATCCGCGTTCCTTCGTATCGCGACGGCGCTTGGGAAGTACTGGATCTGCAAGCGCGCGCCCCAACAGGTGAACGAAGCTGCGGAATGCCTCGGCGGACTCGGATATGTGGAAGACAGCATCATGCCGCGCCTGTATCGCGAGGCACCGGTAAACTCGATCTGGGAAGGCAGTGGCAATGTCCAATGCCTGGACCTGCTGCGGGCGATCTCGCGTCAGCCGACGACGGTAGACGTATATCTCGGCGAACTAGACAAGTCGCGCGGATCAAATCGCACCTTTGATCGCCTGACCGACGAATTGGCGAATGAATTGCGCGGTGAGGCGCCTGGCGTGTACTCCGCCCGCGCGCTGATCGAGCGCATGGCGGTGATGCTGCAGGCTGGGATGCTGCTTCGACATGCCGAAATGGAGGTTGCCGATGCCTTCATCGTTGCGCGCCTGACGCCCGGGACCCTTGGGTTCGGAGGGTTACGCGATGATGCGGCGGTGGCGTCGTTGCTCTCGGTGTTTCGTCTGCCATGATGGCAGCCTGATTGCGTTGCGCCCCCTTCGCCGCGTAGATTTGCCGATCTGATAGTGTGCGATACAAGAGGGGAGAAGTCATGGTCATGAACGTAAAACCAGTGCCGACGCTCGATGACGAGGTGAACGAGATTCGGCTCAACACCGCGCAGATCATCAACCGCGACGTTCTGCCCAATGAGGCCAAACTGTGGGGTTGGATGTCGGATTCGGCGAACGCCCCCAACGAAGCGCTGAAGGAGGCCAAGCAGCTGCGCCTCGACATTCAGGAGCGCGTCAAGAAGGCAAAGCTGTGGGCACCGCACCTGCCGCGCGAGTTTGGTGGCATGGGGCTGACCTTCATGCAGCACGCTTATATGAACGAAGTGCTGTCTTACAGTCCAGGAGCGGCGTCGTTGTTCGGAGTCGTCGCGCCGAACTCGGGCAATCAGAAGATCCTGGTCAAATACGGTACGCCGGAGCAGCACGAGAAATGGCTGAAGCCGCTGACTGAGGGTCGCATGCAGTCCGGGTTCTCGATGACGGAACCGCACAATCCCGGTTCCGATCCGCGCGCGCTCACGACCCGCGCAGTGCTCGAAGGCGATGAGTGGGTCATCAACGGTCACAAGTGGTTCACGTCGAACGGCCACGCAGCCGATTTCTACATCGTCATGTGCCGCACCTCCGACGGCAAGGACGCGAGCGGGTCGAACGACAAGATGACTCAGATCATCGTGCCGAAGAACACGCCAGGCGTGAACATCGTGCGCGGCGTGCCGGTGTGGGGCAAAGCGTCATCGCATTGCGAAATCATCTACGACAACGTGCGGGTACCGAAGGAGAACCAGCTCGGTCGGACCGGAACGGGCCATCAGGCGGCGCAGGACCGTCTCGGTGCCGGGCGCGTGTATCACTGCATGAACTCGATCGGATCCATGTGGCGCGCATTCGATCTGATGGTGGAACGTTCGATGTCGCGTGAAGTACACGGGGGCGAAAAGCTCGAAGACAAGCAGTTCATTCAGGGCTACATCGCCGATTCGTACATCGACATTCAGGCCGCGCGCTTGATGACCATCCACTGCGCGGAGAAGATGGAAAGCGGTGCCGATCCGCGCACCGACATCTCCGCGATCAAGATCTTCGTGCCGCAGATGTACCACCGCGTCGTGGATCGCGCGATTCAGGTGTGGGGCGCGGCGGGAGTCTCGGGCGATTTGCCGCTGGCGAACATGTATCTGGGCGCACGCACGCTGCGCATTGCCGACGGCCCTGACGAAGTCCACCGCATCCTGATTGCGAAGAACGTGCTGCGGCGCTACCACGCCGGCGAAACTTGGGATTTCGGCAACTGAAACACATCAAGGGCTGTTTGCTCCTGGCACTGATTGCGTCTGCTGGGTCGTCGTGGTCGGCGGAAGACCTCGAGGCGATCGCCGACCGCATGGCGGGCGCAGCGCTGCTGGAGCGGCCATACCCGGACGTCGCCGCGACGCTGACCGAAGCCGACGCCTACCGGGTGCAGGATTCCTGGGTGCGAGGCGTGTTCGGCGCGTATCCCGCTGGCTTCAAAGCGGGGCTCACCAATCCAGCTGCGCAGTCGCGGTTCGGGGTCGCCACTCCGGTGTTGGGGGTGCTTCCGGAAAACTCGCGGCTATTCTCGAAAACGACGGTACCGGGTGCATCGGGGCTGCTGATCGAAGTGGAGATCGGATTTCTCGTCGGCATGGATGGATCACCGGCAGCCATGTTGGGTGTGGTCGAGTTGCCGCGGCTTTCATTCGCGCGCCCCGATCAGCTCGATGTGAACGACATCATCGCGTCGAACGTATCGACCTTTCGCTTCGTTACGGGCGACAGCGTACGCTTCGATGCCGGTGTGCGTGAGGCCGCGGTCGTACTCGAGCGCGACGGTGAGGTGCTCAATCGAGGTCTGGCGACCGACGCCATGGGCGATCCGCTGGCGGCGTATCGTTGGTTGCTGGCGAAGGCCGAAAACGTGGGATACCGGATAGAGCCAGGCATGATCATCCTCACCGGTTCGCTTGGCCATGTGGTGGATGGATCACCCGGTCGCTACACCGCACGATTCGATGGCATGGGCAGCATCGATTTCGAAATCAGCGCCGTACCGTAGCTCCGAAGGACCGATACAGGAACCGCAATCCCCGGCTGATTGCGGCGGGTAGCACCGATGCCTGGGTTTCGCCAGCGAATATCACTGTCTCGTTGTGCAGATTCGGGTAAGCGCGGCGCCGGATGCGATTTGTCATCGCCGTGACCGCTGCGGCAGCTGCACCCGGCGGCGGGTCGATCTCCAATCCCTCGACGCCGAAAAACACGCGCGCGGGGAGGTCGTCGTGGCTCGCGGCATAGTCTGATTCGGCGATGAAGAGCTCGTCAGTGATCAACTGCGGTGATGCGACGAGGTAGCCATGAAACGACGTCGGTCGATCGAACAGCGCGGCCAGCACCGTGCTCGCCTGTGGTCCGAATCCGACTAACGTCAGGCGCGTGGAGTCGATGGCGTACTCGGCATTGAGGTATGGCACGAGATCGTTGGCGATGAACGCAACGACTGCATCCGACGGGGATGACAGGGATTGCGTGTGAACACCGACGACGATCGCATGCGGGATTTCACCCCGCGCCGCGAGGTGACGGGTCGTTGCGGCCACCAGTGCAAACGTTGCATTGCCATCGAGGGTGAAGATGACGGGCGATGCACGACCTGCGTCTGTCGTGCCCGGTAACGCAATTTCGATGAGCACGGTCGCTGCGAGCCGCTTGGCTCGGAACAATACCGCGGTCGTTTCGAGCACGACCGCTTCCGGCATACGGGGCTCGGCCACGGGCGCGGACGGCGACACGCAACCCGTCAAATGCGCGCTCAGCACCATCAGCGCGACTACGCCAACGGTTGTGGTAGACCTTGCATGTTTCATCGGTAACAGGCTCCGTCGAATCGCGCATCGTAGCAGTTCGGTGATTCACCCCGGAGCAGGTCGTTTGCCCCGGGGCAAATGGCCTGCTCCGGGACCAGTGTCCGCAAGGCTTCGATCGCGGGGTGTACAATGCGCCCCATGGCGGCGACGGAAAAACCCACCGACTTCCTGACGCGCGCGGAGATCGCGCGGCTGCGCACGCTGTCGCCATGGCGGTCGACATGGCTCATTGTGCACTGCTGGGGTGTCATCTTCGCGACCTGGGCAATCGCCGTCGTCTGGACTCACCCCCTCATTGTGTTGTTGGCGATTCCGGTCATCGGTGGTCGGCAGCTGGGTCTCGGGATTCTCGGCCATGACGGCGCCCATCACCTTTTGTATCGCAATCGCAGGCTCAATGATTGGGTCTGCGAGTGGCTGTTCAATCGGCCATTGATGGGTGCCTCGATCGTTGCCTATCGCAATTACCACTTGAACCATCATCGGTTCACGCAGCAAGCCAACGATCCCGACCTGGGTCTGTCGGCGCCGTTTCCGATCACGCGCGCGAGCTTCGCGCGCAAGGTCATCCGCGACCTCAGCGGTCAGACGGGGGTCAAGCAGCAGTGGGCGAGCCTGCGCAACGGATTCGGTCCAAGCGACGCGGAAGCGCTTCGGCGCGTTGCCAATGGAATGCGTCGGTTCGGCCCGAATCTCGTCATCAACGCTGTGCTGCTCGGCGGCTTCATATACGTCGGCCACTGGTATCTGTACTTCCTGCTCTGGGTGTTGCCAGAACTGACGTGGCGGATGCTCATCAGTCGAATTCGCAACATCGGCGAGCACGGTGCAGTGCCAGACAATGATGATCGGCTTCGAAATACCCGCACGACGCATGCTGGGTTGATTGCGCGAGCGCTGGTGGCACCGTACTTCGTCAACTATCACCTGGAGCATCACCTGCTCGTGTCGGCGCCGTGCTACCGGTTACCCGCGATGCACAGACTGCTGATCGGTAAGGGTTACGGCCCGCGCATGGAATTGAAAGCGGGTTACGTCGCGATGCTGCTGCATGCGACCTCGAGGCAGGTTGCGGCGGTCGCCTGATCATGACCCCGTTGCGCCTCGCCGGCCTGGTCCTGGGCAGCGTCTGTCTGTTCGGTACCGCGTGCGCACCCGACGGCCAGCAAGGTGTGCGGGAGATTCGCGAGCGCAACGCCATCCGCTTCCTGCACTGGCGGTTCGAAGATTTCGATGCCCTGCCACGCGGTGGGCTACCACCGGAGAGCTATCGACGTCTTGCGGAGGACTTCGCGTCCGATCTCGGCGTCGTGGCGCAGTGGCACGCCGTCGATCGGTTCGATGAGCTCATTCCACTCCTGCTCGACGGCGAGGGCGACGTCATCGTTGCCAACCTCATGGTCTCGGATGGCCGCGCGGCGCACGTTGCGTTCTCGCTGCCGCTCGTTCGGGTCGCGCAGTGGGTGCTTGCGCGCAAAGGGGAAGTGCAGGCCACGCGCGTAGCGGATCTAGCGGGATTGAGTTTTGGCGCCATTGCGAACAGCACGGCGCGCGAGACCATTCGTTCGATCAGCGGCATCGGCGATATCCGCCTCGTGGATCTGCCGGCAGGCACACGGGTCGATGCGTTGGTGGCGCAGCTGGCAGCGGGTGCGTTTGACGTGACTGTGCTCGATGAAGCAAGTGCCCGTGCGCAGATCGATGTGAACGACGGCATCGTGCGCGTGCTGACGCTTCCGGAAAAACGTGACATCGCTTGGGCGGTGCGTCCCGATAGCGGCGATTTGCTTGCCGCGCTGAACGACTACATCACAGAGCATCAGCTGTCAGGCGAGCGGCGTCGGATCGACCCTCAAGATCTTGGGGGTATCAGACAGCGCGGTCGCCTGCGAATGCTCACCGTCACTGGGCCGGTGTCGTACTACCTGTGGCGCGGTGAACTCATGGGCTTCGACTATGAGTTGCTCAAACGTTTTGCCCGCGCGAACGACGTCGAGCTCGAGGTTGTGCTGGCGCGATCCGCGGACGAACTGATCCCGTCGCTTCTTGCCGGGCGCGGGGACGTGGTCGCGGCGTCGGCCACGATCGCACCTGCTCGCGAACAGCAGGGCGTTCGATTCACGCGTCCGTATCTCGAGGTCGACGAGGTGCTGGTGGCAGGGAGCGAATCTCCCATCGTGCGTACCATCGATGATCTGGACGGGCGGACTGTCACGGTGAACCCGATGAGCGTCTATCGGGCGACGCTCGACCGGATCGCAAGCGAGCGCGGAATAGCGATCGACGTTCGGGACAGTCCTCTGCAGACCGAAGAACTCATCGAAGCCGTTGCCGCGGGTGATGTCGCGTTCACGGTGGCAGACAGTCACCTGGTCGCGATCGAGGCACAGCATCGCCCTCTGCGCGTTGGGCCGGAATTGACCGAGGATGTTGGTGTTGGCTGGGTAGTCAACGCGCAGCACACTGCGCTGCTCGCGGCCTTGAACGCCTTCATTCGCAAGGAGTATCGCCGCGAAGTCCATGGTGCGCTGTACATCAAGTACTTCCGCAACGAGCGCCGGATGCGCACGCTGCGTGAGGACCGTGTGGGTGGCGATCAGCTGTCGCCCTTCGATGCGATCGTCAAACCGATCGCGGCGCAGCATGGTTTCGACTGGCGCCTCATCGTTGCCCAAATGTACGAAGAGAGTGAATTCAATCCCGGCGTCCGGTCACCTTCCGGCGCGCAGGGGCTCATGCAGATCGTGCCAGGCACAGCGGTGGAGCTCGGCATCGAGCCCGCATCGTTGGTCGACCCCGCGATCGGGATCGAAACCGGTGTTCGTTACCTTGCCTGGACCCGTAGCCGTTTTCCCGACACGCTGCCGATCGCAGATCGACTGTGGTTCACCTTGGCTGCGTACAACGCAGGTCCCGGTCACGTGCACGACGCCAGAATTCTGGCGCGCAGGCAAGGCTGGAACGGCGATCGATGGTCCGGTTCGGTGGATCGAGCGATGCTGCTGCTGAGTAAACGGGAGTTCGCGACCAAGGCCCGACACGGCTACGTTCGCGGTGGTCAGGTGGTCAACTACGTCGAGGCCATCCGGCGTCGTTACCAGGCCTACATCGACCACATCAGCGTGCAGCGGGAGGCAGCCATCTCCCGCTAATGTGGACCGGCAGGCCCGCCGACCCTTCCTATACTCAAATGTCTACTCGAGCATCGACGACGATTGGGCGAGGCTGTGCTTTCATCCGAACGATCACCGGATCAGTTGCGCGGACGCAGGTCATTCAGCGTCCTGGCCGTCTATCGCGTGCTCGCCATCGCTGCCTCGGTCGCACTACTGGGGATCGGGGTGCTGCGTCGTGACTTCGACCCCGAGCCATCCTGGTCGTGGAGCTTGCGCCTGATCGTGATTGCGACGATCGCGGCTTACTTCGTCGGAACGTTCGTTTCCACCCGCATCAGACAGTCCCCGGAGAGCTGGGCAGCGGTTCCCACGTTCGCGGCTGGCCTGTGGTGCGTCGGTCTTGCGTATGGCACCGGATTCAATACGGATTCCGTGATGGCGACGCTCGTCATCATGACGGCTGCGAGCCTATTGATGCGCGAGCGACGCACCCTCGCGGCGTTTCTGATCGTCGTCGCGGGTGGCCTCATCGTCGGTGTGCGTCTGGTGCCAGAGCCGGCGCTTCCTCCGACCTACTACACCATGCTGCTGACGATCTTTTCGGTGATCGTGTATCTGGTGCTGGGTACGCGATTGTCGACCGAGGCGCGCATTGAGCGCAGCGAAGCGCTGATGTCCGGTGTAGTACAGGGTTCGGCAGATGCATTGATTCTCGGCGAGGCCGAAGGTGAGACGCTGCTCATGGTCAACGAGCGCGCCCAGATGCTGTTCGAAACCACCGACATGACAGAAATCGGTCGACTCGTCCGGGGTGTGTTGGGCGCACGTACCGAGCAGGAATTGGGGCGCCTGAACGTGCCGGACGGCGTCGATCAACTGTGGAGTGGCGAACGTGAAGTCACGACCGCCAGTGGCACCCGTCTATGGGGTGATGTTGCCGTGCGATTGCTCGACCTGCGCGGCAGCCAGGTATTGCTGGTTCGCATCACCGACATCACCAAACGCAAGGCGATGGAGGAGTCCCTGCGCCGCGCCAAGGATCTCGCCGAGTCGGCGGTGGTGGCCAGGGGCCGTTTCCTCGCCAACATGAGCCACGAAATTCGCACGCCTATGAACGGTGTGATCGGGATGACCAGCCTGCTCTTGGACTCCAGTCTCGATGAGCAACAGCGCGAATTCGTCGAGATCATTCGAACGAGTGGCGACTCCTTGCTGACGATCATCAACGACATTCTGGACTTCTCGAAGATCGAGGCGGGTCACGTTGATCTCGAGCATCACGCCTTTGACGTCGAACGTTGCGTCGCCGAGAGCCTGGATCTATTGGCGAGTCAGGCATTCGGCAAGGGACTCGAGTTGTCGATGTACGTTGAACCGAGCGTGCCGCGGGAACTCGTAGGCGATTCCACGCGACTGCGCCAGGTGCTGGTCAACCTGATCGCGAACGGCGTGAAGTTCACGCATCGCGGCGAGGTGCACGTACACGTTTCGTGTCGCGTGGAGGGCGCCGGGCATCGGCTACACGTCGACGTACGTGACACCGGGATTGGCATCCCAGCGGATCGTCGCCATCTTCTGTTCAATGCGTTCTCGCAAATCGATGCATCCACGACCCGCAAGTTCGGCGGCACTGGGCTTGGCCTGTCGATCTCCAAACGATTGGTCGAGTTGATGAATGGCACCATGTCCGTCATCAGCGAAGTGGACCGCGGATCGGTGTTCAGTTTTTCGGTGTTGCTTGGAAGGGGTGCGGACGACAGCGAGCGTGCGCTGGACGCGAAGTTGCTGCCAGCGCGTCGCGTGTTGTGTGTGGACGACAACGCAACCAATCGGGAGGTATTGGAGCTGACTCTGCGCGGCTTTGGCGTCGATGTATTGTGTTGCGAGTCCCCCTGGGAGTGTCTGGAGGAAGCGCGCAAGGGCTACGATCTGATCGTGCTCGATCATCAGATGCCAGAGCTCAGCGGCGATGAAGTCGCGTGGCGACTGCGAAGCGATCTGGGCGATGCATGTCCGCCGCTCCTGCTACTGACATCCGTTGGTCGCGAAGCGGTCGATCTGCAAGCGGGCTTGTACGACGGTACGCTGACCAAACCGGTCAAACGGGCAACCCTGAAGCGCGCGATGGAACGCGTGCTGCGAGGTAATGTCGCGAAGCGCGACGCGAGCACCAACTCGTCAGTCGTCGCAGGCGTCGCCGATGCACCCGCACCGCTTCGTATTCTCCTCGCCGAAGACAACGCGGTGAATCAGAAGGTCGCGCTGCGCATGTTGGGACGGCTCGGGTATCGGGCGGATCTCGCCGGTAACGGCACCGAGGCGTTGGCGCTCATTCGTGCGCATCCCTACGACCTCGTGCTGATGGACGTCCAGATGCCTGAGGTCGATGGGCTGGAGGCGACGAAAGTGCTGCGTCGTCTCGACGTGTCGCAGCCCTGGATCGTAGCGATGACGGCGAACGCCCAGGAACAGGATCGGCTCTCGTGTCTCGAAGCGGGTATGGACGACTACCTGGCCAAGCCCGTGCGCGTGGAGCAGCTGGCCGCCGCCATCGAACGTTTCCATCGTCGCGACGATGGCCCAGACGAGGAGATTGGAAGCGCTACGCCCCTTCTACTCGACCGCAATCGTTCCGCGGCAGCGAGTCGACCCACCGTTCGATGAGGGCAATGCCTGCCTCGTGCGCGGTCGTGCGTCCTAGTTCGGGCATCATGGACCCGGGATCAGTAGATCGCATCCGATACACCAGTATCGAGGCACTGGATGTGCCCGGCACAATCGCAAAGGCGTGTCCCCCTGATCCACGCCCCGCGGCGATCGGCGGTTTGCACACCCCGATCGCCCGCTGATCGGTTGCGAATCGATCCAGAAACAAGCCTGACGTGTCGGCCGATCCCCTTTCGTTGTGGCAGTGACCGCAGTTGATGTCGAGATACGAACGCGCGCGACTGTCGAGGTCATCGAACGCGCCGGCCCGCCACAGCGCATTGCGGGGTGAGGCGGGCGCAATGCGGTCGATCAAGCCGTCCATCAGCCACCTATTCAGTTGCGGCGCAGGTCCGTCTTCGTAGTGTTCGTACTCTTTATCGAGGTGACGAGCGGCCATACCGATGGGTTGCAGCGCGCCGCTCGTGTGGTCGGATGCGTGACAACTCGCGCATTCGTTGCGCGTCGGAATGACATAGGTGAGCGTGCCGTCGTCGGTAGCCAGTGACATCACGTCACCGGCAATCTCGAGGCGTGCGTCCTGTTGCGCAGCGTCCCAGATGTACGGCAGTGCGTCCCAGCCATGGGGCTGGCGCACCAGTAGCCGAGTCTCGACGAGACGAACCGCAGAGAGATCCAGGCTGCTGCCGGCGAAATCCGCACTGTGATCGTCGGTGAGCGCGACTGCTGTGACGGTACTGCCGCGTGGGTAGTAGAACGTCTTGCTGATGATGGTGCCGATTGGAAAGTCGAACACGTCGCGCTCGTCGAAACGTGCTTTTGACCCGGCAGGTATCCAGACCGTGCGCAGTTTATGCGCGTGATCGGTGTACAGCGGTGTGGCAAGGTCGTACGGCACAACGGAGTCACCCAGCCGCAGGTGCCCGCCATCGGCGACGACGACGCCCCACGCCGACAGTTGTGCGGGGTACGCCTCGGGGCTGAACGCGTTGACCTTGGGATCGCTGCAGGCACTCAGCAGCAGGCTGGCCGCCAGCGCGATACCCATCGATGCCCGGATCACCGCGATGCGATGACCGGGTCGGGGAGCACGATGGCGGGCAGTTTCGGCAGGCTGCATGCGTGCGTCGTTTGATCCATGCTCGGGCTTGCGTAGCCATTCCCGCCGTCCGCATTGAGTACCTTTGCGTCGCCGTTCTGTACGCACAATCGGTGTTCGGGTGGCAATTGGCCGTCGACGAGCAGCGCCGGGTTTGTCACCCCATCCCAGACGATGTCGGGCAGACGGCCGTCGGCACCGAACATCGCGACACGAAGCTGCTCGAGGGCTTCGCGACCGGCGGCGCCACCACCACCGGTGAACGTGTTGTCGTAGATGTAGATCGATTCCGGGTACGGATCGAAGGCTGATGCCTGCTCACGTTCGCCCGCGTAGCCCGCACTGAAGTAGCTCGACACGATCACGTTGGCGGTATTGTTGTCGGCGATCTCGTTGGCGAATACCTCGACACGGTCGTTGGAATTGATGATCACCCCGGTACCGGCCGGGACGCCCGCGACCGCCGAGCCGGGTGCGCCGAAGTTCGCGGTGTTGTTGCCCGCAATCTTGTTGTTGTACACGCGGGTCGAGTGACCGGCCTGTGCCAGATCCGGCATGTTGAAGACGAGAACGCCGCCGGTGTTTTCGGTCGCGACGTTGTCGTACACGTCCGCACCGATGGTGTTCTCGATTTCGATGCCGGCGACGTTGCGATGCGCCTGATTCTTGCGCACCACGACGTTGCGCGACTGGCCGACGTAGATGCCCGCATCGGATGCACCGATGGCGATGGATTCCTCGATCAACGTATTTTCCGTCTGTACGGGATAGATGCCGTAAGCGCCATTTTCGGTGTCGGGCCCGCGAGTCCACTCGGTGCGAACACGGCGAATGACGATGTTGCTACCTTCGTTGACTTTGAGTGCATCTCCCTTCGTGTCCTCGATGGCGACGTCCTCGATGGTGAAGTTGGACGCGTTGACGAGCAGGCCCTCGGCGCCAGCGATCTGGCCCTTGAACGACAGCACGGTCTCGGTCATTCCGGCGCCGCGAATGGTCACGTTGGATGCGTTCAGTACCAGGCTGCGAGTGATGGCGTGAACGCCGGCAGGGATCGTAATGACGTCGCCGGGCTTTGCGTTCTCGATGGCGAGTCGCAGGGTCTTCTCGTAGGGTTCGGGTGCCTGCGCGACCGGGGTCGAGCTGTCACAGCCGTACATCAGAACCGTCGCAGCCACTATCGGCAGAACGAAGCGCATGAGGATGTCCGCCCATTGATTGCGCGCTGTTATATCAGGCGTGCCGACCGCAGTACACTACCCGCAAGTCATACAGAAGGAATTCGCCAATGATGGGTCGCCTGATCGCCGTGGTGTGTGCGCTGATGATGACCGCGGCCGCGCTCGCCGACAGCAGTTCCGGAATTCACGTCACCGGACGGGGCGCGAGCGAAATCGAACCCGACATGGCGCGTTTCACCTTCGAGATCGTGCGCCAGGGTAGCGATGCAGTTGCGCTGAAGCGCGAGGTCGACGGCGCCACCGCGGCCGTGATTGCGCTGGCAGAGAAGCATGGTGTTGCGCGGGACGATATCACTGCCGCGGTCATACAGGTACGGCCGGAGTATCGCTACGTCGACGGGCGCTCCGTGCTCGAGGGCGTCGTCGTCAGCCGCACCGTGCGTGTGGAGTTGACCAATCTGACCCACTACGGCGCCCTGACCAATGGTGCGATCGCAGCAGGGGTCAATCAGATTCAAGGCGTGGAACTCGACGTGCGCGATCGCGCCATCCTCGAACGTGCGGCGCTCGAACTGGCCATCGACCGTGCGCGAATCGAAGCGCAGTTCGTTGCGGGGGAACTGGACATGGCGGTTGGCCGCGCGCTTCAGGTAACGGTGCACGACACGGGCTCTTCGCCCATGCCGCTTGCGAGCCGGATGGCGATGAGCAAGGAGGCCGATGACTTTCGTCCCGGCACACTGACGATCGAGCGCGCCGTCGATGTGCGTTTCGAGCTGGTGGCTCAGCCGCCGCTATCGGCGCCTTGCGAGTCGTAGACGAGGCGACCACCGAGATACGTCTGTAGAACCACGAGATCGAGAATCTGTCCGGGATCGATACTCAACGGATCTTTGTCGAGCACGACGAGGTCGGCGAGTTTGCCCGGCTCGATGGTGCCTTTGCTTGTCTCTTCGCGGGTCAACCAGGCACCGTTCACGGTGTAGCCGCGCAGCGCCTCGGCCATCGTCAGGGCTTCTTCGGCGCCGTAGACCGCGCCGCTCATGCCTTTGCGTGTCACGGCAGCGTACAGGCCCACAGTAGGCCCGATTGGCAGAATGTCGCTCGAAATCGCGACGAAGACGCCATGTGACATGGGTGTACGGAGCGCATTGTTGTGCGCGAGCCGTGCGCCATCGAGGTTTGCCGCATAGCGTCCTTCGAGGGTGTAGGTGAAGTTCGGCTGCTGGGTGATTGCAATTCCGTGCGCCGCCATGTCGATCATGGTCGCATCCGACGGCATCACGGTGAAGTGGTTCAGGTAGTGCCGGTGGTCGGTCCGAGGTGTCGATTCGATGGCGTTGCGCAGAAATCCGACGGTGAGTTCGATCGCGGCATCGCCAATTGCGTGGATTCCCAATTGCCAGCCTGCGTTGTGCGCTTCGCGCACGATGGTCTCGAGATCCGCTTCCGGCATTGTCAGCGTGCCCCGATAATGCGGTTGTCCTTGGTACGGCTCCTTGGTGTACGCCGCGGGTCCCGTGAATCCACCGTCGACGAACAGCTTCACTGCGCCGACGCGCAGGTGTTCATCGCCATCGCCAGACTTGCGTCCAAATGCTGCCATCTTCTCGTCGCCTTCCCAACGCAGTTGCACGGCGGCGCGAGGGAGTTTGCCGCGATGTTCGGTATAGATGGCTTCCCATTCGGGGAAGTAGGCGACGGTGTCCTCGGCCTGGATGATGCTGGTGATGCCTTTGGCAAAGAGATCGGTGAGGTTCGCGACTAGGCTTGTGCGCAGTTCCTCCTGATCGGGTGCCGGTACCAGATCGAGAACGATGTCCTGCCGCTCGCGGATCACGCCGTTCAGCCGACCGGCCACATCCCGCTCGATGACACCACCATCTGGATCCGGGCTCTGCTCGTTGATGCCCGCGAAGGCAAATGCAAGGCTGTTGCCGACCGCGGAGTGTCCGCCGGCGCGGGTGAGCATGACTGGGTTGTGCGGAGCGGCGGCGTTCAGATCGTCGAGCAGTGGTCGCCGCTGCTCGGCGAGTTCGTCTTCGGACCATCCATATCCGGTGATCCATTTGCCCGGTCCGAGCTCCTTGGCTTTGGCGGCCACGCGTAGAGCGATCTCAGCGATCGATCGCATTTTCGACAGCTCGATGTAGTGGCTCGGATTGCCCCGAATGTGAATATGCGAGTCGATGAAGCCGGGTATCAGCGTCTTGCCTGCGAGGTCGACCGTGCGCGCGGCTTGGTATGCGTCGAGCAGTTCGTCGCCGCCGACTGCTGCGATTCGATCACCAATCACGATGACGGTCGTGGCGGTCGGCGAAGCGACGTCGACGGTTATGACGTTGCCACCGGTGAGGATCAGGTCGGCGTGCTGCTTGGGTGTGCGATCGCAGCCGCTAACGAGCAGGGTAAGGGTCAGTCCGCACAGCAGCATTCGCATCACTCGAGTTCCGCCATCGATCAGGTGACTTGATTATGCGGCGTGGCTGGTCGAGATTGCAGATTGAATTCGCGCGCCGGAGGACGATGTGTCGATGAGGCTGTTGACTGCTGTCGTGTGTTGGATGTTGGCGAGCGTAGCGGTGGGTGCGCCGCGGGTCGCGACCGAGTCGGGTGTCGTGGTGGGTGATACGGATTCGCGCATTGCCGTTTTCAAGGGCATGCCCTACGCGCGTCCTCCAGTTGGGGACCTGCGCTGGGCGGCCCCCGTCCAACCTGTCGCGTGGTCCGAGCCGCGGGATGCGACGAAGTTCGGCACATCCTGTCCGCAGCCGCAGCGCCGGGATCGCGCAACCAACTTCGGGCCTACAGCCGAAGACTGCCTGTATCTCAATGTGTGGACGCCCGATGTGCGCGGCAGTGCGCCGGTGATGGTATGGATTCACGGCGGTGCCTTTCGCGTGGGCTCGGCCGCAGCCCCGTTTTATGATGGCGCGGCGTTTGCGCGCAGCGGAGTCGTGTTCGTTTCGCTGAACTATCGTCTTGGCCGGTTCGGCTTCTTCGCTCACCCGGCGCTTGGTGAAGTGCAAGGCAACTTTGCTCTGATGGACCAAATCGCGGCGCTGATGTGGATCAAGCGCAACATCGCCGCGTTCGGTGGCGACCCCGCGCAGGTCACCGTGTTCGGCGAGTCTGCGGGCGGCGCCAGCGTGCTATATCTGCTGGCTTCACCCGCGACGCATGCGTTGTTTGCGCGTGCCATCGTGCAAAGTGGGGGTGGGCATCAGATCTCGCGCGCCATCGATGTCGCGCGCGGCGGACGGCAATCGCTCCGTGATGAAGGTATTGCCTGGGCCGCGCAGCAGAACGTCGCGACCGATGGCGATGCGGCCGCCTTGCGTGCGCTGCCGGCCGACACAGTGTTGGGGGGTAATCGGATCGCAGGTGGTATTGGTGCCGTGGCACCGGTGATCGACGGCAATCTCGTGCCCGATGATCCCGGTGTGCGCTTGTTGAACGGCGCGTTCAACCGCGTGCCCGTGCTCGTCGGCGCGAACAGCCATGAAGCGAGCGTCCTGGCCGCGTTCGGTACGTCGAGCGAAGCCGTGGTTGCGGCAGCGGGGCTCGATCCGAACGCGATTGCGGCTGCCTACGGAACGCTCGAACCCAAGGCCCTCGCCAATGCGTTGTTTGGTGACAGTGCCTTTGTCGCTGGCGCACGTCACGTCGCCCGTTCGTTTGCGCGCGTGGAATTGCCTGCCTGGCTGTACCACTTCGACTATGTGCTCGAGCGCCGCCGCGGCAAGATACCCGGTGCGGGTCACGGCAGCGAGATCCCGTTCGTGTTCGAAACCCTCGGCCAGTTGCCGATGGCGCGGCTGCTGGTGTCCGAACCCGACGAGGCCATGTCAAAGGCCTTGCATCGGCGCTGGGTGAACTTTGCCAAGGCGGGTGATCCGAACGGGAAGGGACTTCCGTCATGGCCCCGATACGAGGTCGATACCGACTACACGCTGGTGATCGGCGCCGCGGAGCAGAAGGCGACAGCGGGTTTCAGACGGGCGCAACTGGATCTGATGGACGCACGCTGGGCGGTTAGTCGACCGCACTGATGGCGATTTCGCACCCTTCACGGGCCGATCGATAGCAGGCCTCGACGACACGGTGCGCGGTCACTGCTTCGTGAAAACTGGGGTGGGCGCGCGCGCGCTGCCGAGCAGATTCAACGAAGCGCTGATCGCCGAGCCCACCGATGCTGCGTAGATCGTGAGCGCGATTATCCAGCGCCTCGAGCGCCATGAACCGGTTCAGCACCTCGTCTGAAGAGAGCGTGACGGGTTGTCCGGAGTCGCGCTGCATTGTCACCGTGCCGAAGTAGTCATGCTCCGTCATGAACCAGCCGCGTTCGAAGAAGATCTCCAGGCGCCGTGTCGAAGCGCGGTCGTTCATGCCGTGCCAGATGGATACCAGTTGCGTCGTCACTCCGTTGGCATGCCGAAGCGCCGCGGTTGCGATGTCTTCGATGCCGACGTGACCGCTGGTGATGCGCGTCGTGCACGACGCATGTTCGATCGGGCCGATCAGGCGCGCCAGCAGGTCGATGTCGTGAATCGAGTGCTCGATCAGCGTGCCGCCGCCTGCACGCTCGACATCGCCGCGCCAGGCCGATGCGTAGTGTCCACGGGTAGGGAAGAACTGATCGTCGCGCATTTGCACGGCGAGCATGGTGCCGAGGTCCGGGTCACTCATCAGGTCCTCGAGCACGCGATACACCGGTGAGAAGCGCAACACCAATCCGACCTGATGGGTGACCCCGGCACGCTCCACGGCATCGAGCATTCTCCGGGCGTCATGATAGTTTTTGGCCAACGGCTTTTCGCAGAACACGTGCTTGCCAGCGCGGGCGGCTGCCTCGACGAGGGCTGGATGCCCCGAGGTTTCTGTGCAGATGTACAGCGCATCGATCGCGGCTGAATCGATCAGTTCCTGGGCATTCGTGGTGACCGTTTCGCAGCCGGCGATGCGGGCAAAACCTTGCGCGCGTTCGAGGCTGTGATCGCATACGGCGACGTAGGAGAGCGGCGCCTGATGCTTGATGAGATGACGCAGATTGGCTGCGTGAAAGCGGCCGATGAATCCGCAACCGATCAACCCGATGCGCAGTGTCATGGTGTTACGCTTGCCCCGTTGTCCGAATCGAAACGATGGCACAGAAGGGAATGAACATGAAGCTGGGACTGTTTGGTATCAACAATGGCATCTACACGGCACCGGAACTCGCCGCGCTCATCGCCCGTGAGGCCGAGGCAGCGGGACTGGAATCTCTGTGGACAGGTGAACATGTGGTGCTGCCGGACCCCCAGGTGGCGCCGTCGCCCGCGCCGCCGCAGTTTCCGATGCTGCATCCGCCGGCGGCGCTCGCCTACCTCGCCGCTGTCACGTCCCGGATCAAGCTCGGCACCGGGATTACCTTGGTCGCGCAGCGCAATCCGGTGGTGCTCGCCAAAGAACTCGCCTCCCTCGATGTGCTGTCGAAGGGTCGCCTCATCTTCGGTATCGGCGCGGGATATCTCGAGCCCGAATTTCGCGCCCTGGGCATCCCGTTCGAAGAGCGCGGCCCGCGCACCGATGACCACATCGCGGCGATGCAGGCGTTGTGGACCCAAGCCAAGCCCGCGTTCAAGGGACGCTTCACCAACTTCTCCGGCATCGATGCGCAGCCGCGACCCGTGCAGGCCGGCGGCCCGCCGATCGTTGTGGGCGGCGCAAGCGATTCGGCGTTGGCACGTGCCGTGCGCATCGGGCAGGGGTGGTATGGGTTTGCAATGAATGTCGACGTAGCAGGTAAGACGATCGAACGGCTGCGCGCGGCCCAGTCAAAGGCGGGTCGCAAGTCGCCGATCGAGATCAGCATCACCCCGCCGGGCAGAGTCACCGCAGAGTTGTGTGCGCAGTATGCAGCGCTCGGCGTCGACCGCTTGATTGCACTCCTGCCCCAACAGGACGAGAAGGCGGCGCGCGCGACGATCGAGGGCCTCGCGCGCTTGAAATGAAGATCGCAGGCAAGCCCGCTCCCACCCCGACTGTTGGAGCGGGCTTGCCCGCGAATATCTACCGCCGGTCGGAAATCAATGAGAACACTACGTGTTCGTTGACTTGCGTTTTTTTCGGGAGCAAACTGCGCGGCCTTTTTCCGATGACTCGTCTAACGAAGACCATGCCAACGATCGAGTGCAACAACATGTTCGACCGCCGACCGACCGCGCACCTGCGTGCGGTGTCGGCGATCGCCTATGGAGGCGCGGGGTGACGTGTCGATGAACGAGTCCTGACAGGACCAGTTTCAAGAAACCCCGAAGCGCCACAAGCCTTCGGGGTTTTTCGTTTCTGGGCCAGTGAAAACGTAGTTGATGACCGGGTGATGTCATGAATGCGATGAATGAACGACAGTTGCGCAGCAACGTGAACAGAACGCTGATGTTCGGCTTCTTCCAGGTATTCCTGGTGCTGATGCCGGTCATCGTGCCGTTCTTCGAGTCGCGTGGCCTCGATATGCAGGACATCTTTGTCCTGCAGGCGTTGTTCGGTGCGGTCGTGCTGGTCATGGAAGTACCGTCCGGCTACGTCGCGGATCTGTTCGGCCGTAAGCAGACATTGGTGATCGGTGCCGTGTTCATTGCGGCTGGCCACACCATGCTTCTGTTCGCAGATGGGTTCTGGGGGCTGGTGCTGTTCGAAGTCGGCCTCGGTATCGGGTCGAGCCTGGTGTCAGGTGCGGACCTTGCGCTCATCTACGACAGCGAACTTGCGATCGGCGAAGATCCGGTGCGACAGCAGCGCGTCGTCGGCAGGCACTACGCGATGCACACGGCATCAGAAGCGATAGCGGCGCTGCTCGCCAGCGCCCTGGTGCTGGTGTCGATGGATGCGCTGGTGTGGGCGCAGGTGATCGCGGGCTGGATTCCGCTCGCCATTGCGGTGACCTTGCGCGAAGCGCCGGGCGATCGCATGGAAGGTGGCGACCACCTGGGCAACCTGCTTGCGATCACGCGCCATCTGTTCCGCAACGGTGCCGTGTTGCGGATGACGTTCGTGGCGATTTCCGTGTGGAGTCTCACCACGTTCTACGCGGTATGGCTGCTGCAGAAGTTGTGGCAGGAGCAGGGCATTGAACTGGCCCACTTCGGCTATCTGTGGGCGGTGTACATGATCGCTGCCGCGATTGCAGGCCAGCTGGCCGAGCGTGTGGAGCGCGTCATCGGTACCACGGCGCTGTTGGTCATCGTCGGTGTAATGCCGGCGGTGGGCTACGCGGGCCTTGCGCTGACAGGCGCATTGGGCGGCGTGATCGTTGCATTCACGTTCTTCATCGCCCGCGGCTTCGGCCTCGTGGTGCTGAAGAATGCGTTCAACCGGCGTGTGCCCAGTCGCTTCCGCGCGACCGCGAACTCGCTGGTGAGCTTCGGCTTTCGCGGCAGCTTCGTGATCACAGGGCCGTTCGTGGGTTGGGCGCTCGATGCGCACGGCATGCAGATCACCCTCGAGATGCTGGCCGTCGGATCGATCGTGATCTTCGCCACGATCCTCGTGCCGCTGATCGGTGCGGTGCGCACCGAGCGGGCGCTCGCGGCCGTCAGTCCAGGTTGACGACCTTGAGCGGGCTTGCGTCGCTGCGCACGAGTTTGCGATCGGCCGCGTGCTTCTTGGGCTTCGGCGCCGTGTTGACGATGTCCGTCAGCGGCCCGGCATCGAGGCCGACCTGGATTCGCTCCGCCGGCGCATCATCGTAGAGGGTGGTGCGCTGGCGGGGCCTTCTTCCCGCCGCTTCGATCATCGCGATCATTTCCCGCGGCGCCGTTTCCTGCCCGTGTTCCGAGCCCGCGGCGCGGGTGATGCTCTCGTTCATGAGGGTGCCACCCAGATCGTTGCAGCCCGCAGCGAGGCACGCCTGCACACCTCTGTGACCCATCTTCACCCACGAGGCCTGAATGTTGGTGATGTGAGGATTGAGCGTAAGTCGTGCGACCGAGTGCACCAGCACGGCTTCGCGGAACGTCGGACCCTTGCGTGATCGACCCTTCAAGTACATCGGCGCTTCCATGTGCACGTACGGCAGCGGTACGAACTCGGTAAAGCCGCCGGTCTTTTTCTGTTGCTCGCGAATCCGGAGGAGATGCCGCGCCCAGTGCTGATAACCCTCTACGTGGCCGTACATCATCGTCGTCGTGGTTTTCAGGCCGACGCGGTGAGCGGTATCCATCACTTCGAACCACTGCGCCGTATTGATCTTGTCCGCGCAGATGATCGCGCGCACCTCGTCGTCGAGAATCTCCGCCGCGGTGCCCGGCAACGTGCCGAGTCCCGCCGCCTTCAATCGGGTGAGGAATTCTTCGAGTGGAATGCCGAGGGTGGCTGCGCCCTGCCAGACTTCCAGCGGTGAAAACGCGTGCACGTGCATGTCCGGCACGGCCTGCTTCACGGCATCGACGATGTCGATGTAGGTCTGCCCGGTGTAGTCCGGATGGATGCCGCCCTGCATGCACACTTCCGTGCCGCCGCGCGCCCAGGCTTCTGAGGTGCGGCGTTGAATCTCTTCGGGTTCCAGGTCGTAGGGTCGGCCGCGCAGGTTCTCGGACAACTTGCCTTTGCTGAACGCGCAGAACTGACACTTGAAGTAGCAGATATTGGTGTAGTTGATGTTGCGGTTGACGACGAAGCTGACCACGTCACCGTTGTGCTTGACGCGCAGTCGATCGGCCGCCTGCACCACCGCGGAGAACTCGGCGCCGCGGGCGCGGAACATCCGCACCACGTCGGCTTCGCTCAAATCGGCACCTGCTTCTGCCTTGGCCAGAATCGCCTGCAACGCGGGGTCGATTGCCGCGACCGGGGCGCGAATGGCATCGAGATCGGCTTGGGGTGGTGGTCCATCCTCGCCGGGACACCAATCGTCGGTGCGCGGCATCCCTTCGCCATCGATCAAGTCCAATACCTTCGGGCGCAGGGTTTCATCGACCCAGGTGGCGGTGTCGCGTGCGTACTGCGGATAGATCGTCAGCCGCTCGACCAGGTGCTTGCCGGCGCGCCCGGTTTCCCGCGTCAACTCGTCCAGATGCGGCCATGGCGCTTCGGGATTGACGAAGTCGGGTGTCAGCGGCGATACGCCACCCCAGTCGTTGATGCCGGCGGCAACGATCTGTGCCAGCACGCCCGGAGAAAGGTTCGGCGGCGCCTGGATGCTCATGCTGGCGCCGAAAATGATGCGTGCAACGGCAATGGTCCACAGCAGTTCGTTCAGATCGGGTTCCGGCGCATGCACCATCTTGGTACCGGGCTTCGCCCGGAAGTTCTGCACGATGATTTCCTGGATGTGCCCGTGCCGCTGGTGCACATCGCGGATCGCGAGCAGTGACTCGATGCGTTCGGCGCGCGTTTCGCCGATGCCGATCAGAATGCCGGATGTGAACGGCACACGGGCGCGTCCGGCGATCTCCAGGGTTTCCAGCCGCACCGCAGGTACTTTGTCCGGTGAACCATAGTGCGGCATGCCCTTTTCGGTGAGTCGATCCGATGCCGACTCGAGCATGATGCCCATCGACGGCGACACCGTGCGCAGTTTGGCGATCTCGGCTTGTGTCATGTTGCCGGGGTTGGCGTGGGGCAGCAGGCCGGTTTCATCGAGCACCGCCTTGGCGGCGGCGTATAGATAGTCGAGCGTGGATTCGTAACCCATCTGCGCCAGCGCCTCGCGCGCGGCGCGATAGCGCAGCTCGGGTTTTTCGCCGAGCGTGAACAGGGCTTCCTTGCAACCGAGTGCGGCCCCCTGCCGTGCGACTGCCACCACCTGATCGATCGACATGTAGGGCGATTCGATGTGCTTGGGTGTCTGCGCGAAGGTGCAGTAGTGGCACACGTCGCGACACAGGTGCGTCAGTGGAATGAACACCTTGCGTGAATACGTGACGAGCTGGCCATGGCCGGCATCGCGCAGCGTAGCCGCGACCTGGGCGAGCTTGGCGGTGTCTGCTTCGCTTGCCAATGCCATTGCCGCGGCGTGATCGGGCAGACGTCCATTCAGGGCGGCGTTGAGGGTGGCTGCCGTTGTCGTGCTCATCAGTACTCCAGGAATGTCCGTCCGACTACTGCCTGCGGGACGTCTCAAAGGGCGGTCGAGGCATTATGGGCACCCGCCAATCGGGATGCTATATCGCTTGATTCTATGTATGTGCGGGTTGCGGATGGCGAAAGCAAGGCGATCAGGGTGCGCAGGTCGTCTGGTGAGTCGACATCGAGCCCAAATTGGTCGTTGCGCACGATACGCGGTGTGATGCCGATGCCGTAGGCCGCTTCGAGGTGAGGTTTGAAGCTGTGGCCGTCAAATCGGTAGCGGATCAGGTTCGGCGGGGTCGAGACGATACAGTTGGTGCCGTCACCCTCGAGGTCGGGCACGAGCGTCATCTGGTCATGTTGTTCGAGCACGATCTCGACATCGCGTGCCGTGATCAGCGGTACGTCGCCGGGCACGATGAGCGTGCCGGTAGCGCCCCGGTTGACGACGAGGTATCCGCCGGCCGCCTGCACGGCTTCCGACAGATCCGCAGTAGGCGACTCATTGTAGAGTTCGATCAGGTGTCGCTGCGCCAGTTCGCGCGCAACCGGGGCGCGCGAGACGAGCAGAATGCCGTCCAGTCCGCGGGCGCCCTTCAGCGCCACGATCACGTCTTCGACCATGGCAAGCATCAAGCTCGCGCGTTCGGCGTTAGTCAGCACACTCGACAGGCGCTGCTTCGCCTCGGCGGGATTCTTGAGCGGCACAACCGCCCACACGGCATTCCCCTCAATTCAACTGGTTGATGAAGTCGATCGCGCTGCGGGCGAGATCGGTGCGATCAGTCAACGTTAGCATGACGGTTTGGGTAGTTGCAGCCGCCATGCCGAGACCGCGAATCGCGCTTGCGAGTGCCGCATCCGTTTCATCGAGAATGAGGCCGTCGACCAGATCGCGGTAGTGTTCGGCAATTGCGACCGCAGTCGTGGGGATGCCCAGTTCCTGCATCATCTTTGCGGTCGGCCCCTTGATCGCTTTGCCGCCAACGATTGGAGATACGGCGATAACCGGGCACGAAAGCGTTGTCAGCATCTGGCGCATGCCGGGGACGCTGAGTACGGGATCGACGCTCACGAACGGATTCGACGGACAGATGATGACGCCAGCGAGCGATCGATCGGACAGTGCACGTTCGATCTCGTCCGTCACGCGCGCGCGTTCGATGCCAGCGAAGCGAAAGCCCGTCACCGTTGGTACGCATCGATCGCGCACGAAGTAATGCTGGAATGCGAGTTCACCTTCGGTTGTCGCAACGACTGTACTGACCTTTGCATCGGTCATCGGCAATACCGTGTGCTGCACACCGAGGGCAGCGGCAAGTTGCGCTGTGACGGCTGTGAGCGTCTGTCCTGATTTCAGCCGCCGTGTGCGTTCCGCGTGCAGCGCCAGATCACGGTCGCCGAGGTTGAACCAGGACTCACCGCCGATCGCGCGCAGGCTCTCCATGAAGTTCCAGGTTTCGTCGCGCCGGCCCCAACCGAGTTCGGTGTTGGCAAGTCCCGACAGCGTGTAGCACAGCGTGTCGATGTCCGGGCAGATGTCGAAACCGAGGTGCTGGAAGTCGTCCCCGGTATTGACGACGAAGCGCACGGCATCTGGGGGCAGTAGGCTCGCGAAGCCGAGCGACAGCTTGGCCCCGCCAATTCCGCCGGTGATGGCAACGTAGGTGTCCATGACCTAACGAAACATGTCTTCTTCGAGTGGGCGAATGATGTCACGTGCGCCGCTTGTACTCTGCTCGGGCGGAAAGCCGCGCACCAATGCAGCAGGTGTGCCTTCCGTGGTCTCGCCCATGACCAATGTCGCCGCCGTCGCGATCGAGTCGGCGCGATTGATCAGCGTCACCTTGAGCTCGCGACCATAGATGTCGTGCAGGCCGCGCCGATCATCGAGCACGCTGATGCCGGCGCTGCCGATGGCGCCGCCGATGGTGCCGAGACGCCAGGGCCGGTTCATGCTGTCGCTGACAATGACGCCGAGGCGCGCGCCGCTTGCCGATTGCAGTGAGTCGCGCAATCGTGCAGCGGACGCGTCGGGATCCTCCGGTAGCAGGAGCGCATGTTCACCGCCTTCGTGCTCGACGTTGGACTGGTCGATGCCGGCCTGGGCACCGACGATGCCCAGGCGATGCCGCACGATGAGCACACCGGGTTTCTTGCGTAGCACGGTGGTCGACTCGCGCAGGATGAGTTCAACCAGGCGCGGGTCCTTCTCCGTTTCCAGCGCAATGGCCTGGGCTTGTGGCGATGGCGTGATCCCCGCGAGCGGAACCAGACGGCCTTCGGACTTGGAGACGATCTTCTGCGCCACGACGATGATGTCGCCATCGAGGAGCGCAAGCTTCTGGCGACCGAGCGCCGCGACCAGCATCGCTGCCAGATCGTCGCCCGCCTTGACCATGGGCAAGCCCGCCAGCGGTGTGAACGTGAGCGTCGTCATCGACGATCAGTGATCTGCCTGGCCGACGATTTTGATGCCCGAATGGGAGATGTCGTGACGCCGATTGATCTGAATGAGAATGGATGTGAGTGCTTCGGCCGCCGCGGAGTTCTCGATCGGACCCGCGTGGAACCCGCGCATGCCGGCTTCTTCTACCAGTTCGACCACCTTGTCCCGAGCGTCCTTCTTGTTACCCGCGACCAGCACGTCGCACTCGATCACGACGTCCTGTTGCAGCAGGTGTGCCGCGATGTTCTGAAAGGCGGTGACGACATGAACACCGTCGCCGAGAAAGTCCTGGGCGCGCTTGCCGGCGGAGCCTTCCTTGGGCAACTGTACGGTGCCGACTTTCGGTGGCATCAGCGGCACGGTGACGTCGATCAGTATCTTGCCCGCGAGGCCGGTCTTGACCGACCCGAGGGTCGACAGTTGATGCTCGAACGGCACCGTCAAGACGACGATGTCGCCTGCGGCGGCGGCATCGGGATTCACCATGGCGCGGGCAGCGGTCTTGGGGCTGATCTTCTTCAGTTCGGCGACCGCGGCGTCGGCTTTGTCCTGGGTCCGCGAGCCGATGATGATTTCGTGGCCGGCCTTGGCCCAGCGAATGGCAAGACCGGTACCGAGGTCGCCGGTGCCGCCGAGAATGGCGATGGTTTCTTTGGGCATGGAATCTCCCTGTAGGGCAAAAGGCGCCGATTATAGGCCAAGCCTGGCGCGCGTCAGCCGCGGCCGCGCCACACCAACGCAGGCTTACCCTGGGCCATGTCGGTGAGGCTCCACACCTCGACCCGCCAGGGGGTGAGCTTCAACACACCGAAGTCCGCGCTTTCCGGACCGTCCTTCCAGAACAGTGAGGGATCGTAGCCGACCGGCTCCGGGGTGGTCTTGAGGAGGTCCCAGATGCGCTTCTTGGTCGGCAGGTCATCGGCCCAGGTCGCCCTGCACTCGGCCATCACCTGTTCGTGCTTCTGATCCCAGTAGGTGCACGAGATGTGGGGGTTGCCGGCGATATGTTTGGCCTTGTGGCTGTTGCGGCCGGTGGCGATCCAGCCGGTGCTGCCCTCCCAGACGGGGTGCAGGATGCGCGAGCGCGGCCGGTTCGGGCGATCGATCGTGGTAATGGTTGCCCACACCACGCGCCGCGTGACCTCATTGAACTTCGCTTCGATGTCGGAAAATGTGGCTACCTCAGTCACTCCAGGTCCCTCTCATGAGAATGGGTACACTGTACCTTCAAATTTAGGCAAACATGGAGTTCGAAGATGCGTATTGGACTGATGATCGGCGCCGATGACACCACCCGCGGCATCGATGATCTGGTAGCCCTCGGGCAACGGGCGGAGTCCCTTGGTTTCGCCTCGGTGTGGATGGCAAACATCTTCTCGTTCGATGCGATCACCGCATTGACGCTGATCGGCCGCGCCACCAACAAGATCGAACTGGGGACCGCCGTCGTGCCGACGTATCCCCGTCATCCGACCGCGCTCGCCCAGCAGGCGCTCACGGCGGCATCGGCGACGGGCAACCGGTTTCACCTCGGCATCGGGCTCTCACACCAGATCGTGATCGAGAACATGCTCGGATTTTCTTATGCAAAGCCGGCGCGCCACATGCGTGAGTACCTGTCGGTGCTGGGTCCGCTCCTGCGCGGTGAGACCGTCAACTTCGATGGCGAAGAGTTCCGGGTGCACAACATCACGCTCGCGGTGCCGGGTGCGAAGAAAGTTCCCGTCATTGTCGCGGCACTGGGACCGGCCATGCTGAAACTCACGGGCGAACTGGCCGATGGGACGACCACCTGGATGGTTGGCCCGAAGACCATGACCCAGCACATCGTGCCGTCGCTCACCAAAGCCGCAAAGGAAGCCGGACGCGCCGCGCCGCGGGTGGTCGGCGGTTTCCCGATCGTGCTCACCAACAAGCCTGATGCTGCGCGGGAGACCATTGCCAAGCAGTTGACCATCTACGGGCAACTGCCGTCCTATCGCGCGATGCTTGATCGCGAAGGCGTCAAGGGGCCGGCTGATATAGCCATCGCGGGCGATGAGAACGCGCTGCGGAGCGAGATCAAGCGTCTGGAGAGCACCGGCATCACCGACTTCACCGCCGCGATTGCTGCCACGGATCCCCAGGCGTTCGAGCGCACGCTCGAGTTTCTATCGAGCCTCACCTAACCCGATAGCGGGCCCGAACCTGAACGAAGGGACAGTTTGGAAACAGGGGACAGTTGACCTATTTCCGACGAGGCCCACGATAGTCGCATTAGCGGCGACGGAAATAGGTCAACTGTCCCCTATTTCCCTATGACGGCAGGCCGCGCGCCTTGCGGCCCTGGTAGGCGGCGTCGATCAGGCGCCGTGGGTGCATGCCGTCGACGTAGCCCATGAAGCCAGGCTCAACCACGCTGTAGCCGAGCAGCGCCTGGATGCGCTCGCTGTATTGACCGGCAACGGCCGGCGGCACAGCCAGCACCATGTTCTCGAGCTGTCGGATCACCGGCGCGCAGTACTGCGGCGTGATGCCAAGGCGGGTGCCGCTGCTCACGTTGGCACCACCGCGATGCAGCAGGTTACCGGCAAACACCATGACCGATCCCGCCGGCATGGTGGCTTTGACCGCGTCGCTGGCGCGCGGGACCCGGTGCGCGTCCCACAAGTGACTGCCCACCACCATTTCCGTTGCGCCATTGTCGTTGGTGAAGTCGTCCAGCGCCCACATGGTACTCACGCCCAGCATCGGCCGCGGCCGCGCCATCGGCAGGCCATTGCCGGCGTCGTCGAGATGGAAGGCCTGTGGCGTCTCACCCGGGTGGACGTGAATTGCGAGTGCGGCGGACAGCAGGTAGTTGGGCGGCAGCAACGCATCGACAATGCCAATCACATCGGGGTGCTCGATCAGCTGCGCAATGCTCGGCGCCTTGGCGAGCAGCGCGTAGACGCGTTCGGAGTGAAACCCCTCGAAGTCGTTGCGGCCCTTATGGGCGCCCTGCAGGTACGGTGAAAGTTCGGACTTGATGCGACCGATCAGCGCGCCATCGATGGCGCGCTCGATGATCGTATAGCCATCGACGCGGACGGCGTCGATATGTGCCTGAAGGTCCATGCCGGCATGCTATCACCGGCCCTATATCGGTGTTAGGCAGCCTTGGACAGCCGCTCTGCTTCGGGTTTTGGCGTGAACTCGAACACGTTGCTCGCCGCGGGCAACGGCGGGAACTCGGTGCCGAATTTGCGCATGTTGAACGCATCTGAGAGACCCAGCACGGTGTACATCGCGTCGGCCCAGATCTGCCCGACCCCGGGGATGGGGTCGATGACTGCGTCGATGAAGTCGAAGGGGTTATTACGATTTGCCATGGCTAGTCCTCTACTGAAACTCAACGAACTCACTGTACCGACCAATTGTTAAACAAGAATTACGCCAACTTTCCCGATCTGGCGAATTTCCTGCTTCTGCGTCCAACTAGGCCGTATCTCCTCGCGTTTTGCCGCTCTTACCCAGTCTATGCACCTGGGTTTTCCCACGCCTATCGGGGAATCCACGAACCCCTGTGGTGCATCGACGTCGCGCTGCGCCAGAATGGGGCGGTCTCAACGGGGCGCGGAGTATAGGGATGCGGGATCTGACGGGCAAGGTTGCGTGGGTCACGGGGGCGGGGACCGGCATCGGCGAAGCGGCCGTGCGTGCGCTCGCAGCTGCCGGTATGCACGTGGTGATCTCGGGTCGGCGGCCCGAACCGCTCACCGCGCTCGCGCAATCCCTGGGCAAGGCGGTGGTCGCCGAGCCTCTCGACGTCGCTGACAAAGCCGCCGTGTTCGCGGTCTGGAACCGTCTGCACGAGCGGTTCGGTCGCATCGACGTGCTGGTCAACAGCGCGGGCCTCAACGCCCGCAATCGCCACTGGCACCACATCACGCTGGACGATTGGGATCGCGTCATCCGTGTCGATCTGGATGGTGCGTTCTACTGTGCCAAGGCCGTGTTGCCGACGATGATTGCCCAGCGCGATGGCCTGGTGATCAACGTTTCGTCATGGGCCGGCAAGTATCCAAGCATGCTGACGGGCCCTGCCTACAGCGCGGCCAAGCATGCGATGAACGCGATGACCGAGAGCCTCAACATGGAAGCCGGCATCCATGGCGTGCGATGTACCGCCATCTGTCCGGGCGAAGTGGCAACACCGATCCTCGATAACAGACCGGTGCCCGTGTCGGCGGAAGAGAAAGCGAAGATGGTGCAGTCCGAGGACTGCGGCGAGATCATCGCGTTCATCGCCCGCATGCCGACGCACGTCTGCATCAACGAATTGACGGTGAGTCCCACCTGGAATCGCGGCAACGTCGCCCAGGCGATGCAGGTTTCTAAGCTGTAGGTCTGCGGTTCAGCGCCGCAATCCTCGGCAGCGCCGAGTCGATCATGCGCTGGGTCTGATCGATCATGTCGGCGGTGCCAAAAGCGATCGGTCGCAGCACGAACTTGTGCGCGCCGGCGGCGTGGAATTCGGCAACGCGAGCAAGAATTTCATCGGCGCCGCCGATGGCAACGTAGCTGTCGGCCGGCTTGCCGAGCAGCTTCGACAGGCCCGCCACGTAGCGCGCCGCAATGGGATCGTCGGGACGGCCGAAG
Organism: Pseudomonadales bacterium; assembly: GCA_041738285.1. Lineage (GTDB taxonomy): Bacteria > Pseudomonadota > Gammaproteobacteria > Pseudomonadales > Azotimanducaceae > SZUA-521. Next base: position 3,043 of record JBGSQB010000080.1, on the reverse strand, counting down.
CGAAAGCCGAATCCAGCGCCAAAGTGATCCGCATCGATGGTGCGGTCGAGTTCTCGGCCGCGCGACTTGATCGCCGCGATGACGGGCGCGATTTCCGCGGCTGTCTCGATGCCTGCTTGCCATCCCGTGCCCCACCGCGCAGTACGCTCGACCGCCGCGGCGGCCGAACCACCCACCCACAGCGGCAATGGTTTCTGGATGGGACGCGGCGAGATCGTGGCATCGTCCAGCCGATAGTGCTCACCTTCGAAGGTCACGTGTTCCTCGCGCCAGAGGCGCGACAGGATCTCGAGACCCTCGTCCATACGTTTGCCGCGCGCCTTGGTAGGCGTTCCGGTGGCCGCGTAGTCGCGGCTGCGGGCGCTGCCGATGCCGAAGGCAGGCAGCAGTCGGCCTTCGCTGAGCACATCGATCGTGGCGCACGCTTTGGCGGTCAGCACCGGGTCGCGCAGACCGAGGCTCGCGACGTTCATACCGAATTTGATGCGTTTCGTGGCGCCTGCGAGCGCCGCCATCACGCTCATGCACTCGAGGCTCGGGTCGGTGCCGATGATGCGGTCGGACTGCCAGATGGAATCCACACCGCCCTCATCGCATAACGCGACCCAACGCCAGAATCCGCGTGCGTCATCGAAGGTGAAGTTGGCGATACCGACGCCGGCGCCGATGGTCATGAAGACGCTCCTGTGACTTGCGCCGCAGTGTAGCAGCGGTCACGCGCAGTCATTGCCAGCCGCGCTCGCGTGCAGCGAGCTCAGCGTCGCGGTCGAGCATGTCGCCCTCAGCGCGGGCGGCGATCACAGCGGCAACCGCGGGCGAAACCATGGAACCGGCGGTGCGAAACCCCGGTCCCATCTCCGCCTGCGTTGCCCCGCGCTCCAGAATATCCACACGCCAGGTGTTGCCGTCGCGACACGCGAGCCCGGTCACGGACACCTCGCCCAGGCGAGCGAAGCTGCGACAGTAGACGCCTGCGCGGTCGCGAAAACTGATGCCGATGTTGACGTGATCGCTCCCATCGTTGGCGAGCGCAGCGGTGAGTGCGTGATCGAGCTGGCCCGCAGCGACGATGGCACCGGATTCGCTGCTGTAGAAGTCGTCTGCGGGTGCGCGCAGCGTGAACTGGCCGATCACCACACCGAACACGACGCTTGCTGCCATCGCACTCCACTGCGGCCACGACCAGTTGGTTCGTGGATCTGCGTGAACCCGTTTGCGTGCATCGTCCAATCGCGCAACGGTAATTTTCGGCTCGCCGCGCGCCGCTGCGAGTAGCTGCGACGGCACCGGTTCATCGAGTTCTGAGGCAAATGCGCTGCGCATCTGCTCGCGCAGCGTGCGGTGCGCTGCCACGCGTGCGGCGAGCGCTGGATCTTCGAGTAGAGCCGCCTCCACCGTGGTACGCGCTGCGGTGTCCAGCTCACCGTCGGCGTAGGCCATCAGGATTTCTTCGTCGATCTTCATGGCGCCAGTTCCTGCGCAAGTTGCGTCTGCAAGGTGGCTCGCCCGCGGGCGAGGCGGCTGGTTACCGTACCAATTGGAATCTCCAGCGCATCGGCGGCTTCCTGGTAGGACAGGCCCTCGATGAGCACGAGGCTGACGACGCAGCGCTGTTCTTCCGGCAATTCGAACAGCGCGTTACGTATCGCTCGCATATCGAAGTCCTCATCGGTGGCCGGGTTGCCGATGTGCTCGCCGGCTTCTTCCGGTGCAAACACCGCGCTGCGCCGGCTGCGCGCGCGCACCTCGTCGATCCAGGCATTGCGGACGATGCCAAACAGCCAGCTGTCCAGGCGCGAACCCGGCCGCCATTGGTCGTGGCGCACCAGCGCACGTTCCACCGCGATCTGCACGACATCGTCGGCATCGCTTCGGTCCCGCGTCAGCGTGCGCGCAAAGCGGCGCAGCCGTGGCAGCAGTGCAACCACTTCGTCGCGCATCTGTGTCGATGGACTACTCATCGCTTCCTGTTAAACGAACGTGCATGGGCAATTCATCCCAGCCATGGAAGAAATATCTCGCGTGACTCGTACTGTCTCCATGCGCGCAATCTAGACTAGGCAGACTATGTGGCGAATCGTCAAATCGATCGAGTTGGTGTGCCGCGTTGCCATCGTGTGCGCCGCCTCCCAGGCCTGGTCTCAGGTCGGCGTGCCGGGCGTACCCGTGCCATCGGTACCGGTACAGGGGTTGCCGGTGGATGTCGATCGCACCACCCGCACTGCAGTTTCTCGGCTGGCCGAGGCGCGCAAAATCCGTGTCGATCGACTGTTGCGCGCCCATCGGGATCGTCTGGAGCGCGATCCCAACGGCGAGCCCATCGTCCGCAGCGAACTCATCGCCATCGCGCCGAGCGATGCGGCGCTGGCTGCGGCGCTCGCCAAAGGCTACACGGTGCTGCGGCGCGAACAGATCGAAGGGCTCGGATTGTCGACGGTCGTGCTGCGGCCACCGCCCGAACTGAGCACGCGGCGGGCGCTGCGTGACCTTGAACGCCTGGATCCGGACGGCAGCTACGACTTCAACCACCTCTACCTCGGCAGCGCGGGCGATTCGTCGCCCATGGCAACGACAGCGGCGAGCGACTCGATCGTGGCGGCCGTGGACGACGCATCGCCGCGAATCGGCATGATCGATACGGGCGTGGATGTGACTCATCCGGTGTTCGTCCCCGGCTCTGTGGTCACCTGGGGCTGCGAGGAACCGCTTCCCGACAGCCATGGCACATCGGTTGCGTCGCTGCTCGTCGCTGCAAGTGCCGACTTCCGCGGTGCCGCGCCGGCAGCACGCCTGTTCGCCGCCGACGTGTACTGCAACCAACCGGTCGGTGGCGCGGCCGATTCGCTGGCATTGGCATTCGGTTGGCTGGTCGGCGCCGAGGTCGGTGTCATCAACGTCAGTCTGGTGGGCCCCACCAACCGACTCATCGAACGCGTCGTGCGCCAGGTGCTGGCTCGCGGCCACCTCGTGGTGGCGGCGGTAGGCAACGACGGTCCCACGGCGCCGCCGCGATTCCCCGCAGGCTACGCAAACGTGACGGGTG
>JBGSQB010000060.1:0-6493 GCA_041738285.1 Pseudomonadales bacterium | reverse complement strand
CCGCTGGACGCGCTTGGGCCATCCCTCGCTCCACCGATCTTCGCCCAGGAGCGGCGTCATCCCCATGTTGCGCCACAGGGTGCCAACGATGCGCAGCGGTCCCATCGGCGTCGTAATCTCTGGGAGGTCGGCACGATCGGCGGGCGCTTCGGTCCAGCCCCGGTCGATGAGAAAGCGGCGACCGTCGGCCACGCGGAACAGAGTCACGACGCGATAGCCGACTCGCCCGCTGTGGGTCTGGTTGTCGATCAGGAAGTGTTTGTCTTCGTATTGGCCATCCAAGCGTAGCCGCTGCAGCGGCGCGTCGAGATCGAGGCGCGACAGGTCCGCGGGCATGCTCGCCTGGCTTGCCAGGTAGTCGAGGTCCAGCTGTTCTTTTTCCGCGGCGCGAGTGAGTTGCCAGAAACCCAGCGCAACGGTCGCCGGCAACATGATCAGCACGAACAGCGACATGCGCCAGCCCGGCTGGAAGCGTCCTGCAGAATTTTGCTTTACAGTCGTCGACAGTTGCGTGGTCATCAGGTGAGGCGTTTTGCTCAAAGCGATCATCGTCATATTGCTCGTCGCGGTCGTCGCGAGCCTGTTCACCGGCCTCGGCTTCCTGTTCAAGGACAGCGGAGTGGTCGGTTCGAAACGCACGCTGTACGCGCTCGGCCTGCGCATCGCGCTCGCAGGTCTCCTGATGGCGGTGACGTTCTACGGCCTGTACACCGGCCAGCTCGGGCTCAACGCCCCCTGGCATGGGGGCTGAGGTAGCGTCAGCGCGTCAAAGTACGTAAACGAAGAAGAACAGACACACCCACACGACATCGACGAAGTGCCAGTACCAGGATGCCGCCTCGAGTCCGAACTGATCGTCGGCCTTGAAGTGGCCACGGAACGCACGAATCAACTGCATGAGCAGAATGAACGTGCCGAGGGTCACGTGGAAGCCATGGAACCCCGTCAGGATGAAGAAGGTCGAGCCGTAGATCCCGGAATTCAGCGTCAGGCCCAGTTCCTCGTACGCGTGGTAGTACTCGTAGCCCTGAACCAGGAGAAACAGTACTCCAAGCAACACGGTGAGGGACAACCAGCCCTTGAGCGCGGCGCGGTTGTTGTTCTTCACGCCCGTGTGCGCGAAATGCACTGTGACGCTCGACGTCAGCAGAATCACGGTGTTCCAGAACGGCAGGTATGAAAGCCAGGTCGATATGCCCTGGGACGCCATGGACTCGCCCGGGTTCTTGAACACCGTGGGGTCGGGATTGTTCACGACGGGCCACTCGGGCTTGAAGTCGGGCCAGAGGTATTCCCCGGTAATGCCCTTGTCGCCCTCACCACCGATCCACGATACCGACAATGTGCGCGCATAGAACAGAGCACCGAAGAATGCCGCGAAGAACATCACCTCGGAGAAGATGAACCAGCTCATGCCCCAGACAAATGACCGCTTGACCTGAGCATTCGGAATACCCGCGTGGTTTTCCTGAATGACCTTGTTGAACCAGCTGAAGAGCACCACTGACAAGACGATGAAACCAAGCCAGGACAGCACATGCGTCGTGTCCTGCCCGGCCTTGATGTCGTTCAGCCAGTTGCCGAGCCCCACCAGAAGCATCGCCACACCGAGCGCGACGAATACCGGATACCAGCCGCGCTCGGGGACGTAGTAGATGGACTTGTCTTCAGCCGCATTCGCCATGGCAGGTGAGCTCCAGCAGATTTCTTTAAGCGTCCGGACGGATGGAACCCGCCGCCGCCAGTTCAGTAATGTCGAACAATGAATAGGACAGCGATACCGTCTGCACATAGCCCGGCAGTTCCGGTGCCAGCAGGAATCGCATCGGCATTTCCAGTTCTTCGCCAGGCTTGAGCACCTGACGCTCGAAACAGAAACACTCGGTCTTGTGGAAGTACTCCGCGGCGCTACCCGGCGCGACGGACGGAATGGCTTGGGCCACCATCACCCTGTCGGTCGGATTCCTGACGAAGAACTTCACTTCCGTGAGTTCGCCCGGATGGACCCGCACCGACGTCGACTGGGCCCAAAAGCGCCACGGCATGCCTTCATTGGTGCCGGTCAAGAAGTTGACCTTGATCAGGCGCGAGTCGTCGACTTTCGTCGTCGCCGCTTCGTAAACGTAGGCGTCGCCGGTGCGACCGCCGAGCCCGGTCACTTCACACAAGAGGTCGTACAGCGGCACCAGCGCAAACGCGAATGCAAACATCCCCACACCGATGAGGGAAAGCTTGGCTGCGGTGGTAGCGTTGCGCGATGCCATTTGCTTTAGGAGTGCGCTTCCGCGTCGGTGACCTTCGGCGGGTGCGTGAAGGTGTGATAAGGCGCGGGTGACGGCACGGTCCACTCGAGCCCATGTGCGCCATCCCACACACGATCCGTCGCTGGCTGACCTCCCTTGATGGCCTTGATCACGATGAACAGGAACAGGATCTGACTGAAGCCGAAGATGAATGCGCCCACCGAAGACAGCATGTTGAAGTCGGCGAACTGCAGCGAGTAGTCAGGTATGCGCCGCGGCATGCCCGCAAGCCCCGAGAAATGCTGCGGGAAGAACGTGACGTTGACGCCGATGAACGACAACCAGAAATGCAGCTTGCCGAGGTTCTCATCGTACATGCGGCCGCACCATTTCGGCAGCCAGTAGTACACGGCAGCGATGATACCGAACAATGCGCCAGGCACGAGGACGTAGTGAAAGTGCGCGACGACGAAGTAGGTATCGTGATACTGGAAGTCGGCCGGGGTGATGGCGAGCATGAGCCCCGAGAAGCCGCCGATGGTGAACAGAATGACGAACGCGATGGAGAACAGCATCGGCGTCTCGAACGTCATCGATCCGCGCCACATCGTCGATATCCAGTTGAACACTTTCACGCCTGTCGGAATGGCGATCAGCATCGTCGTGTACATGAAGAAGAGCTGTCCTGCCAAAGGCATGCCCACGGTGAACATGTGGTGCGCCCATACGATGAACGACAGGAACGCGATCGATGCCACCGCATACACCATCGAGTCATAGCCGAACAGCGGCTTGCGTGAAAAGGTCGGGATGATCTGCGACACCACGCCGAAGGCGGGCAGAATCATGATGTACACCTCGGGGTGCCCGAAGAACCAGAAGATGTGCTGAAACATGACTGGGTCACCACCACCAGCTGCATTGAAAAACGCAGTGTGGAAGTGGATGTCGAACAACATCATGGTGACGGCGCCTGCAAGCACCGGCATGACGGCGAGGAGCAAATACGCAGTGATCAGCCACGTCCATACGAACAGCGGCATCTTCATCAGCGTCATGCCCGGAGCGCGCATGTTGAGAATGGTCGCGATGATGTTGATCGATCCCATGATCGAAGATGCACCGAGCAGATGGATGGCGAAGATGAAGTACGTCGTCGACGGCGGCGCAAAGGTGGTCGATAGCGGAGCGTAGAACGTCCAGCCGAAGTTGGGACCGCCGCCTTCCATGAACAAGGTCGACACCAAGATCATCGCAGCGAACGGGAGAATCCAGAACGACAGGTTGTTCAGCCGTGGTAGCGCCATGTCGGGCGCACCGATCATCATCGGCACCAGCCAGTTCGCAAGACCCACCATCGCGGGCATGATCGCCCCGAACACCATGATGAGGCCGTGGTTAGTCGTCATCTGATTGAAGAATTCGGGCTGCACGAACTGCAGTCCCGGCTGGAACAGTTCAGCCCGAATCACCAGGGCCATCATTCCGCCGATGAGAAACACCGTGAAGGAGAACCACAGGTACAGCGTGCCGATGTCTTTGTGGTTGGTGGTGAACAACCAGCGCGTGATGCCCTTGGCGGGACCGTGGTGGTGATCGTCGTGATGTGCTTCGAGGACTGCGCTCATGTGTTATTCCTACTCCTGCCTACTGCGCCGCTGACCAGTTCAAGATGTCGACCGGCTGGGTCACGTCGTCGGTCGAGTTCCCGAACGCATGCCGCTGATAATGAATGACCGCTGCAAGCTCCGCCGCGTTCAATTGCGTGCCGAATGCCTGCATCGCGGTGCCGGGCTTGCCTGCGTACACGATCGAGATGTGTGCATCCCGTGGACCCGTCGCGATCGCACTGCCGGCGATCGCCGGGAATACCGGTGGAATGCCCTGGCCGTTGGCTTGATGACAGGTGGCGCAGGTCTTGTTGTAGACCTGTTCGCCCATGGCCATCAGTTCATCGGCCGCAAACGTCTGGCTCGCCATCGCTTCGCGCTCGGCAAATGCGGTGCTCTGGGCTGAGTACCACGCGTCGTATTCGTCCTGCGGGAGCACGCGCACCACAATCGGCATGAATCCGTGATCCTTACCGCACAGTTCCGTGCACTGGCCGCGATAGATGCCAGCCTTGTCGGCAATGAACCAGATGTCGTTGACAATGCCGGGGATGGCGTCGCGCTTGATCCCGAAGTCTGGGACCCACCATGCGTGCAGCACGTCGTTCGCGGTCACCAGCAGCTTGACCTTTTTGCCGAGCGGGACCACGAGCGGATTGTCGACCTCGAGCAGGTAATGCTCGCCCTTCACGGAACGGTTGTGGATTTCGTCCTGGGGTGTTGCGAGCGCGCTGAAGAAGGAGAGGGTGCTGCCGAGATTGTCGTCGAGATACTTGTACTGCCACTTCCACTGATAGCCGCGAACCTCGACTGTCATGTCTTCGTCGCCGGTGTCGTACATGTCCACCAGAACGCGGGTGGCGGGCACGGCCATGGCGATGAGGATGATCGAAGGCACGATGGTCCAGACGATCTCGAGTCGCGTGTTCTCGTGGAATTGTGCAGCCTTCGCACCGACCGACTTGCGGTGGGCGTACATCGAGTAGCCCATCGCGCCGAATACGACCACGCCGATCACGCAACAGATGTAGAGAATCAGCATGTGCAGGTCGTACACGGACGCGCTGATCTGTGTCACCCCAACAGGCATGTTGAGCTCATCGGCCACGCTGGCGAGGCCGGCGGTGGTCAGTGCCGCGCCGCCGATCACGCGTGTGAGGAATTTCCCATTCACGTTTTCTTTTGCCTCGCAATCCGCTGTATCAAAACCATACGGCGCAACGGTTGACGTCTGCGGCGCGACCGCGTCGCCATGGAACGTCACAAGGGTGCGCGGGACATGCCCGCACCGTTTCCGCGCCACACCACAAATCCAACAGACGGAAGACCCCGTCTGCTAATGCGCGGCGATTATAGCAACGGCCATTCATTTCTCAACGCGATTGTTCATCGCGCAAGATAATGATTCTCAACGCCTTATTTCGCCGACTTCGGTGGCGGCGTGACGAGCCTGACGGTCTGCGCGGGTACGTGCGCTGTTCCCTTCGGCGTCTCCAATCGGCCGCGGGGCACTGGGGCGGTGAGGGACATGCGTTCGACATGGCCGCAGTCGATGCACATCCGAACACGCTCATCGCCGCGCTCCTCGACGACCGTGCGGTCGATGACCTGACACGCCGGACAGATCGCACCGGCAATGAAGCGACGCCTCTTCACGGCGGGCCCGCCATCTGCGCGATGACGTCACGGGTCTGCGGCCGTACCTGGCGCCACCGAAAGAACGCCTCCGCCGCTTGCTCGACGAGCATGCCGATCCCATCGTGCACGGAGTGCGCGCCCGCATCGCGGGCCCAGCCGAGAAAGGGTTTCGCGGCCTGCCCATACGCCATGTCGTACACCGCGGCACCTCTGACCGCGGTGTCGGGCAGTATGGGGCGGTCGCCGCCGAGACCCGCCGCTGTGCCATTGATGACGAGATCGTAGCCAGCAGCCGCGACATCGGTGAGCGCGCATGCTTGCAGGCGGGGATCTTCGAAGCGCTCTGTGAGCGTCACTGCGCGTGCGTGGGTGCGATTGACGACGTCGATGCGCTGCGGTGCGCAGCCTAGGAGGGGGCCGATCACGCCGGCCACAGCACCGCCGGCGCCCAACATGAGTATGCGGCGGCCAGCTAGGTCGATGCGCAAATTGGCGGCGAGATCGCGCACGAGTCCGAGGCCATCGGTGTTGTAGCCCCGGAAGCCGTCTGCGACGGGAACAATGGTATTGACCGTACCTGCACTGCCCGCGAACTCGTCATGTTCATCGACCCATTGGAAAGCTTCGCCCTTGAAGGGCACCGTGACGTTGAGGCCGCGGCCGCCTGCCGCAAAGAACCGCTCCGTCACCCCAACGAAATCGTCGAGGGGCGCGAGTAGTCGCTCGTAGACGAGCTGTTGTCCCGTTTCCCGCGCGAACGCCGCATGAATCTCCGGCGATTTGCTGTGCGCAACGGGATTGCCGACGACCGCGTATCGATCCAAGTCTGTTCAATGCCTTTGGGTGAGCGCAACGGCGCCGGGGCGGCGAATATAACCGCCGTCCGCACAGGCAACAAACCCGAGTAGTTCGAGGTGCACGAGCCCGGCGCGGACGGTCGCGGTGGGCAGCGCCAGGGCCTCCGCCAGATCATCCGCCGACACCGCGCTGACACCCACGCCG
>JBGSQB010000040.1:0-48108 GCA_041738285.1 Pseudomonadales bacterium | reverse complement strand
TTACGCAAATGCATGACGAACCAGCCTGAATACGTAGCCGTCAAGCATGAAGCGGACATCGCCCGATCGGTGCGAGGCGTGGTCGTTGGAATCGTCATGCATTTACGCAATTCGCAGTTGTTGCCACCGCTCGCCGTACCGTCGGGTACTGTCTTCGCGGTGGCGCCTCGCCAGCCGCATGCCTGCTCACGGCGCGCTCGCGGAACTTGTTCAGAGCTTCCCTAGATAGGCTATGGTCACGCATCCTGATCGCGAGAGCGACGTATGAATCTGAACAAATTGCGCGAAGCCGAGGCACTGTTCCTGCACCGATATCCCGGCGGCTTCGCCAATGACGAGATCAAACAGATCGGCAAGCGCCACAACGTAGGAAAGCTGTCCGAGTTCGCCGCTTCCGCGTTGGCAAAGAAGGCCTTCAACAATCAGGCGCAGGTGCTCGAAGACATCGTCAAGATCGTCGCGCGATCTTCCATGGTGTCGATGTTCGAGAAGCCGAAGTTTCGCGACTTCGTCAAGGGTGCGACGCGCGACGATCGGACAATGATCGCAACCGAATTCAAGCAGCTGCTGCACGGAAGACAGCAACAGGGCTTCGATCGTCTCGTCGATCGCCTCGGCGAGGCGAAGCTCGCGAAGTGGAGCCTGATGACGATCTGTCTGTATCAGTACCGTCCCGACGACGACGTTTTCGTCAAACCGACGACAACGAAGAATGTCATCAGACAGTTCGAGTTGACGGATCTCGTCTACAACGCGCGCCCGAGCTGGGACTTCTATGCGCGCTATTGCGATGCCATCGCGGCGATGAAAGCGGCAGTCAGCCCGTCGCTGTCGCCGAGCAACGCCGCGTTCACTGGATTTCTGATGATGACGACCGCCGTGGGCAGGCACAGGTGAGCGGCAGGAGACGAGTTACTCCTGCATCCCGTGGTAGAGCAGGCGGACGAGCAATCGAACCCCATCGTTGTCCTTGAGCTCAGCATACCTGGGTCCCGGGCGGCGGCCGATGTCGCGTATGTCCGCCATCAGCTCCGGGTGAAACTGTGACGTAAAGGACCGCCGGATCGTGTGGGTCTCCCAGTCCTTGTAGTAGATCGCTGTCGTGCAGACCTCGGTCAATGCATCGGCATTCACGCGGGTCTGCGACAAGATCTCCAGGGTGTACGGTAGACGCAACAACCACGACAGAGCGCTCACCGCAAGTTCATGTCGCAGCGGCACGATCTCGTCGTGCAGCTGCTTGTAAGCCCAACTGGCAAACAGAGCCGCTTCTTCGTTGACCTCGTCGCAGTGAAACATCTCGATGTTGAGTTCACGCTCGAGTGTGATCATCGTATCGATCACACCTTCGAGTTCATCGGCGATGAGCGCGTGCGACTGATGCAGTTCGGCTGGGACATGACTACTCGTCGTGCTGCGTCGATACGGCAGCAGTCGCCGCGTTCCGATTTCTAGATCCTCATTGCGTGCAACAGCGAACTTTGTATCGTGCCAGCCCCTGGCCACGACGCGATCCGCTTTGATCACCGGCAGAGACTCACCGACCTGCGCGATTCGTTCGCAACATCGGGTCAGCGACGCCAACGCATGGCCTTGGGTATCCAACGGCAACTGACGCTGGGCCAACACATCTCGCACGGCGCGCTTGATGAGGCGGATGTGTGACACCGCCGCGAGTTGATGCCCCAGGCAGATGAAGATGCTCGGCGCGCTGCCGGCCGACCGACGCAGCAACAGCTGATCCACCAGAGCAAGCAGATCTTCCAGGTTCGCATTCGCACCATTGAAGCTGTCGGCGTCGTGGGCGGATGGATTGCCACCCTGAAACACGGTCACGATTCCAGCACTCAGCACGTTGGCGAGTCGCTCGGCATTGGCGATGCCGCTGCGCCAGATCGGGTACAAAATACTGTCGGCGTCTGCGATCTGCTGAAGTATGTATGCGACGTTTTTCGATGCCCGCACACCTTCTCCGTGAACATTGATGCCGACATCGGGCCAGGGCTCGATGATGGAAACGCTCTGTCGATACAACTCCGGCATACGCAGCAGCAGGTCCAGTTCGTGCTGGCTCACGATGACCTTCTCGAGCGGCGCGGCGATGCCCCACTCGAAGCAATCGTTGTGCACCAGCATGTCACGACCCGGGAAGGGCGTTGGTGAACTTCTATCCTTGAGGAAATAGCCGAGCAGCGCGTGGATCGACTGAACGCTCGACGGATGGTGGCCAAGAATGCCCGATCGCGTGCGCCAGCCGAGTTCTTGCAGTGTGGGTCGCCGTCGGGACGTACCCGCCGCGGAATCGTCGTCGATCGAACTCGTCACGCCCATCGACATACGGTGCCGTCCCCACCCCAGGCAAGTGCTCGCGAACCGAGCAAGATTCGGACCACACAGAGTGGCGCCGAGCCCTGCGCGACTTCGCATCGGAACGCACCAAATTGGTCCGTCGGTGCGGCCCGGCGCACGCAAATCGCCCGCGTTCGGCGCACTTACGTTGTACCTGGGCAGAGCGCGCGCTACCGTTTGCGCGTTCGTTCATGGTGAGTCGTCGATGAAGGCTGTCTACTGCGAAAAGCTCGGTGGTCCCGATGATCTGGTCGTTCGCGACCTACCGGAGCCCGGTGCACCCGCTGAAGGTCAGATCAAGGTGGCCATCCACGCGCGCGGCGTGAGCTACACCGACGTACTGATGATCGCGGGTCAGTATCAGGTCAAGCCGGATTTGCCTTTTGTCGTTGGTGGCGAGGGCGCCGGCCGCGTCATCGCCGTTGGCACCGGCGTGAAGGACATTCGCGTTGGCGATGCCGTGCTGACCCCGGGGGGCTGTGTCGAACAGATTATCGTCCCGGCATCGCGAATCACGCGGTTGCCAGACGGTGTCGACCTCGAAGCCGCCGCCGCGTTTCGATCCAACTACGCAACCGCCCTGTATGCCATGCAGCGCGCGAACCTGCGTCAAGGCGAATCACTGCTGGTACATGGCGCCGCCGGCGGCGTGGGGCTTGCCGCAGTCGATGTCGGCAAGCTCTATGGCGCGACGGTCATCGCGACCGCGGGAAGCGACGCCAAACTCGATGTGGTGCGCGCGATGGGTGCAGATCACTTGATCAACTACACGGATGGCTTTCGCGAGGCTGTCAAGGAACTCACCGGCGGGCGTGGCGCCGACGTGATCTACGACCCGGTCGGCGGTGACGTGTTCGATGAATCGATGCGCTGCGTCGCGCCGTTCGGACGCATTCTGATCGTCGGGTTCACCAGCGGCCGAGTTGGTCTCGCCAAGACCAACCACCTGCTGATCAAAGATGCATCGGTGATCGGCTTTACTGTCGGCGGACTGCAGCGCCACGATCCGGCGTGGGCGAAGCGCAACGCCGACGTGCTGATGGCCTGGCTCGCGAGCGGCAGAATCCGACCCTACATCTCACATCGAGTCGCATTGGCTGACACAGCCACCGCGCTCAAGCTGATCACCGAACGTCAGGTGATCGGCAAGGCAATCGTTGTTTGAAGAACCAGTCCTCCGTCAGCCGCGGTTGGCGACACCGGCGGTGAGCACCAGCCGCATGGCGTCCTCGACCGCGAGATTGAGCGGCGTCAGCCGTTCGCGCGGTACCAGCACGGTATAGCCACCGACCTGGTAGCTCATGGGGAGGTATACCGCAACCCGGTTCTGTGCGTCCCCTTCGGGACGCATGGCAACAGGATTGGTGTCGGTGATGAAACCCACGACCGACAGATCATCGAGCAGCCTAACGCTGACGACACGCGAGGTATCCTCGGACGGCCGGCGCGACACGTAACTGACGAAGTCGTTGAGCGCGTTGTAGATGCTCTTCACCAATGGTGTGCGTTCGAGCATGCGTTGACCGTAGCCCACCAGCCACTCGAACACGAACAAACGCACCAGCACGCCAGCGACATAGACCATGAGCATCCCTAGCACTACGCCAAGACCGGGAATGTAGTACTCGTCGGGAACGATCAGCCGCGCCATCGGCGCCAGTAGCGCCTCTGCGGCGCCAGCAATCCAGACGACGAGGTACAAAGTGAGCGCAATTGGCAACACGACGCCGAGGCCGCGCAGGAACGTGGTGGTGAGATGCATATAGATGTCCTTTGGCTTCTGCGCCATCCTCCACCGTCAGTGGGTTGCGGGCAATGGCGTTCCGGCATGCTCGGAGTATGCTGTCGAAACGCAATCACGGGGGCTGCTCCATGAGAACGCTGCTGCTCGTATCGTGTCTTGCACTTGCAATCCCCGCATCCGGGCAGCCGACGTTCGGAATTGGCGTGGGCTCAGGCGCCGGTTGTCAGCAGGTCACCCAGCAGATCAGCCGCGACTGGTTCAATCTCAAAGATGTGATGGGCACCGACCAGGGCACGATGCGCCCCAAGACATCGGAGTTCCGCTGCGTTGATCCCGGCAGTCTGCGCGGCGCGGCGCCCCGGCGCGTGATCGGCAGCGCGCTGCAGTGCTTTTCGATGCGCGGTACTGTCGCCTGTTGCGATGAGAACATGCAGCAATGCGCAACGCTCTAGGGACAGTTTCTCCCATTCAGATTCGCTGAAATCCATCGCAACCGCGTCGACGGGTCGAACCTGAATAGGGTAACTGTCCCCCAGCCTTCCAGTGCCTGCCTTCTCGTCTACTTCACCGCACGGTGATAGTCGATCGGCCCCAACAGTGTGCGGCGCCTGTGCACGCGCGCCGCCGACGCAAATCCGGCATCGCGCAGCATCGCAACGATGCTGCCGGTCGTATTGTCGTGCAGCGAATCTTCGCCATGGAGCAGACGGGCAACCATGCCACGCGACTGGTGGCCATCGGCCGCGAAATCCATGATGTGAACGCTTCCACCCGGTTTCAGTACACGACGCACGTCACTCAGTGCGGCACGTTTGGTCGCCAGATCAAGATGGTGGAGCATGAGCGAAGACAGTACGTGATCGAACGTGTCGTCGGGTTCCGCTATAGCGTCGGCGAATCCCTGTATCCAGTCGACGGCGGCGCCCGCTTCGCGCGCCTTACGTCGTGCGCGATCGAGTGCGTTCGGATCAGGGTCGAGTCCGACGATTCGCACGTCGGGCGTGCGCCGCACGAGCATGATGGCGAGTGTCCCGGTACCGCAGCCGACGTCGAGCACGCGCTGACCCGACTGCACCCCCGCCTGATCGCACAGTTGCGAAAGTGTCGCATGGGCTCCAAGCAACCGCGTCAGGGGATCATAGAACGCCAGAAACCGATCGTGCCCGGCCGCTGGAATGAACGCGTGGTTGTGGCTCATCGCGGGTCTGCCTCCCAGTGCAACAGAGCGCGATCTTGGACGCGCCGTCAGATCAAGTACATCCCCCCCTGAATCGATCCATCGAACTCGATGCGCACCGGAATCGACAGACCGTTGACCTGCGCGATCCACAGCGTGGCATGCAAAGTCGATCCGTCGTTGTCGACTTGATACCGACACTGCAGTGCATCGCCACTGAAGGTCGATCGCGCCGACCGCGCGAGCACGCCACTGCTGCTCGACTCGAGGTCGAGAGCGTAGCTCTGTTTGGCAAGATGGAGCGCAGTGCGCGGCAGACAGCCGCCCGGCAGAACGAAGGCGGACAGGAGGTCCACACCCTCGGGCGCAATCTGTGGTGCACGCACGCGGCCGTTCTTGACCTGCCTGAGCACACCATCTTCGATGCTGACGTAGCGCACATTGGTGCGATCACGCTCCTGGAACTGGTAGCGTGTGAGTAATGCCGTGCCATCGGCAAACTCACCTTCGGCCTGGAATCGACCGCGCCATGCGGTGAAGACATCGAGCACGCCGACCGAGCGAAGTACACCAGCAACGGAGTAACGACTGCCGAGGCTCGCAACCGAGATCCGAGCCTCGCCAGCTTTCGTGCCTGCAAGATAAACGGCGTAGTCGAATGTCGCCGCCCAGGAGGTGGTCGAACTCGACAGCAGGACCGCAAGAATGATTGCGCGATACATCTGAAAACCACGCCGAATTGCGACGGTTCAATGTATCGCTTGCGGGCTGAACGGAGCCTGAACGGATGGTTCTATCGCCTGCCGAACGCGGTGTTGATGCGGGCTTCCGTGTGGCTCGCGGCCGACGCCTGATTGCGCAGCACGATCTTGGCGAACGGCTCCGTTTTACCCTTGACGACGAACGATGCGGAATTGTCGCGTGACCACTGCGCGAGGTAGTCCAGATCGCGACGCCTTCTGACATTCCGCACCAGCGCCACGGCATTGGCATGTAACCGCCCTTCCATTCGCGGCAGCAGTCGTCGCGCGCTGCCGGGGTGGGCATTGGATGCCTCGCACACGACGAGACTGAACGGGCCCGGCAGCCGTTCGGTATCTAGACTGTAGCCGACGCCCGCGTCCGTGAGATCGAGCGGCGCACCGATGATATGGGTCTGCGTCAGCCCGTATTGCGTAAGCCACGATCGCAGCGCATTGGCTGTGTGGGTGCTGTTTTCGAGCGTCCAAAGACGCACGCCTCGCCGTTCCACCACAATCGCCGTCAACAATGTCGTCAGATCGGCGCCGCACTGGAGAATGTGGCCATGCGCCTTTTGTGCTTCGAGCAGCAGCGCGCGCAGGTAGCCGTCGCTTGCCGTGAGGCCAGGATCACCCCACGTCTCACAGATTTCCGCGACCGCGTCATCCGCGATGGGGCCGGAACGTGTCGCGATCGCTGCGCGCAGGGCGCGATCGAGTCGAAACTGCCGAACGTAAGCCGCCGCGCGCGAGCGAAATCCCGCAATGGACGGGTGAGTCGACAGGCCTTCGAAGAACTGCATGAGCTTCGATGCCACTACGGGTGTCGTGCAAGTCTAACCGTCCGCTCGAAGACGCAAAGGCGCCAGTCGGCGCCGACGTGGTGATACAGATCACACTTCGTGGGTAGACTGTCCCCGACATGCTCTCGGAGATGCGACGGTGGACCGACCCTCCTACAGAACCGCGCGACTGAAGGTCACCGACCGCGACCCGATGACCGATTTCGAACGCCGCGAGATGACCCTGCTCGGGACTGACAAACGCGTCTACGTTTCGGGCTCCGGACCGGCTGTGATCGTGATGGCGGAGATGCCGGGAATCTACGCGCACGTTGTACGCTTTGCACGCATCGTCCGCGATGCCGGGTTCACCGTTTGGATGCCGGCTCTGTTCGGCACTGAGGGCGGTCCCGTCACCGCCGGAGGTGCCCTGAAGACCATGGCTCGGGCATGCGTCAGTAAGGAATTCCGCGCATTCGCAGCCAACAAATCGAGTCCCGTTACGCAGTGGCTGCGTGCGCTGGCTGCACATGTACACCCGCTGTGTGGTGGTAAAGGCGTTGGCGCAATCGGCATGTGTTTCACCGGCAACTTTGGTGACAAGTTCTGCAAGGCCGAGCGATTGGCGGCCCATGAAGCGGCACTGGGTGACCGTTTCGTCGGCCGGGTATTGAAGGATGACACGGCACCGCCCGACACCCCAGTTTCACCACATAGCGTCGTCACACTTCATCTGATCGATGAAGCCGGGGCCCCGACGCGTCAGGCGGTCGACGAGATACTCGCCTTCTATGCGCTGCGGCTGCGCGCGAACCCCGCAACCGAACGAGAAACATGATCCCATGAGCACCCGCAACATCGCTATTTCCGGCCCGGCAGGCGCGCTGGAAGCCACGCTCACGATGCTCGAATCGAGCCCGCAGGCACCGGTACTCCTGCTGTGCCATCCTCATCCGCAATACGGTGGTTCGATGCACGACGCCGTACTCGAGTCGGTCGAGTCGGCACTGGCGCCACGCGCTCGAGCGAGTCTGCGATTCAACTTCCGCGGCGTCGGTGGCAGCGACGGAACTTTCGACGGTGGTGCCGGCGAGGTCGATGATGTGATCGCTGCGGCGCAGTGGCTTGGCAGCGAGTTTCCATCGTCGCCCCTATGGATAGCGGGCTATTCGTTCGGCAGCGCCATGGCCTGGCGCGCGCGATCGCAGCTCGATCTCGAGCGCATCATACTGATCGCGCCGCCCATGGGCGCAATGCGCTTCGATGAAGCGCCGACCGGCGCATCTGCGATCAGCGCGATTTACGGCGATGCGGACGAGTACGTCGATGCGAACGCACTCGCCGCCTGGGCCGCGACGCAACCGGGCGCAACGATACACATCATTCCCGGTTGCGATCACTTCTTCGGCGGCCAACATCAAGCGCTCCAGCGGCTGCTCTCCGCACTGTTTTGAGACGCCGCTGGCTCGCAGGCTGTTGAAAAAACGTGCTAGTCAGCGCGCAGGCACGAGGGGGATCTGAGCGCTGATCTCGACGGTTGCCACGGCATCGAGTTTGCTCTCGACCTGGAGTACGCGTGCAACCTTGACAGTGGGTAGGACCTTGCCGAAGCGCTTCACGTATTTTTGCTTCAGTTTGACCCGATCCGCTTCGATCGCGAGATGCTCCTTGATCAGGCGCTTTGCCTGCTCGTCACTGACGTTTGGATATTCTTCGGCGTAGGTCTTGATCACGGCGATGAGACGATCGGTAGTCTTGGCGACTTCGGCGCGATAGTCGCGATAGATGGGCCAGAATTGTTCCGATTCCGCGGTGGTGAAATCCACGTTCGCCGTCACCAGCGCTTGGCGGTCAGCTTCTCCAGCAACGCGCAGCAGCTGCACCTGCTGGTCAAACGACAGCGCCGCCGAAGCGGACAAACTCAGCATCAGCGCGCACGCCGATGCAATCGAGATCAAGGGACGAATCGAGATCATGACTATCTCCGAGCAGTTGTGTTCTTGTTTGGTTCTGAAGCTCATCGGTGACGCCTACCAGGAAGGGCCGAGCGCGAGCCGGTCGGAACGCTATTCGTCGCCCACACCCCCTGTCAACCGTTCGCCTTCAAATGAGTGGCACGCCCGAGACGAACTCGTGGCCCCAAAGTAGCAGCGCGTAACCGGCGATGCCGATGACAACCGGCTGCCACAGTTCGCGCATGACCAGGCGATTGCGGCCGCTGATGATCGCCGCGAAGGGGATATTCGATGTTGCGTTGGCAAACGTACTCCAATCGGCACCGAGCTGAACCGCCTTCTTGCGATCCATGAGAAATGTGCCCAGCAGCGAGACGATCCCAAGACTGCCGAAGAACACGAGTGAGGCGGTATCGCCACTGGCAACAATGTGGGAAGTCGACCAGAGAACGACCGCCCATTGGAATGGATGCCTCGTGATGCGCACGAGCCCGCTGCCTTCGCCAATCACTTTTACCTGAGCCTCCTGTCCCACCGCCGTTGGGTTGCGGGTGAGGAACCCACCAAGCATGAAGATGAATGCAATCGGCAGCAGCGCCAGCGGCACCCAGCGCAAGGCGATATCCGGACCCCATAGAAAGTCCGCCTGAGCGCTGTCGTTGAAGGCGATGACGAGAAAGATCAGCGTTGCGAACGCAATCAAAGAATACAGGCCCAGATAACCGCGTTCGCCGATGCCTTTGACGAGCATGCCACGCAGCGGCGTGCTGCTGAGGCCCAGGTGCGTAGTCACGAACAGGACGGCAGCCAATATTAGCTCATTCACATGCACTATCCCCCTTCTGCTGGGACATTCTGCGCCTTTCGACTTTTCAAGCAAGACCCATAGCGTCGATCGCGAATAGAATCCGATCAACTGCGATATTGGGGGATTGAACATGCAGAACGTGGTCGGCAAAGTGGCTTTCATTACGGGGGGCGCAAGCGGCATGGGATTGGCCATGGCCCGCTCGTTCACGGCGGCCGGTATGAAGGTCGTGATTGCCGACGTCGAGCAGTCGGCGCTCGACCGGGTCGAAGCCGAATTTGAGAAGAGCAATGCCGATGTGCTGGCGCTGAAGGTCGACGTCACCGATCGCGGTGCCATGGAGCAGGCTGCGCGACGCACGGAAGCCGCGTTCGAGAAGGTGCACATCGTCTGCAACAACGCGGGCGTTGCCGTTGGCGGTCCGCTCGATGCAATGCAATACAAGGACTGGGACTGGGTGTTGGGCGTCAACCTTTCCGGCGTCATCAACGGCGTGCAGACATTCGTCAATCGCATCAAGGCGCATGGCGAAGGTGGTCACATCATCAATACTGCGTCGATGGCCGGACACATGGCTGTCCCCGGCCTCGGCGTGTACAACACAACGAAGTTTGCCGTCGTCGGGCTTTCCGAAACCATGCGCATCGACCTCGCGCCGCACAACATCGGCGTATCTGTGCTGTGCCCCGGCGTGGTCATGACCGGCATCTTCGACTCAGGCCGCAATCGCCCGAATGACCTCAAGACGGAAACGGACACCGCCGCGATGGTGCTCACGGCGGACTTGAGCGATACGGAGCGCACCGCACGCCTACAGGAGCTCTCCGCCCAAGCACTCGACCCCGCCGTGGTTGGCGACATGGTGCTCGCCGCCATCCAGGCAAACGACCCCTACATCTTCACCCACCCGGAACTGAAGGTCGCCGTGGACATACGCGGCGCCCAGATTGCCCAGTCGTTCGAGCGCTGGAGCAAGTACCGCAGAGATCACGGAGTCTGATCGCAGCCACCACTAACTGACCAAAGGACACATCATGAGACTGAAGGGAAGAGTTGCGCTGATCACGGGCGCAGCACGCGGGCTCGGTGCAGCGATTGCGCAACGGTTCGTCGATGAAGGTGCGAAAGTCATCATCAATGATCTCAGCCTCGAGGCGGCCCGCGCCACGGCAAAGTCGCTGGGAGGCGATGCGGTCGCAGCGGACGTGTCGAGCGCGGTATCTGTCGCTGCGATGTTCGAGGCGGTACGCAAGATGACGCCGCGCCTCGACATACTGGTCAACAACGCCGGCATCAGCGGCCTCGAAGGTCGCAACGACGCGCAGGCACGCATTCAAGGGATGATGGACCGCGCCGCTGCAGCCGCGCGGGGCGAGCGCAAGCCGGGCGAACTGAGCACGATCGAAGTCTCGGATCAGGAGTGGCGAACGATGTTCGCTGTGCACGTCGACGGTACGTTCTACTGCAGCCGCGAGGCACTGAAAATGATGGGGCCGCAGCACTCCGGCAACATCATCAACATGGGCAGCATCATGGCTACCTTTGGACGCGGCGGCAGCACGCCGTATTGTGCGGCCAAGGCCGCGATTCTCGGCTTCACGCGCGCGCTCGCCCACGAAGCCGTCGATCACAACATCCGGGTGAATGCGATCGCGCCCGGCTGGATTCACACTGACATGACATCGCCGCTCGCACCGCTCCACCCGATGCTCGAGGCCCAGACGCCGATGGGTCGACTGGGTGATGCCGACGACATCGCCTGGGCTGCCGTCTATCTCGCAAGCGATGAGGCCAAGTTCATGACGGGTCAGGTGATCTCACCGAACGGCGGCTGGTACATGAGCCAGTAGTCCTGCCGACACTGTCCCCGCTAGAGAAAGTCCTTCAGCGCGTCGAGGACCTGATTGAGTCGCTCCGACAGCATCGAATGGCCGCACTGCGGCAGGTGCACCACCCGCGGATCCTTCATGCGCGCCGCGACGTCGAGGCTTGCCTTCGCGGGCGTCATCTGATCGGCGTCGCCGATCAGCACCAGCGCAGGAACAGACACCGACAAGCCACCGCCATCGAAGGCGTTGCATGCGGCCAGATCGGCATGAAAGACGCCGGGCCGGGCACGTTCCAAGAGGCGCTTACCCGCGCCGAGCATCCAATGTCCGGGATTGTCGTTGCCGCCGCGCTGACCACCCGCGCTGTGGCTCCAGCCGTTGGCCATGTCGATGGCCGCATGATCGTTCGCCTGCGCAGCGGACAGCAGCCGTTCGGTGACGGGCATCGGCACCGATGTTCCCAGCAGCGCCACACGATCGCAGCGGTCGGCACTGCGAGCGGCGAAGGCAAATGCGATGAGTGACCCCATGCTGTGACCGACGATCGCAGCCCGCTCGATGCCAGCAGCATCCAACAGACGCGCGAGCCACTGTGCGTAGCCATCGATGGTGTTCAGCGGCGCGCCCGCAGATCTGCCATGTCCCGGCAGATCGACCGCGAGCACCCTGCGACCGTGACGGGCGAAGTAGCGTGCCGGCATGACCCACACGCTGTGATCCATGCCGGCGCCATGCACGAACACGATGGGACGATCAGCGCCGGAACCGCTGCCGGTCGATGCAAACACCGGCGCTCCGTCGACGTCGATCCACATGGCTACTTTCCCCGCTCGGCGCGGCGCAGGCCGCGCGTCAGATCGGCGATCAAGTCATCGATATGCTCGAGGCCCACCGACAGCCGGATCAGCCCTTCACCGATTCCCGCCGCTCGCAGCGCGTCCTGATCCATGCGGTGGTGCGTCGTGCTCGCCGGATGAATGACCAGCGACTTGGCGTCGCCAACATTGGCCAGATGCGAAAACAATGACAACGATTCGATGAAGGCGCGCCCAGCCGCGCGACCACCGGCAATGTCGAAGGACAGCACGGCACCCGCGCCATTCGGCAGTAACTGCTTCGCGAGCGCATGGTCCGAGTGCGTAGCGAGGCCCGGATATCGAACCCCGCTCACCGACTTCTGTGTGGCGAGGAACTCGGCAATGGCCTGGGCATTCTGCACATGTCGCGCCATCCGCAGCGGCAGCGTTTCGATGCCCTGCAGGATCTGAAACGCTGTCATCGGCGCCATGCACGCCCCAAAGTCCCGTAGCCCCTCCTTTCGCGCCCGCGTGATGAATGCGGCCGGGCCGAACTCCTCGGCGAACACGAGATCGTGAAACCCCTCGTACGGTTCATTCATTGTCGGAAACCGCTTCGATGCGCTCCAATCGAACGTGCCGCCATCGACCAGCACACCACCGATCACGACGCCATGTCCGGATAGGAACTTCGTGGCCGAGTGGAGCACGAGATCCGCGCCATGTTCGACCGGCCTCATCAGATACGGGGTCGTGAACGTCGAGTCGATCAGCAGCGGCAGACCCGCCGCGTGGGCGACGCCGGCTACCTTGGGCACGTCGAGCACTTCGAGTCCTGGATTACCGAGTGTTTCCGCAAACACGAGTCTCGTCTCATCTCGAATTGCAGCTGCAAATGCCCCCACATCGCGCGGATCGACGAACGACGTTTCAATGCCGAACCGCGGTAACGTATAGGCGAGCAGGTTGTGCGTACCGCCATAGAGCGACCGTGACGCGACGATATGATCTCCGGCGGAACACAGCGTCGTCACCGCCAGGTGCATCGCAGCTTGTCCGCTTGCGGTTGCAATCGCAGCAACGCCGCCATCGAGGGCAGCCATGCGCTCTTCGAACACTGCATTGGTCGGATTCGACAGTCGCGAGTAGACATGTCCCGCGCGTTCGATGTTGAACAGACCCGCGGCGAAGTCGGAGTCGGGAAAGACGAACGACGCAGACTGATAGATCGGCGTTGCTCGTGCACCGGTGGCGGCATCGGGGCGCTGGCCCGCATGCAGAGAGAGTGTATCGAATCGCGACATGGTGTAGGTTGCCTTTGCTGAGAAAGGAGGGCGACTGCATGGCCATCGATTATGCCGGTGCCCGCTACGCGCCGCGAGGTGAGCTCATCGAGGCACACGACGATGCGTTTCGCCAGATCGGCCAGGCGGGTACCTGGTGGACCGGGTCCGAGCGCCGCGCGATGGTGCACGAGGCGCGCAACGCATTGGGCTGTGCCCTGTGTCGACGGCGCGCCGATGCCCTCTCACCCAATGACATCGAAGGCGAGCACGACGCCGTCACTACGTTGCCGCGCGCCGCGATCGACGTCATTCATCGGATCGTCACCGACCCGGGTCGGTTGACCCGCGCGTGGTTCGAGCACATCCGTTCGAAAGGGCTGGAAGCGACCCACTACGTGGAACTCGTGAGTGTAGTGGCGACGTCGGTGATCATCGACACACTGCACCGCGCCTTGGATGTGGAAGTACCGGCCCTGCCGGTTGCCATTGCAGGAGAGCCCAGCCGCGTACGCCAAGAAGACCTCATCGACGAGGGTGCCTGGGTGCCCATCTCACGACGATCCGATGCTTCGCCAACGGCAACAGGTTTGCCCGCCGACCCAAACATCCGACGCGCCATGTCGATGGTGGCAAGCGCGCCGGCCCTCTTCTTTCGCGCATTCATGCCGCATTATCGTCTACGGGGACTCGATTTCGCGATCTCCCAGGGCCAAGCCGAGTTCGTAGCGAGCCGGGTATCCGCGCTCAATCAGTGCTTTTACTGAACCACCTCGCATACGATGCTGCTCCGTGCGAGTGGCGAGCAAATGGCAGAAGCAATCGACTTTGGCGCCGTCATGAACAGCGATCGCCGCATCGGCATCCGATGGGGCACTGCTCTCAACGCACTGGTAGAAGCGTTGCTGAGCGGCGACGCTGCGGCGCTGCGCCGGTGCTGCGAAGAGTCCGAGGTCGAGATGGGGGCCGAGGCGGTTCGCGATGCGCTGGTGGTTGCGGCCGCATTCAACGGCATCACCCGAGTTGCCGACGCGACCGGCATTCCGCTCGATGAGCCGACAGTCACGGCGACCAAGGGCCTACGCGCCGAAATCGGCATCGATCGATTCGACTACGCAGCGAAAAGCGATCGCTATGCGTAGTTCTCCTCATGGATCTGCTCGTTCAGCGTCCAATAATCGTACAAGACACCGAGCAACAGCAGCCCACCGGTGAACAGGTAGAGAAATCCCGTGATCCACTTCTCCTGATAGAAACGGTGCGCACCGAAGATGCCGAGGAAGGTCAGCAGCACCCAGGCGACTGTGTAGCTCTTGCCACCGGATCGGTAGCGGCGGTCCGCCGATCTGTCCATCGACGGAATCAGGAACAGATCGACAATCCAGCCGACGAATAGAAGTCCAAGCGTGAAGAACCAGATGGTGCCGGTGACGGGCCTTCCATAGTAGAAGCGGTGCGCACCCATGAACCCGAAAATCCACAATACGTAGCCCACGACCTTCGAGTGAGTATCATCGTCCCGCATACGCGCGCACCTCGGCTGGCTGAGTAGGTATCCTACGTCGATGCATCGGCAACACAAACCATACGCATGAGCGCAACCGTCGAAATCGCCATCACGTTCGCGACCAGCGCCGGCATTGGCCTTCTGGTCGGCGTGGAACGGGAACGCAACCCACTGACCAAGGCCGGACTGCGAACGTTCACGTTGATCGCGTTGCTCGGTACCCTCACCGCGCTCGTCGCCGAAGCGATCGGCGCGACTGCCGTTGTCGTGATCGGGTTCATCGCCGTTGGCGGCGTGCTGGCGGCTGCGTATCTAGCCGATGCACGCACCACTGAGGACGACTCAGGTACCACCACGGTGATCGCGGCGCTCGCGGTGTTCTGCCTTGGTGTGATCAATTTCCACGGCGAGACACTTCTCGCCGTGATTCTTGGGGTCGGCATTACTGCGCTGCTGTACTTCAAGCCGGAGCTCGAAGGGTTCTCCCAGCGGCTCACAGCGCAGGACATCCGCTCGATTCTGCAGTTCGCCGCACTGACCGCCGTGGTGCTGCCGCTGCTGCCGAATCAGTCGTACGGCCCCTTTGGAGTCATCAACCCGTTTCAGATCTGGCTCATGGTCGTGCTCATCTCAGGCGTCAGTCTGACCGGATACGTCGCATGGCGACTGACGCTGTCACGCAGCGGCCGGGTGGCGCGCGGCGGCTTTCTGCTCACTGGCCTGCTTGGCGGGCTGGTATCGAGCACGGCAACCACGCTCGTCTATGCACGCCACGCGCGCGAAAAAACTCACTCCACCGCCGCGGCCCTGATGATCATCGTGCTCGCCAACGCAGCAATGCTGGTCCGGGTGTTGTTGATCAGCGCAATCGTTGCGCCGCTGGCCGTAGTGTTCGTGGCCGCGGCACTGATTCCTGCCTTCCTCCTGACCGGGCCGGCGCTTGCCCGCACGTGGCGCGAAGCACATGGTGAGCCACCCCGTGACGGAGGTGAGTATCGCAACCCGACCAACCTGCTCGCAGCACTCACGTTCGCGTTGCTGTATGCCGTCACTCTCATGGTGTCTGCGTGGCTGTCAGAACATGTAGGGGCTGGTGGACTGTATGGACTCGCCCTGGTTTCCGGCATGACCGATGTCGATGCCATTACGCTTTCGTCAATGCAGTTGTTCAATGCCGGTGCAATCGGCGGCCACGGCGCCGCCACCGCAGTGACGCTCGCCGTCGGTGCGAACCTGCTGGTGATAGTGGGCATCACCTACGTTGCCGGTGGGGCAGCTTTGGGTCGGGCAACGCTGCTTGCTCTGAGCGCGCCGCTGATGGGTCTCGCAGCAGGCACAATCGCGATACGGCTGTACGTTTAAGGAAAGGGCGGGTAGCCGATGAGTACGAGGCGATCGTCGAGCTCGTTGCGATTGTCGTCCGTCTTGGGCACCACCTGTTCGAGAATGTCCGCACAGTGCTCGATCGCTTTGACCAAGCCGGCAATGGCCTGCCCGCGCCGCACGTCGATCACGAACGCATCGATGATCTGTTGCCAGCGGTCGTCAACGACCGCACGCGAGATGCCACGATCGGCAATGATCTCGACGTAGTGCTCCGCTTCGCTGACGAAAATCATGAACCCGGTCTGCGCGCCTGTGTGATGCAGCCGCTGCTCGAGAAACTGGCGACGCGCCAGATCCTCTGCCCGGCGCCGGCGCAGCGCGACGGGTGCAAAACGCACAGCCGCTTTGGACAAGCGAAACACCGCGACCATGACGTAGATGCAAACGAGTTGCGTCAGTACGATCCAGAGCGGATTGAGGCCAGCAAGGATCGCAATTGCACTGACCGCGAGCGTCAACAGCGCAACCCACATCAGACCGACATGAAGATAGTCGTCACTGGCCGCGGCCAGCACAGTCACGATTTCGGCATTGGTTCGCCGCTCGGCGGCCGCGATCGCTTCCGCCACCCGCACACGGTCCCTTTGTGTGATCAAAGCCATGTCACCAACGACCCGTGGCGCCACCGCCACCGAAGCTGCCACCACCCCCCCGAAATCCACCACCGCCGCCGCGTCCACCACCGCGCATGCCACCGACAACCACGCCCCAAGCCACGGCGCGGACGATGCCCCTACCGCGGCGTCCACCGAATATCGACAGCAGCGCGAGGATGAGAATGATCCAGAAGACCGCGACTGGCAGCCCATGCCAGACACGGTCGACCGGTGTAGCCGACTCATATTCGCCGCCGAGCACTTCGAAGATCGCGGCGACACCAGCGCGCACCCCGCCGTCGTAGTCGCCGTTGCGGAACGCCGGCAAGACCCGCGTCTGCAGGATGTTGGCCGACAGCGCGTCGGTTAGCTCACCTTCGAGGCCATAGCCAACCTCGATGCGCACAACGCGCTCCGACGGCGCGGCAAAGAAGAGAATGCCGTTGTCTTTGTCTTTTGCACCAAGCCCCCAATGGCGCGCGAGCTCGACGCCATACGATTCCGGATCAATCCCGTCGAGGGACGACAACATCGCGACCACGAGCTGCACACCCAACGCACGCTCGTGCGCGGCAAGCTGCGCTTCGAGATCGGCCTGGGTCGCAGCCGAGAGCGCGCCGGCGTCATCGATCACGCGCCCGGTGAGTTTCGGAAAGTTCGGCGCCGCGACGACGCCAGAAGCGATGCAGCAAAGAACGATCGCGACCGTCAGACGCATCAGAACTCGACGACCGGTGCCTCCGCCGCAGATTCGCGCGCGGCGAAGGTCTCACGGATGGGCAGATCGCTGTACAGAATCGAATGCCAGATGCGGCCTGGGAACGTACGAATCTCGGTGTTGTAGGTCTGCACCGAAGCGATGAAGTCGCGCCGCGCCACGGCGATGCGGTTCTCGGTTCCTTCCAGCTGCGATTGCAGCGCGAGGAAGTTCTGGTTTGCCTTCAGATCCGGATAACGCTCCACCACCACCATGAGCCGACTCAACGCACCCGACAAGGCCGCCTGGTTGTCTTCGAACGCCTTGAGTGCATTGGGATCATTGAGTACTTCGGGGCCGATCTTCATCTGCGCGACCTTGGCGCGCGCCTCGACCACCGCTTCGAGGGTCTCACGCTCATGCGCCGCATAACCCTTGACCGTGTTGACGAGGTTCGGCACCAGATCGGCGCGGCGCTGATACTGATTCTCGACCTGCCCCCAGTTCGCCTTGACGGCTTCATCGAACGTCGGAATGTTGTTGATCCCGCACCCAGCCAGAGCGGTCACGACCAATAGCCCCCCGATCACGCGTGTGATGTACATATCGATTCCCTCGGATGTTCAGCGAGCCG
Source organism: Pseudomonadales bacterium (assembly GCA_041738285.1). Taxonomy (GTDB): domain Bacteria; phylum Pseudomonadota; class Gammaproteobacteria; order Pseudomonadales; family Azotimanducaceae; genus SZUA-521. The sequence continues at coordinate 29,824 of JBGSQB010000040.1, read as the reverse complement.
GTGTATGGTAGCGCGCGCCAACGGCAGTGGGAGCGGGCTTGCCCGCGAATTTGTCGCAGTCGACTCAAGCACTTGTTCGCGCGCAAGCGCGCTTCCACAGAGTAGCAAGGATCTACGTCAAGGGTTGACTCGACCCCTTGGGAACAACGTCACCGCGCGACGCCAACCGATGCCGTCCTGGGTAAACGACCATTGCGTGTCGCCGTCGTGCAGGACGAAACCGAAGTCATCGACGTCGCCGCTGCGGCGACCGAAGTAGACGTGCTCAGACAGGCGCCAACCCGTCATGCGCGTGACATGATCCACATCGAGTTCAGTGACGCCGGCAGCGTAGCGCTGCGCGTCGAACTTGAACTCATCGTCCGCCGCGAATGCGCCGGTCGGTACCAGCACCGCCGCGCCCAACATCGCGCAAAACAGGGAGATCTGTCTGTGCCTTTTCATGCGCGCAGTCTTCCAGAGGACAGTGGAGAACTCTGGAAGACCGATGGAGAAATGGGGGACAGGTGATGCGCCCCGCCCAACAAATCGCTTACGTATGTGCGCGCGTCGTCAGTTTCGTCACCGGATCGATGATCTGCGGCCAGATCTGCTCTGGCAGGTCGTGGCCCATGCCTTCGATCACCACCAGTTCGGAGCCGCGCAGCGCGGCGTGAGTGTCGTGACCACCTTCGACGGGAACCAACGGATCGACAATGCCGTGAATCACCAGCGCCGGCACCGACAAGGCCAAGAGGCGTTCCTTGCGATTGCCACCGGCTGCGATAGCTGCCATCTGACGAGCCACCCCGACCGGATAAAAGCTGCGCTCATAAGCACGTTTGGCACGCGCACGTGCATCGGCGTCTTCGCGCGGATAGGCCGGGCTGCCGATGACCTTGCCAATCGCCACTGCACGATCAAGCACTTCTTCGAGAGTGGTGCCTGCCGGGCTCATCAATGCTGCCATCGCTTCCGGCTTGCCAGACGGTACTTCGGGGTTGCCGGTGGTGGACATGATCGAGGTCACCGATCGGACTCGGTCACCGTGCCTGATTGCCATGGTCTGCACGATCATGCCGCCCATCGAAGCACCGCAGATGTGCGCCGATTCGATGTCCAGGTGATCCAGCAACCCTGCGGCGTCATCCGCCATGTCGTCGAGGCTGTATGGAGCCGACACCGGTTCACCCGCAAGGGACTGCGCCACGAGCTTCATCATGTCGGGCACGCCGGCCGCGTCGAACTTCTCCGACAAGCCCACGTCGCGATTGTCGAACCGAACGACGAAATGGCCGCGACCGGCGAGCTGTTCGCAGAATGCCTCATCCCAGTGAATCATCTGGCCGCCGAGACCCATGACCAGCAGCAACGGCCGGTCCTTCCGATTGCCAAATGTCTCGTACTCGATTCGAATTCCATTGCATCGTGCGTTTGCCATCTGCGAAGTTGGTCCTTGCGCTATTTGGTGGAGAATTCTGCCCGCGGTACACCTTGGGCGTCGTAAACGGGTTCGCTGCGCTTGATGTCGTACTTCTTCGTGTCTGCACCTCGTATCCCGAAAGCGCCGATCGTGTCGCGCATCTTGAAGTACGGATCTGCCTTCAGATGCGCAGCCAGGTCCGCAGCCGTCTCCCATTCCTCGAATACATAGATTCGACCGGGATCGATGTTGTCGGCGCTCCAGACGTAGTGGATGCAGCCCTTCTCGGCGCGCGCCGTTTCAATGTGCGGGCGACCGGCCTTTATCGCCTCGTCTCGGCGCGCCGGATCGACGTCTACGGTTCCTGCCACGATGATCGTCATGTGTCACCTTGCTGCTCATGGGTCGGTCGCGTACCGTACCATAAAGGCTGCGGTCAGCACTGCGTACGTCGTTGGCGACTGATCGCCGCCGCACACTCAACATCGTCGAGGTAGCCTCTTGTCAGCATTCGATCGGCCCGATTTCATCGCGACCAACGGCATACGGATGGCCGTGTACGGCGGCGGCGAAGGCCCACCGCTTGTCCTGTGCCATGGCTTTCCGGAACTCGCGTACTCCTGGCGCCACCAGCTCGAACCGCTGATCGCCGCTGGCTATCGGGTGTTGATTCCGGATCAGCGCGGCTACGGCGCGACCGACAAGCCGGTCGCAGTCACCGACTACGACATCGATCATCTGACCGCGGATCTCACTGGTCTGCTCGACCACTATGGTCACGAGCGCGCCGTATTCATTGGTCACGATTGGGGTGCAATCGTGGTTTGGAACCTGGCTATGTTGCATCCCACACGGGTCGCCGGCGTCGTCAATCTGTCGGTGCCGTTCATGCAGCGCGGTGAACGCGAATGGGTCGAGTTCTGGGAGGCAAACCTCGGTGGCGACTTCTACATCGTGCATTTCAACCGTCAGCCTGGCGTTGCTGATGCGGCATTCGCGAAGAATCCCAAGAACCTGCTACGCAACCTGTATCGAACGGAGTTCTGGAACTCACCCCCGCGCGCGATGCGACCGGGCATGGCCATGATGAACCTGGTCGACGACACCAAGGCGCCCGGGAAGCTGATGATGACCGAAGCCGAGCTCGATACTTTTGCCAAGGCATTCGCCAAAGGTGGATTCACGGGCCCCATCAACTGGTATCGCAACTTCACGCGCAACTGGCATCGCCTGGCCGACGTCCGGCAACGGGTCGATGCGCCGGCGCTCATGATCCACGGCCGCTACGACATGGTGCCGGCATTCGATCGCATCAAGGAATTCGTGCCCAACGTCGAAGTCGAAACCCTCGACTGCGGTCATTGGATTCAGCAGGAGCGGCCGGACCAGACCAATGAGCTGATCATCGACTGGCTCGGCCGCAACTACCGACAATAGGACCGCTACAGCAGCGACATGACCGCGCCGACGAGGCCGCCAAGCAGCAGGATCGCGCTCGCCACGAAGCCGATTAGCATGCCCGTGCCGCGCTTGTCCGGCGCCGTGTTGTAGCCGGCCGCGTACACACCGCGCCCGATCACGAACACGAGGCCTAGACCCGCCGCCCAGTTGGGATCGACGAAGGCCGCGAACAGGTACAAGGCCGGCAGGAAGATGATGAGTTGCTCGAGCGTGTTCTGATGAATACGGAATGCCCGATCGAACATCGCGTGCCCGGTCGTCGCCGGTGCAGCGACCCCATATTTGCCGCGTGCTCTGCCGACCAGCAGGCCGAAGTACTGGTACTCGAGCAACGCCAATATGGCGACGATCGCAACGTAGGTCATCTCCCCCTCCTCTCGAACGTGAATGAGCGCACCACTGAAACTTCGCTTGCAATCGCGCGGTGCGTGTCGATCATCAACGATGCAACTGTTCGGGAGCAAGGCAATTGATGGAGATCGAGCTATTGCAGTTCCGCTTCTCCCACTACAACGAAAAGGCGCGTTGGGCGCTCGACTACAAAGGCGTGCGCCACACGCGAACAGATCTCCTGCCCGGGCCGCATCGCGGGCGCGTCAAGAAGCTCACCGGTCAGACGGCGACGCCCGTATTGCACATTGGTGAAAGTTACGTGGCCGGATCTTCGCGCATCATCGCGCGGCTCGAGCGCGACTTTCCCGACGCGCCACGCCTTTATCCTTCCGATCCGCAGTTGCAGAGCCGGGCGCTGGAACTCGAACGCCACTTCGACCTCGTGCTGGGTCCCGCCAGCAGAATCCTGGTATTCGAAGCGATCCTGCCGCATGCATCCTACATTCCGAATATGTTCGGCGGCACGCAGCCGTGGCTCGGACGCCTCCTTTACCGGGCGTTGTTTCCGTTCACGCGCGGGCTGATCGCCAAAGCCAACGGACTCACTGCGCCGGACGCTGTGTTTCATGCCGAACGGCACGTGAAGGAGCACATGGAGAATCTCGAGCGTCTGGTCCGTCGCGGACCCTATCTTGCCGGGGACGCGTTCAGCGTAGCGGACCTGACTGCCGCAGCGCTGATGGCGCCGTTGATCGATCCGCCGCATCCCGACATGCAGCTGCCGACGCCGAAACCTCGAGCGCTCATCGATCTCAACGAAAAGTGGCGCGCGCACCCTGCCGGACAATGGGCCCTCGGCATCTACGCGCGCCATCGACCCGTCATCAGGTGATCATGAAACTGCCGTTGGCTTCGGCGACCACCGCATCGGTCGCTGCAACGATCACGCGACCTTCCAGCTGTGCCAGCCGTCCCTTGCGCTTGACCAGCACACTCTCGAGCCGCACCGGTGTGCCGATCGGAAGCTGCGCCCGGTAGCGCACATCCGCACGCGCGGTAAAGCACTGCTCGCCCCGCAGCCAGATCCAATTCGCCATGACGTCATCGAGCAGGCTGAAGATGATCCCGCCATGGGTGACGCCGTCGTAACCCACGTGCCGTGCGTCTGGCGTGAATTCCGCTCGGCAAGTCTCGCCATCGGCTCGGAACACCACCCCCAGACCGATCGGGTTACCCGTACCGCACACGAAACATCGATTGGCGCGCTGTGCGTCCGCCATGGTCTTGCGCTCCTCGCTACGTGGCGACTGGTCATTGACGGCACTTTCGCCAAAAATGGTTGCTGTGCCAAGTCTTCCCCACATCGAGCAACGGTTGGCCGCTCACAATGCGGTCTCACTTGCCGTCGAACCCGGCATTCCGCAAGCGGCCGTCGCCATCATTCTGCGCGAGCGCGAACGACGCGGTGAGACGAAGACGGACGTTCTGTTCATTCGTCGGGCGGAGAAGAAAGGTGACCCGTGGTCGGGGCATATGGCGTTCCCCGGCGGCCATCGTGATCCTGGCGATGACTCGCTACTTGCCGCCGCCTTGCGCGAAACGCGGGAGGAGATCGGGCTTCGACTCGACCACATCGCCAGTCACATCGGCACGCTGGATCAGCAGCACATTCAACCCCGCGGCCGACCCATCGGCATGCTGATTGCGCCGTTCGTATTCAAGCTTCACGGCGAGCAGAACTTTCGGCCGAACCATGAAGTCGCAGAAGTCGTGTGGACACCGCTGACACCCATCGTTCGAGGCGAGAACCACACCGAGGAAGATCGAATCATCAACGGCTCACCGGTATCGTTCGGCGGCTATCGAATCAACGGTGGGCACTTTGTCTGGGGATTGACCTATCGAATGCTGCACTCGTTCTTCGGTGTGCTGAATCCACAGTGGCAACCACCTCAGGGGAACGAGTAACCCGCATAGTCGGCAATGGCGAGCCCTGCCGCCACGGACGTGAACGGGTCGTGCTCCACCACCCGGCCAGGAAAGCGTTCATCGAGAATGGCTTTGACTGCCGGAATCAGCGACGAACCCCCGGTGCGCAACACCACGTCGATTTGTGAGGGCGCAAGCGATGCCGCTGCGAGCGTCGCGTCCACACCTTCACTGAATTGCTGCAGCTGATCGGCAATAATCGATTCGAACTGCGCGCGGGTGACGGTGACCTCCACATCGATTTCAGGAATGTCCAACAGCGCTTCGTCGGCATCGGAGAGCGCGGCCTTGAGGTCCTTGATGCACTGGAAGACGAAATAGCTCAGATTGTGTTTGATGAACTCGCGCAGGCGCCGGAACTTGTACACCGCAGGCCCACCCTGCTCGATGCAATCCATCACCGGCGTCGTGTACTTGTTCTGATTGAGCGTGTACGAGACCGCCCAGTTGAGCATCAGATCCTCGTAATCCTCGAAGGGGAAGCGTGTTTCGATCTCCTCTTTGTCGACACCGCGGCGGCGCCACAGTTCGCCCTTGCCAAACAGCGGGAACAACAACTCCCGAAACAGTCGCTGGTCGATGTGATCTCCGCCGAGCGCAACGCCATGGGTCGCGATCACATCGAACCCGCTCGCCTTGCGGCGCAGAACGCAGAAGTCGAGTGTGCCCCCTCCAAAATCCACCGTCAGCACACGGCGACCCTCCTCCCCTTTGTTGGTTTCGAGGAAGCTGACCGTGGCAGCGACGGGCTCGGGATAGAACGCATGACTCTTGATGCCAGCGTGTCCGTACGCTTCGCCGAGCCGAGCCAGCGCCAGTTGATTGCGGTGCTGATCCCGTCCTTCGAACGTGACCGGATGACCAACGCAAGCGTGGACAGGGTCGGCGCCAATCGCTTCGATCGCCTTGCGAATGCGCAGCAGAATCGGCGTGATGAGCGCAACCAATCGAAACGGATGATCGAACACCATGAGGCGGCGCACGTTGGGGTCACCGAGGAGTCGTTTGGTGCCTCGAAACAATCGGCCCTGCAGGCCGCTATCTTTGAATGCCTTGCCGTACACCTTTTGCGTGATCGTCTCGACTGGGTTGCGATGCTCGGGATCCGTGTCGCCGACCAGCATGGTCGCAGCACCGATCACCTCGGGCACCAGTTCCACCGTGCGGCCCGTGTTGTCGGCGATGTAGCGATTGATCGCCGCCTGGCCGGTCTCCGTCTGCAGTTCGGCATCGATGTAGGTGGCGGACGGCATCACCGGGTCGGTGCCTTCCAGCGGCACGAGCGTGACTTTGACGCCGTCGTAGACGGCGGCGACGGAGTTGGTCGTGCCGAAGTCGATACCGATGCCGAGACGCCTACCCGTCACGATGGATCGAGTTCCACCGCGATGAGTGCGCGCTTGTCGTACCGTCCCGTCAGCTTCGATGCGAGATCCGTCAGTGCCATTTGCCAGCCGTAGCGTTTTCGCAACGCTCGATACGCAGTCGCAATCTCGGCGGCGTCGTCGAGCAGCCGAGCGCTTCCTTCGTGCCAAGGACCGAGTATGTTGCCGCGTACATCGCAGGCCGCAACGCGCACCCGAGCGTTGGCGCGAATGCGCTTCACCTTGCCGGCCCGCGCTTCACTGAACACATAGTGACGTCCGCCATGCTCGGCGAACCACACCGGCGTCTCCACGGCGACGCCCGAACGGCGAAATGTTGCGAGATTGAAGTAGCGGGCGTCCGCCAGGTCCACCGGAACCTCCGCAAAAGGCGGGCATCTTAAACGCTGGTTTGCGCTTGTACCAACCGTGCGGACCGGCCCAAACTGACAGGATGGGCGATGTCATCAAGTTCGCGCGGCCCTCCCTGAAGGAAAAGGCCAAGGGCCGCACGCTGTGCGGCCGCGGCTTTCATCAGTGGGTGATCGAGTCGCGCAAGCAATTCGACGTCAAGCAGGGGCGCCTGGTGACGCTGTACCGCTGTCAACGATGCAGCAAGACCAAGACGCAACTCATCTAGTCGCGACGACCTCCGGCACACACACGCCCGTTCCGCCCAAACCGCAGTAGCCGTTCGGTACTTTGGCCAGGTACTGCTGGTGATAGTGCTCGGCGTAGTAGAACGTCGGTGCAGGTGCGATCTCGGTCGTAATTGCACCGTAGCCCGCGGCGCGCAGCGCCTCCTCAAAGGCGATCTGAGTGCGGCGCGCCGCTGCCGCCTGCGCATCGTCGAACGTATAGATGGCCGATCGGTATTGCGTGCCGACGTCGTTGCCCTGGCGCATGCCTTGAGTCGGATCGTGCGACTCCCAGAACACAGTCAGCAACGCCTCGAAACTCGTCTGGGTCGGGTCAAACACCACCAGCACCACCTCGGTGTGACCCGTGCGGCCCGAACACACTTCCTCGTAGGTCGGGTTCGGCGTCACACCACCGGCATAGCCGACCGCAGTGGTGAATACGCCGGGCGTCTGCCAGAAGCGTCGCTCCGCGCCCCAGAAACAGCCGAGGCCGAATACCGCTTGCTGCATCCGCGCCGGAAATGGGGGCTTGAGCGGCGCGCCGTTGACGAAATGGGCGGCCGGCACCGGTATCTGACTGCTTCGGCCCTGCAGCGCCTGGTCGGCCCGCGGCAATTCGAGTTTGCGATTGAGCGCCATGTGACGTCCTCCGTGAATTGGCGGCAGTCTATCGCGATGGCGGCTGCGGGTCGCCACCCGGCAGTCGACTCGCCTGCATATCTCACCGATTCTCTGCTGCGGACGCGCGGGACACGCAAATCCGTGAGACCTGCAGGCTAGTGCAACTCATTGATTCACAAGTCCAAACAAGCCCTCACCCGGGTGCCGGAGGATTTCGGATAGACTCGCCGCTGCTGCAAAGGAGTACGAGCGAGCTTGCGCATCAATCACCTGGCCCTCGGCCTCGCGCTGTGCGCGCTGGTCGGCTGCCAAACCGCCACCCCGATTCAGGACTATGCGACCCTCGCCCAAACCGCGGACGCGGGCGGCGATGTGGCGCCCGGGCAGTTGCTCGAGGCGTTCCTGGCCAGTCCCGACTTCAACGAGCGGATGGAAAAGCTCGCCCCGCTGGAGCAGCAGGCCCTGCAACAGATGATCGATGAGCCGCTGCGCCTCGGCGCAACCGGCAGCGCCATTCTGGATGTCTACTTCGGCAGTCTCGCAGGCCACCTCGCGCTGGCGCACTTCTATGAGCATCTCGGAGAAACCGAGTCGAGCGCGGTCCACCAACGCTGGGTCGATCGAATTCGGGCCAGCATCGAGCAAAGCGGCGACGGCACACGCAGCGCTCCCTATCCGGTGGTCTCGACTTCAGATGCCATCGCCTACCTGCGCAGTCGCGACATTGCGCCTGCGGGCTCGATGTACCACAGCACCGACGACGTTCAGTTTCTGCTCATCGTTGCGGGTCGCGAGTCCGGCAAGGCGTTGACCACGACCTACTTCGATCTGTCGCTGGCCTACGGCGCCGTCGAACGGGCACTCGCCGGCGACGACGAGGCTGCCCTCAGTCCGGGGACGCTCATCGGGTCGCTTGCGCATCGCGATGATTCCGCGGCGCAAACGGCAATCGGCGCCTACCTGATGGCGCAACGACGTTTCCCGGACGCCGTCAACTGGCTGCGCGCCGCAACGCGTTCAGAGAATGTAATCGCCAACCTGATGCTGGCGCGCGTCTATCAGATTCAGGCACGTGAGGCGTCAGATGATGACGCCGAGACGCTGATGCAGTTCGCGCTCGAACAGTATCTGTTTGCCATCGCACTCGGATCCGACGAGGCGATGTTCGCCCTATCGACGCTCTATCTCGATGGCCGCTATGGCGACGACAATATTGAATCGGGCGTCGCCCTGCTCAAGCAGTCCGCAGACCTTGGCAACAGCGACGCGGTGCTCTGGCTCGGGCACTTCTATTCAGAGGGCACACATGTCGAACAGAACGACGAACTCGCCGCAGAACAGTTCCGCAAAGGCGCGTTGGCGGGTGACTCGCGGGCGCGTCTTTCCTATGCCCGTTTCAACCTCAGCCGCGCCGAGTCACGACCCTTCGATCCCCAGGCCATCACCTGGCTTGCCGAAGAAGCCAAAGCGAACGACCCGGAAGCCATGATCCTGCTCGGCAATCTCAGCGCGCGTGGCATTGGCCTTTCGCAGAGCTTTCGCCGATCGCTCAACTGGTTCAAGTCGGCGGTCAAAACGTCGCCGGAGGATGCCAACATCGTCAACGAAGTTGCGTGGACTCTGACTGTCAGCCACTTCGACAAGCTGCGACGGCCACGGTACGCACTCGAGATCATGGATCGCATCATGGGTAGTGACTCGGACGCGCGACAGAACCCGGCCTACCTCGACACCTGGGCCGCCGCGCATGCCGCCAACGGTGATTTCGATCGCGCCCGCACATTGCAGGGCGAAGCCATCGACGCTGCGGTCTCGCAGAAGCAGGACGATGTCGTCGATGTGCTGCGTGAACATCTGCAGCACTTCGAGCAAGGCAAGGTGATCATCGATCCAGTGCCGTGATGGCTGCCGAGTTGCTGACTGATCACGCCGCTGCATTGCGCGAAGCGCGTCCGCTGATCGACTTGCGTGCGCCGGTGGAATTCGAACGCGGCGCTCTTCCGTCCGCCGTCAATCTGCCGCTCTTGTCCGATACCGAACGCGATGCCGTTGGCAAATGCTACAAGTCGCTGGGACAAGCGGCCGCGATCGAACTTGGTGAACAACTGGTCTCGGGGTCGCGCCGCGCCGAGCGCATCGAGGGCTGGCTCTCGTTCGTTCGCGCGCACTCAAACACCGCGCTGTACTGCTGGCGCGGCGGCCTGCGATCGCAAACCGTGCAATCATGGCTCGCTGAAGCGGGATGTCATCTGCCGCGCGTTGCCGGTGGATTCAAGGCGCTGCGCGCAGCGTGTCTCGCCGCCATCGAGCGCGCGTCCACTCGGCCGCTGCTCGTACTCGGCGGTCGCACCGGCTCGGGCAAGACTGCTTTGCTACAAAATCTGGACGCCGCCGTCGACCTCGAAGGGTTGGCCAATCACCGCGGTTCCGCATTCGGTGGCTCACTCGAGACCCAGCCACCCCCCATCGGATTCGAAAACGCACTGGCAGTCGAACTGTTGCGTCGTGAAACACAGCCGCGACTGCTGCTCGAAGACGAAGGCCGGACTATCGGCCGCATTGCGCTGCCCGAGTCACTGCATAGAGCGATGCAACAGGCGCCACTCGTCGTGATCGAGGTGCCTCGCGAAGTGCGCGCGCGGCACATCGCCGTTGAATATGTGGCGGCGCCCCTTGCAAGCGGCGTTGGCAAACAAGTGCTCGCCAACGAACTTCTCGGTGCGACCGATCGCATCCGCAAGCGCCTCGGTGGCGACCGCCACACCACCATGCGGGCGATGATCGAAGCGGCGTTCGCTGACAATGACCTAGAGGCGCACGCGGAATGGATCGATCAACTACTGCATTGGTACTACGATCCGATGTACGACCATCAACTACAGGCGAAGAATTCGCGAATCGTCGCCCGGGGTAGCGCCGAGGAACTGCGTCCGCAGATCGACCGACTGCTTGCCAAGTGACAACGATTGCAGCGCACAATCTGCGACTGTTCGCGTGGTTCGTTCCGCTCTACAACTGCCACTTCTGGCTGGCGTTGTGGTTTTTGTTCTTCAACAGCGCGTTGACCATCAGCGATGTGCTGCTGCTCGAAGCGGTGTACTACGTCACTGTCGTTCTGCTCGAAGTGCCGAGCGGCTATCTATCCGATCGCTGGGGACGTGTGCCGACCCTGCGGCTGTCGGCGTTGGCCAGTCTCGCATCGTTCGCGTTGTTTGCGTTCGCGGAACCGGGATTCGCGGTGTATGCCCTCGCCCAGGCGCTGTGGGCGGCATCCTATGCCTGCTACTCCGGCACCGATGCCGCGTTTCACCTCGATACGCTGGAGTCCGCAGACCGCGCTGCGCAGTTCGACGCGCGTCAGGCGAAGTTGAACCGGAACATGATGTTCGCCCGCGGTTCGGGCGCGCTTGGCGGCGGCGTGCTGGCTGTGTTCGGTCTCATCTACGCCTACTACGTGGCGGTCGCGATCGCTGCGGTGGTCGCGGTGATTGCCTTCTCCTTCACGTCCGAACATCAGCCACGGCCGCCTGCCATCCTGCGTCACCTTGCAATCTGTGCTGAACACCTACGCACACCGATCGTGGCCTGGCTGTTCGGCTACGCAGTGCTGCAGACGATCCTGGTGCATATCCCCTACGAGTTTTCCCAACCGTATCTGGCGGCGGCGCTCGGCGAGGACCGGGCTGATCTCACACACACGCCGTGGCTGAGCGGCATACTCATCGCCGCCATCGCCTGGATCGGCGCCATCGCCGCGGCTTACAGCATCGATATCCGGCAACGGTTCGGACTGCAGTCGACACTCATCGGACTCACCGCGGCGCAGGTCGCACTGATCGGTGTGATGGCGTTCGTCATCCATCCCGTGGTGCTACCGCTGCTCGCACTGCGCGGCGTACATGCTGCAATCGGTGGCATACTGGTCGTCACCGACATCACGCCGCGTATCGGCCGCGGCCAACGCGCTACCTATCTGTCGCTGCAAAGCAGTGCCGGTCGCCTCGGCTTCGCGCTGACCCTCGCACTGCTGGCATTCGCCGCAGCCGATCTGCCCCAGCGCGACGGCCTGACCGCGGCGCTCATGACATCGTTCGCCCTCGCCGTCATTGGACTGGTGGCATTGACCGCATTGCGGCCGAAACCTGAATGAGTCGACCGTCCCCAAACTAGCTGACCGTTCGCACAATGGTGTCAGGCGTGCCGGTCAGCCACGCGGCAGCCCGCCGTAGGATCTGCGCGTGATTTGGCTGCCGGAGCGCATCCTGATCGTGACCCAGACTGTCGTAGCACGTGCGGCCGCGGCCGTGCTGGGACACGAACAGCTGCGGTTGGCCGTTGCTCGACAGCAGCGGCGTTGCCCCAGCGAATTGATCGAGGTCGTGATAGATCTCATCGAAAATCTCGAAGTTGTCGACGCCATCAACGATCGGATGCTTTGCTATGACCGAGACCTGGGCGGGCTGGGGTGGTGGATGAAACGACCTGCCCCAGCGCCAGCGGGCACCGATCAAATCGCCCCACTGCGGCCATGTGTCGAAGCAGATGGACGCGGTGTGCAGCGCGAGGAGTCCGCCACCCCGATGAACGTAATCACTGATCGCGACACGGGTCGATTCCGATGCTTCATAAGCGAACTGCGCTCGAAACGGGACGTACTTTTCGTCGTCCAGCATGCGCCACCGCAATGCATGCACGGTGAGCAATGCGACATCGCCAGCGCGCAGGCGCTGCGCCGCAGCATCAGGGTCGGTCGTTGTGATGGTCGTGAAGCCCAGCGGTGCAACGATCTCGGTCAGGGCGTCGGCGATCCGCTCGAACTGATGGTAGATTCCGCCCGTGAGCAACACGTGCGATTTCATCGCCGCGCTTCGCTCGCCAGCGTCTGAAACGGAGCGCGCGTGCGTGCAAACGCGGCCACCGCGACGGGTACCGCCACCACCGCCATGCTGACGAGCGCGTAGCGCAGTCCCGCCGCGCCGAACACGTGGTCGCACAGCATGCCCACGATCACGGTTCCGAAGGCGCCGCCAGTGACATTCATGATGACCATGTACGCCCCGATTCCAGTTCCCCGCATTCGCTCTGGCAGCACTACCACCAGCGCTGCGTAGGCAGCGCCTGTGGTCAACGCCCACACGTAAACCGTGATGGCCGTAACCGCCAAACAGCTCGCCAGAGTCGGCATCAGCGGCGCCGCGGTCGAGGTCACGAGCATGATGACCATGCTCACCATGCAGACCGTGACTGGGGCAGCAGCGACCCGGCGTCTGCCGAGCACTTCGATGATCCAGCCGACACTCACTCCGCCCGCGACGCCCGCGCAGAGATACACACTACCGTACCCCCAGGCGACGTCCCCGGGACCCACGCCATATGTGCGCATCAGCATCGCGGGAAACCAGCCCAACATGCTGTAGATGTTGAACCCGAACGCCACCAGCGCGACGAACATGGGACCGAATGTGCGCCGCTGACTGCGCGCGAAGGCAAGTACGTCGTGCCAAGTCGGCACCGCGGTGATTGCGACGGGGCCCGCGCGCGGCTCCCGCACCGTGGCAAGCAACAGCAATGCCGCTGCAATGCCCGGCAGTCCAACCAACACGAACACGAAACGCCAAGGCGCCGCTTCGCCAATGACGGGCACGACGAAGCTGCCAAAACCCGAGATCCGGGCGACGATTTCTCCGCCGAGCATCAGTGCCATACCGCCACCCAGATACACACCCAACGAGAATATTCCGAGCGGCTTGGCCACTTGGTCACGTCGGAACAGGTCTCCGATCATCGACACGGCCGCTGGGTTCAGCGCTGCCTCGCCGACGCCTACGCCGACGCGCGCGATGAACAGGGTGATGAAGCCTACCGCCGCACCGCAGGCAGCCGTCATCAGCGACCACAGCGCCACGCACGCCGCCAACAAGTTCCGCCGATTGCGGCCATCGACCCAGCGCCCCATGGGAATGCCCATCAGCACATAGAACAATGCAAACGCCATCCCGCTCAGCACGCCCATCTGGGTATCGGACAATCCGAGATCGGACTTGATCGGATCGATGAGGAAGCTGAGTACCAGACGATCGAGGTAGCCGATCAGCGAGACCAGCAGCAGTAGCCCCACGACCCACCATGCATACGTCGCAGAAGCACCTGCCTCGGTGATTCCTGCGCGCACATCGGGCGCGGGACCCGGGCTTTGTTGCGCTGCGGGATGTATGGGCACTCTCGGATTCACATGATCATCGCGACGAGGCATCATCCCATACAACGGTGGGAGGGCGACGCGTGGGGACAGGGATACTCATCAGCGGTGCAACGCTCGTGGACGGCACGGGGGTGCCGGGGCGAGCGGCAAACGTCCTCATCCAGGACGATGTGATCAAGGCCGTTGGTGCAGCCGCCGACTCCGAGGCGAAGCAGGTGCATCCGCTGCGCACGATCGATGCTAGCGGCTGCACGCTGATGCCGGGACTGATCGACGCGCACTGTCACATCACTTTCGATGAACCGCGCTCCAACGATGAACTCTTCTTTCACCGCCGCGAGGGGCTTGCGGCCATCATCGCCGCACGCAATGCGCAAAAGTTGATTCGCGCTGGCGTTACCGCATTCTGCGATCCCGATAGCGTATTCGACGTCGGCATCGATCTGCGCGACGCCATTGAAGGCGGCGTTGTGGCGGCGCCACGCATGTCGACAGGCGGCAATGCCCTGCTCACCTCAGTGGGTGGCACCGCGGGTCTGCTGATCCCGGATGAAGGCCTACGCGGCTACGCGCGCATCGTCGGCAGTCGCGATGAGATCGTTCGGGAAGTGCGCCAGCAGATCAAACGCGGCGTCGACTGGATCAAGGTTCATGTGACCGGCGTTGTGCCCCGTCAGCGCACTACGGGCGAGATCCAGGCTTGGACATTCGACGAACTGCGCACCGTCTGCGACACGGCACATGATCTCGGTATTCCGGTGGTGGGGCACTGCCGCAATGCCTCGAGCACGCGCGACGCGGCGCGCGCCGGATTCGACATGATTCTGCACGCGACGCACATGGACGATGAAGCACTCGCGGCAGTCATCGAGCACAACGTGCCGCTGGTGCCGACGCTTACATTCCAAGCCAACCTCGCCGACTTTGGCGCGGCGGTGGGTGCCGATGAAGACCTGCGCAATCTGTTTCGCAAAGAGATCGAAGACAGCGCCATCATGCTGCGACGCGCATTCGATGCCGGTGTGCCCCTGCTGTGCGGCACGGAAAGCGGCTTTTCGCTGACGCCTTACGGTGAATGGCACTACCGCGAACTCGAGATATTCGTTGAACACCTCGGGCTCACGCCTTTGCAGGCGCTGCGCTGTGCCACCTCCGAAGGCGCCCGCGCCATGAAGTTGGAAGGCCGGATCGGTGTCGTCGCACCCAACTATCTTGCCGATCTCATTGTGGTCGCCGCCGATGTCACGCGCGATGTCTCCCGCCTCGGCGACAAAGCGCTCATCAAGCATGTGCTGATCGGCGGCGTGGAACAGGACCTCACGCCGATTCCCGCCCACGGCAAGCTGGAAGGTTGGCGGGTGGGTGAGTATTCGAGCCGAATCCTCTACCAGGACACGCACCACAACGGCGTTTCCCTTTGATGAGTGCCCACACCATATCGACCTACGATGCAGCGGCAGCGGCCCTGCGCGCTGCTGATCTGCGCCAGGCGCTATACGACGAGGGCGCAGTGCTGATGGAACAGGCACTGGTGAACCTGCACGGCGACGAGCACCGGGCGCGCAGGCTAACCGAGTCGCGCGTCTTTCGACGCGACTATTTCCGTTTCTACGAACATGAAGTTTTCCCAACCACGCTCGCACAGACACTCGATCCGTTTCTGGCGGCGGGCCGGGTCGACGTCGTGGACTTTGGCTATCGCGTGATGGCCAATCTCACCGTCGACTTCGCCGGCATCGATCGGCCCGAACGCACCGCAGTCGAAACTGCCACCCTGGTCGAACTGCTGCGCACACTCGGTCTCGCCGCAACGTTGTTTCACGCCAGGGGTGATCGCGAGGCGATTCGGGTGAAGGTCAGGGAGGGGATCGCGCGCTTCGATGTGTTGTATTTTGCACCCTCTCATGCCCGACGAACCGCGCTGCTGGCCGACCTGCGTGCCGGAACGTTGAACGAAGATGCGCTGCCAAGGGACGTGCTGATGATGCTCATCCGCAACGATGACGACATCGAACTCACACGGGATGTACTGCTGCGAGAGATGGCGTTCTTCGCGCTCGCCGGCGCGCACACATCGATTCACACCCTCTCGCATGCCGTGCACGAAATTCTCACCTGGTGTGCGGCACACCCGGCCGATCGCAAGCTCCTTGATGTTGACCCGTTCTTTCTGCAGCGCTGTGTGCACGAGAGCATGCGCCTGCACCCGTCGAGCCCCATCGCGCTGCGCCGCTCGATGTGCCCGATGCATCTGGAGCCGGTCGGCGATGTCGCACCTGGTGACGAGGTGACGATCGATCTGTACAACGCCAATCGCGACACCGCCGTGTTCGGCGCCGACGCCGCTACTTTCAATCCGCATCGCGCGGTCGCGAAGGGTGAGCTGGTCGGGTTGTCCTTTGGTCTGGGCATGCACGCGTGCCTTGGCCGCAACCTCGCCGCTGGCGTGGTCGCTAAGGGGCAGACAGATCCATCCAGCCACCACTACGGCACCGTCACACGGATCATCCGCACGTTGCTCGATCACGGCGCCCATTTGGATGCGAACGATCCGCCGCGGCGCGACACAACCACCAACCGCATCATGTGGGCCTACTATCCAGTGCGTCTGCACGCTTCGTGAACACAATCCTGCTCACCGACTTCGACGAGGTTGCCGAGGCACTGAAGAACCCTGACCTCGTCCAATCCCTGTACGACGCAGGCGCGGTGGTGATGGCCGATGTGCTGCTGACACTCCATGGCGATTCCCACCGTGCGCGACGCAACCTCGAGATGAAGGTCTTCCGTCGCGACTTCTTCCGTCACTACGAACAGAATGTCTTCCCCGCGACCCTCGAACCGACGCTGGCCCCACACCTCGCGGCGGGCCACTGCGATCTGGTGCAATTCGGCTATGACGTCACGCTCAATCTGACTGCCGATTTTGCCGGCATCGACCGCCCATCGAGGTCGACCGCGGAGACTCAGGCGCTGCTGGCGCTGGTCAAGACATTCAGTACCGGCGCAACGCTCGTCCACTCCACGCGCGATCACGAGGAAGTGAACGCCGAAGTGTTGCAGGCTCTCGATCGATTCGACGTGCAGTTCCTGCAACCATCCATGGCGCGACGTCAAGTGCTGATCGACCAAGCCGCGCGCGGCGAAGTCACGGCAGATGAACTGCCACGCGACGTGCTCACCACATTGATGTTGAACGAGGACAAGCTTTCGCTCCCCAGAGATGTCCTTCGTCGCGAGATCGCTTTCTATCTCCAGGCCGGTTCACATTCGACGGCGAACTCCGTGGTCCATGCCTGCCACGAACTCTTCAGCTGGGGCAGAACACACCCCGATGACTGGACGCGTTTCCAGCGCGAGCCGCTGTTTCTGCAGCGCGCAGTACACGAGAGCCTGCGGCTGCATCCCGCGAGCCCGGTTGCATGGCGACGCAGCCAATGTCCACAGCGACTGTCCGGCGGCCAAGCGGCCGCGATCGGCGATTGTATCGTGCTCGATCTCGGCATCGCCAACCGGGCGCCCGGGATCTTTGGCAGCGATAGCGAACGCTTCAATCCCCACCGGTTGATTCCACGCGGGCGTCCGCCGTTTGGCCTCACGTTTGGCATCGGCGTGCACACCTGCCTCGGCCGAGACCTCGACGGCGGGGTACTACCGAAAGCCAACACCGACGCAGACACGCATCAGTACGGCCTTGTGACGCTGATCGTACGGCGCCTCACCGAGTCGGGCGCGCGTCCCGTTGCAAGCGACCCACCGACGCCCGACAGCAACACTGCGCGTAACAACTGGGGCCGCTATCCCGTGACTTTCCGAGGGGGTCCACCTTGAGAACGGCAATCATCACTGGTGGCGGGCGCGGACTCGGTGCGGCCATCGCCGTCCGGCTGGCGGCCGATGGCTATCGCGTCGGCGTCGTCGATTTGTCGCTCGACGACGCGACGCAGGTGGCCGTCAATCTACCTGACTCGCTCGCAATCGCGGCAGATGTCACTGACGAAGCCGCAGTGATGCATGCGTTCGACCTCTTCGGAGTGACGCCCGATCTGGTCGTCAACAATGCCGGCATCGTTCGATTCGGGGCACTCATCGATCAAAGCGTCGAGGATTTCCGCGCGGTGGTCGGGGTCAACCTCATCGGCGCGTTCATCGTCGCCCGCACCGCCGCACTGCGCATGCGCGAACGTGGCTCCGGTCACATCATCAACATCACCTCGATCAATGCACTCGCACCGGGGCCGAATGCGGGCGCATACCCGGCAGCAAAGGCCGGGCTCGCACAACTGACGCGACACCTCGCGCTCGAACTCGGACCACTGGGCATCCGCGTCAACGCGATCGCCCCCGGATTCATCGACGGCGGTATGTCCGAAGCCATCTTTGCCAATCCGCGAATACGGGAACTGCGCTCCAACGGCGTACCGCTGCGCCGACTCGGCGTGGTCGACGACGTCGCCAACGCCGTCGCATTTCTCGACTCGCCAGCGGCGGCGTACATCAACGGCCACGAGCTCGTGGTCGATGGAGGTGTCGTGTCGAGTGTGCTCGCGCAGTTGCCGAGGCAATAGCCGTGCTCGATCCGCGCAACATGTCGATTGTGATCACCGGCGCAGGGTCGGGCATCGGCGCCGCCACTGCCCGCCACTTCGCGCGACTGGGTGCGCGCGTCACGATTTGTGGACGCACAGGCGACGCCATCGACGTCGTCGCTGCAGACATAGGATCGGCGTGCCGAGCGGTATGCGCTGACATCACAGTCAGCAGCGATCGGTCCCGTCTGATCGATGCTGCTATCGATCATGGTGGTGGCATCGATGCCCTGGTGAACAATGCCGGCAATATGTACCGCGGCGACATCGACAGCCTCGACGAACAGGCGCTGCTCGATCTGTTTCACACCAATGTCGTCGGCGCGATGCTGCTGACCGGACTTGCGGTGCCGCAGCTCGAGCAACGACGCGGTGCTGTGGTGTTCATTGGTTCGATCCACACCCGCCGCGCATTTCCCGGCGCATCCCCATACGCCGCCAGCAAAGGCGCGGTGCTCGCCCTCACCCAATCCCTTGCCGCCGAACTCGGCGTGAAAGGTATACGCGTGAACTGCGTGTTGCCCGGCGCCGTGCCGACGCAGATCAACGTTCGCGCCGGCCTGGCACCAGACTTGGCAGCGGCACGCGCCCGCCTGGAGGGCCTTGCGCCGTTGCACGCGCTCGGTCGCATCGGCACGCCCGAAGAGATCGCTGAAGCAATCGAGTATCTCGTGCGCGCGCAATGGACAACCGGGGCCTTGCTCGACGTCGATGGTGGCCTGGGCCTCGGTCTAACCCAGGCCTGACGTCAGCGCGATACGCGCAGCAATCGTCTGGCGTTGTCCGCATATCGGGGTGACGCCGCCGCGACCTCACCGCCGTCGGGTTGATCCCAGCCCGCGAAGTTGCTGCCAAACACCAGTCGGTCTACTCCGACGCGCTCGGTCAGCAGCGCGAGTGACGCCTGATCGTGTACATGGCAGTCGAACCACAGCCGATGCACGAAGCCATCGAAGGCGCCATCGACTTTCAACCAGTCGGGTGCCCAAGGTCGCTTTCGCGCCGCTTTTTCCATGCGGCCGTACAGATAGCCGAGCGAACCACCGCCATGAGAGAGGCAGACGTCCAGTTTCGGATGCCGGTGCAGGACACCACCATAGATCAGCGTTGCAACCGCAATGGTCTCCTGCGCCGAGAACCCGGTGATGACGTCGAGATCGAAGTGACGCAGCCGCGGGTCCCCGGCCGGGCCGTCGATACCCGCCGGGCCCGGATGGATGAACAGTGGCACGTCGAGCGCCACACACGCCGCGTAGAGCCGATCCATCTCTGCACCGTCGAGTGGATGCGGTAAATCTGTGCCGATGTACCCGCCGTACATGTCGAGCTCATGGACCGCCCGCGTGAGCTCGGCAATCGCCGCATCGATATCCTGCATCGGCAGCGCAGCGAATGCGCCGAGACGCTCCCTGTGAGGCGCGACCAGTGCCGCCATCGCATCGTTATGACGTGTGCAGTAGTCGAGCCCTACACGCGCCTCGACAAAGTGAAAGTAGGTGAGCGGATTGGGGGACAGCACCTGGTAGTCGATACCGGCCTGTGCCATCGCTGCCAGGCGCCGTTCGACATCCATGAACGGACTGCCGCGATAACGCACGCCCTGTAACACATAGTCACCCACTCTGAACCAGGGGGTACCACCCGCATCGCCGCCCAGTTCCGGGCCATAGCGGCCGGCGGTGCCGAAGGTCGATTCGATCACCGCGTGGGCATGAACATCGATGACGCTAGCATCGAGGACCGACATGGGCTATGCCCGCTTGCGCGCGATCGCGCGCCATACCCGCTCCGGGGTGGCCGGCATGTCGAAGTGCTCGACGCCGATCGCATCGACCAACGCATTGATGAACGCCGGCGGCGCGCCGATCGCACCCGCCTCGCCACAGCCTTTGATACCAAGCGGGTTGGAGGGCGAGGCGGTGTGCGTGAAGCCGACGCGAAAGCTCGGCAGATCATCGGCGCGTGGCATCGCATAGTCCATGTAGGATGCAGTCAGCAGCTGGCCCGACACCGGATCGTAGTGGGTGTGTTCCAGCAACGCCTGACCAATGCCCTGCGCAAGGCCTCCGTGAATCTGTCCCTCGACCACCATTGGATTGACCAATGTGCCAAAGTCATCGACGGCCGCCATATCCACCACGGTGACCTTGCCGGTTTCCGGATCTACTTCCACCTCGCAGATGTGACATCCCGCGGGGAAGGTGAAGTTCGGCGGGTCGAAGAAGCAGCCTTCTTTCAAGCCGGGATCGATGTCACGGGTCGGGAAGTGATGGGCCGTGTACGCGGCCAAGGCAACTTCACCGAAGCCGAGGCTGCGATTCGTGGCGGGACTCGTGAACATGCCGTCATCGAAGGCGACGGTGTCTTCAGGCACCTCGAGCAGGTGCGAGGCGATGCGCCTCGCCTTGGCGATGACCCGATCTGCGGCGATTGCAATTGCAGACAGGCCAACCGGGCCCGACCGCGATCCGTAGGTACCCATACCGAATTGAACCTTGTCGGTATCGCCATGCACGATGGATACATCGTCGATCGAAATGCCAAAACGATCGGCGATGAGCTGCGCATAGGTGGTTTCGTGACTCTGGCCATGGGAGTGGCAACCGGTAAGAACCTCGACTGACCCGGTCGGATTCACGCGCACTTCGGCGGATTCCCACAAGCCGCTGCCGGCGCCGAGTTGGCCAAGCTTGGCGGACGGTCCAATCCCTGCCGCTTCGACATAACACGCCACACCAATTCCACGCAGCCGTCCGCGCGCCGCGGCTGCCGCGCGTCGCGCTGGGAAACCGTTGTAGTCGATCAACTCGAGCGCCGCATCGAGCGATGCCTGGTAGTCGCCGGAGTCGTACTCCATCTCCACTGGCGTCTGGTAGGGAAAGTCGCGAATGAAGTTGGCGCGCCGCAGTTGAGCCGCGTCCACGCCGAGTTTGCGCGCCGCATGATCCACCAGTCGTTCAATCACGTAGCTCGCTTCCGGGCGTCCGGCGCCGCGGTAGGCATCCACCGGCGCGGTGTTGGTATAGACGGCAATGGTCTCGCAATAGATCGCCGGAATCACGTACTGCCCCGACAGCAGAGTCGCGTAGACATAGGTCGGTATCAGCGAAGCGAAGGTCGACAGGTAAGAGCCGACGTTCGCCGTAGTCTGCACGCGCAGCCCGATGAATCGATGCTGCGAATCCAAAGCGAGCTGAGCACGAGTGACATGATCGCGACCATGGGCATCACAGAGGAACGATTCCGACCGCTCCGCCGTCCACTTGACCGGCCGATCGACAATCTTCGATGCCCAGGTACAGACGGTTTCTTCGGCGTATTGAAACGCTTTAGAACCAAAGCCACCGCCGACATCCTCAGAGATGACGCGAATCTTGTGTTCGGGCGCGATACCGGTGATCGCAGACAACATCATCCGAATACCGTGCGGGTTCTGACTGCTCAGATACAGGGTGTAGCGACCCGTGCCCGTTTCGAACATGGCGTTACACGCTCGCGGCTCCATCGCATTCGGTACGAGCCGATTGTTCTCGAGTGTCAGCTCGACCACGTCGGCAGCGCGAGAGAATGCTGCGTCCGTCGCCTGCGCATCGCCAAGGCTCCAATGGAAAGCCGTATTGGCATCGATCCCGTCGTGCAGAATGGGTGCGCTCCGCTCACGCGCGGCCAGGGCCGACACTACAGCGGGCAATTCGTCGTACTCGACCACAACATCTTCCGCGGCTTGGCGCGCAACCTCGAGTGACTCGGCGATGACAACAGCCACCTGATCGCCCACGTAACGCACGCGCGCGACCGCCAGCGGTGGATGATGTCCCACCCGCATGTCGCTGCCATCCATGGAGTGAATCATCCAGCCGCACATCAGCGGGCCGAGTCTCGTCGCCGCGTAATCGGCGCCGGTGAGCACTGCCAACACACCGGGCGTCGCAAGCGCAGTGTCTGCGTCCACGTTTGCGATGCGCGCGTGCGCATGGGGCGATCGGACGAACACCGCATAGCTCTGTCGCGGCAGCGTCACATCGTCCGTGTAGCGGCCACTGCCGGTGATGAAGCGTAAGTCCTCTTTGCGCTTTACACTGGCACCGAATGCGCGCGGCCTGGCGGTAGCACTCACGACCAACCCCCGCGCACCGTTGCCGCCGACTCAGTCATGATGGTGGTCTCCGTGGTGGTGGTCATGGTCATGGGGTCGACTGCCCAGCTCCGCAATCCGATGCGACAGATCGTGGTCATGGACGATCCGCTTCTCCGCAAGCACGCGCTCGAGGGCTTCGAGAAAACAGTCGTAGTAGGGGTAGCCCTCGCCTTCCGGATGCGCCGACTCCCAGGCGGCGATGCGCTCGATCAGGCATGCTCTGAAGTCATCCCATACGAACACGCCACGGTCGGCAAGCGCATGAGCCATGCCGAACACGCGGCCCTGCCAAGGCGCATCGAAGGTCACTTCGCCATTGACCATCGGCGGGGCTGCCATGCCATCGAGGGACAGTGCGGCAGACTCCGTCACCGGGCGACGCCGATCATCGCATCGCGCGTCACGTGCTGCGCGAGTTGGTCCTCGCTCATGCCCTGGCTGCCGAGAGGTCGCTGCGGCAGCACGAGGTAGCGCACCTCAGCGCTCGAATCCCACACGCGCACCTCCACATCATCTTCGAGCGCGACGCCGAATTCGGACAACACCTTGCGCGGTTCGCGCACGATGCGCGATCGATAGGCCGGATCCTTGTACCAGCGTGGCGGCAGTCCGAGAATCGCCCATGGGTAGCACGAACACAGCGTGCACACGACGACGTTGTGTACAGTCGGCGTGTTCTCGACCACTACGAGTTTCTCCATTTGCCCGCCTTCGAACTCGTAGGGCGCTACCGCTGCCGTTCCGTCGGACAAGAGCGCCTGCCTGAAATCCGGATCGATCCATGCGCGTGCCACGACCCGCGCGCCGTTCATTGGGCCGACGCGTTCGTTGTACATCGCTATGACTCGATCGACGGCTTCGTCGCTGATCAATCCACGCTCTTTCAACAGGGACTCAATCGCTTCCGCGCGCAGGCTCGGTGATGACTCAGACATGCTCGGCTTCCAGGTACGGTTCGAAAAGATCCAGATGCAACACGAATCCGGCCTCGGCCGACTCGCCAAACAGCTCACTGCCGGAAAACGCGACCGTGTATAGATGTTGGGGATTCTCACCACGGCCATGAGCGTTGGTGTCCGGAAACACCCACCCTTGGTGTGCCATCACGATGCGGCCGCGGCGGCCGCGTGCATACGCTGGCAGACGCGTGTGGCCCGGTACACCATGGCGCAGCGTCGCTACCACATCCCCGACGGCAAATCGCGGGGCCCGCGCCAAAGGCCGAATGCTGTCACCCCGCGCACCCGGCTCGCCAATGATGTCCGGCGTCGGTGACGGTCGCGCGGCGACCAGATCGTCGGTGCCTGCGCCAAGGGAACGCGCACGCGCATCGATGTCGACTCGTGTCAACACACCCCCTTCAATGATCAGAGTCTCCATTGCGCCGAGCCATCGACCGTAGTAGCCGTGATCGAGATACGCGCGCGGATCGATCCGCTCGATCGCATGCCGACGCCGATCGATGTTGGATGCGCCACCCAATCGCTGCAGGTACATGCCGAATACCCGCGACTCCCAACGGGCATGGAACACGGGTTCGTTACGCTCGTAGTCGATCGCGCCGAACCCTTCCTTGCCACCCAGATCGTGAATGCCATCCATCAGGAAGCGATCTCCGTCACCTCCGACAACACCGGAATACCGTCGTCCGCAAGGCTCGATAGAGACAGCGAGAATTCGTGTCGGCCGGCTACCACTTCGCTGCTGTCGCCGCTCGGGAGAATCACACGCGCTCGACAATTGGCGGGCACCTTCGTCTTCAGCCGGAACACACCCCCGGAAATTTCCCAATCGACTTCGTAGCGACCATGCATCGTATCGAGGGCAACGCTCGAGTACCGGATCGGCGCGCCATTGGGAAACTGTTCGCCGATCGGTGGCCGAGGCGCAATGCGCGCGTAGCGATAGGCATTGCGGGTAGCCGACAGATCGGGGTCGAGTTCGAGACCACCGAGTGTGCCGTAGATCCACTCGCCGACCGCACCGTAGGCGTAATGATTGAAGCTGTTCATCTGAGGATCCTGGAAACCACGCGTTTCGGTCCAGCCATCCCAGCGTTCCCACACAGTGGTGGCGCCTTGCGTCACCGGATAGAGCCAACTCGGCGGCGTCGTCTGCAGCAGCAGGCGATAGGCGAGATCGAGCCGGCCATAGTTGGTCAGCACGTGCAGCAGGTACGGCGTACCGACGAAACCGGTGGAGAGGTGGAAGCCGCGCGCTTCGATGTCGCGCACGAGGGATGCGAACGCTGCACCCGTTTCTCCAGCGTCGAGCAGCGCGAAGTGCAGCGCAAGGACGTAGGCGGTCTGGGTCTCGCCCACCAGGCGACCATCGGCGGTGACGAAACGGCGCCGGAATGCGCTGCGCACGCGCTGGGCCAGATCCTCGTATCGCTCGAGGTCCGAGAGGTTGCCCAAAACACCCGCGATGCGCGCGAGCAGTTTCGCGCTGTAGCAGAACAGCGCCGTTCCAACGAGATCCTTGGGGGTCGTGCCGAAGCGCGCATCTCCCGTGGACGGCCCATCGGTCGCCAGCCAATCACCGAAGCCCTGCCAGCCATCGGCGCCCGCTTCGCCGCGAATCAGCGATGGATAGCGACGCTGCAGGTCATTCACGAAGGCCGACATCGCACCGTAGTGACGATCGAGCACCACCCGATCGCCAAAACAGCGATACAGCGTCCACGGACAAATGACGATCGCATCTGCCCAGGCGGGGCCACCGTCGGTGCGAAAGAACTTCAGCGCCGGCGGCACCGGCGCAACCATGGGAATCGCACCCGAGCTGGTTTGCGCGTCGCTCACGTCTATCAGCCATTTGCCGAAGAACGGCGCAGTTTCCAGATTGAACGCGGCCGTGCGCGCAAAAATCTGCGCATCGCCAGTCCAGCCCAGTCGCTCGTCGCGTTGCGGACAGTCCGTCGGGATGTCGATGAAGTTGCCGCGCTGACTCCAGACGATGTTGTGATGCAGCTGGTTCAAGAGCGGATGGTCGCTCTGGAATTCACCGATCGCAGGCAGCGCGCTGGATATCACCTGCGCGGTCACCGCCTCAATTGCGTTTTCCTCGAGCCGACCGCGCACTTCGATGAACTGAAACCCGTGCAGTGTGAACCGCGGCTCGAAGGTTTCTCCGCCCGCAGTGCCGGCGCAGGTGTAGTAGTCGATCGCCCGAGCGCCACGCAGGTTCGCGGTGTACAGCTCGCCGGACTCATCGAGGCGTTCGGCGTGTCGAACTTCGAGTTGAGTGCCGCGCCGCGCACGCACCGTGAGCCGGACACGACCAACGAGGTTCTGGCCAAAGTCGAACACCCAGCGCCCCGTATCGAATGAACCGGATCTTTGCGAAGGTGCGCCGATCGGCTCGAGCCGATCGATGACGCGCACCATCGGACTCATCGTCGCGCAAAGCGCCGCGTTCACCCCGACCGTGACCTCGACCGGGGACCAGCCCGCTTCATTGCCACCAGGTGAACTCCAGCCGGCGAGCGACTGGCGCGCATCGAAGCTCTCACCATCCATCAGATCCGAATAGAGAATCGGCGATCGGTGCCACTTCCACAGATCATCGCTGACGATGCGCATGCGGCCGCCGTCGGCGAGCACGATCTCGAGTTGCGCAAGGAGCGCTGGTCGATCGCCGTACTGTTGCCGCTCGGAAGCTCCGAGTAGCCCGCAATACCAGCCATCGCCAAGCAGCACGCCGATGACGTTCTCGCCGGAAACGAGATGCGGCGTGACGTCGACGACCTGATAGCGGACCCGCGTTCGATAGTCGGTCCAGCCCGGCGCAAGCTCGAAATCGATCGCCCGTTTGCCGTTGATCTCGACGTCGTAGACGCCAAGCGCCGTGATGTACAGGCGCGCGCTTTCGGGCGGTTGCGGTAGATCGAATGCACGACGCAGGGCCGGTACCTGCGCCGGGGTTCGCTTGCCCCCCATGAGGGGCGCACCGATCCAGCGTGCGCGCCAGTCTTCGGCTTCCAGCAACCCCATCTCGAAGAACGCGGTGCGACTCCAGGCGGAACCGATGCCGTCGCTGTCGAACGCCCGCACGCGCCAGTACACACGCTGCCGCGAACGCAGCGCTGCGCCAGCCCACGGAATGTGTGCCGTCGCGGACGATTCAACGCGCCCGCTATCCCATAGATCGCCGGTCTCGTCATCGAGCGCTGAGGGCTGCGATGCCGCGATGATGCGATATGCGGTCTGTATCTCGGCGGGGCGATCGTCGTCCAACCACCAGGACAAACGTGGCCGCGTGGCGTCGATGCCGAGCGGATTGTCCAGGTACTCGCACCGCAACCGCTTCGGTGCTCCGGGCATCGTCCTTCCCCAACGACCTTTGGCGCTTAGTGTGCCAGAAACGCTTCCACGGCGGCCATGAAAGCGTCGGGCTGATCATGGTGGGTCCAATGTCCCGCGTCGTCGATCACGCGCACTCTTGCGTCGGCGAAGTGCGCGAGCGTGTCGTCCTGACCGATGCGGTGTGGATAGCCGCCCTTGGAATTCACGAACAATACCGGCGCGGTGATGCGCCGCCACAACGCCTCCGTGTCTTCCGTGGTGACATCGTAGGGACTGTGGGCGTGCGTGTAGTTGTCGAACTTCCACGAGTACGTACCGTCCTCGTTCTGATGGGTGCCGTGGACGGTCAGGTGCAGCGCGAGGTCGGGTGACAGGTGTGGATTGGTCTTCTGCATGCGCTGATAGGCTTCTTCCAGACTCGCATACCGCTTCGCCTGACGCGCCGCGAGGTTTCGCATGCCATCCATCCAGAGCGCGAGACGCTCGTGCACGGGCGGCCGCGGGAAGAACTTCCACCAGTGGCCAACGCCCTCGACGACCACCATTCGACTGACTGCCTCCGGATGGATGCCAGCGTACAGACACGCGAGTGTGCCACCCATCGAATGCGCGATGATCGTGACCGGTGCAAGTTTCGCCTGCCGCACCAGTTGTGCGATGTCGTAGACGTAGTCGATGTGGGCGTACGTCGAACCCACCGGCCAGGCCGAGTCGCCGTGACCGCGCAGGTCCGGTGCGATGACGTGGAAGCGCTGGCGCAAGCGCTCGGCCACGCCATCCCAGGTCCGACAGTGATCCCGCATCCCGTGCAGCAGCAGCACAGTCGGCGCATCGACATTGCCCCAGTCCAGATAGTGGAGTCGGAGCCGGCTCGAGAAATAGCTGTGCGACGTCGGGTTGATGGATCGGCCCACGGTAGATCTCAACGGGTGATTACGCGTCGGTCACCCGTAGCATCAGTCCCTGCGGGCGGTCCGCTTTATCCCACGTTCGCAAGCCGACCAGCAAGTCTTCGTGGCGTGCGAAGGCGGCCGCAAGCCAGCCTGTCACTGCCTGTACGCGTGCCGCTGATCGCAGATCCGGGTGCACCAGTAACCACATCGGTGGCCCCTCGATCGGCTCGTCGGGGGCAACGCGGTCAAGCAATGGACTCTGATCGCCCAATGCACATGGCAACAACGCAACGCCAACGCCAGCCTCCGCTGCCGCGAGCTGAAGCAGTGCATTCGGACACACGGCGCGACTCGGCATGTCCGGGAAGAGCTGCGCATGGATCTGCTGGCCAAACGATCCGACCGCCGCCCAGTCGATCCAGTTGCAATGGATGGCATCACCCAGTGGATCGTGCGATTCGAGGTATTCGTGGCTTGCGTACACGGCGAGAGCGAATTTGCCGAGCGGCCGGCCGACGAGATGTTCCGGCGGGGTCGCGGTGACGCGAATCGCGACATCGGCTTCGCGTCGACCGAGATTGAGCGCCGCATCCGAAGCGATGAATTCGAGACCGATATCCGGGTAACGGGCCGAGAACTGCGCCATCTCGCGCATCAGGAAGCCGACGCCCAACGCATCCGGAAAGGTGATACGCACGCGCCCTTCCAGGCGTTTGTCGCGCCCGAACAGATCGCGCTCGATGGCGTCGAACTGGCCGTGCACCTCATCGGCCCGGATGGCCAGGCGTGCGCCATGTTCGGACAGCTTGAGTCCATCCGGGGTGCGGTCGAACAGTCGGGCGCCGATCAGTCGCTCGAACTGATCGAGCCGGCGGGTGACGGTGGAATGGTGCACGCCCAGGGTCGTCGCGGCCGCCCGCACGGAGCCGCCCCGGGCCAGCGCCGTAAACAGCTTGAGGTCGTCCCAATCGATGCGCTTCATAGGGTTGGCTCCGGTGGCACAGGGGCGCAACGGCCAGGTGCGGAAATGCGCCTTGCGGCCAGTGTTACCGAAAGTAACATGGCCTCGCAACCCGTAATACAAGGATCCGCCATGCTTCGACGTACCGCTTCCGTCCTGATCACCCTCGCCGTGACCGCCGTCGGCGCCCCGCAGGCCGTCGCCAGCGGCGCCTATCAGAGCGCGATCGATGGCTGCGAAAAGGCCATCGGCGCTCAACTCGGAATCAGCCCCGACGCGGCGTCCTACAAGTTGAAGAAAGTGAAGTCCTCGGCACGTCATCGCGACCTCGGCTTCAGCGTCTCCGCGCGCGATGCTGCGAGCCCGATTCAACAGGTCAAGGTCTCCTGTCGCGCCCGCGACACGGGTGAAGTCCTGACGGTCGCCTTCGCGGATCCCGCGTTGCCGCAGGCGCTTGCCACGCACTGACCCATCCGGTCCCCGTCGTGGGTTGGACGGCACGCCCCTCCGTGCCCCCGACCCACTTTTTTTGCCCCGTATTTCGCGTACCTTGAGGCCGACTCCAGCCCCGAGGTGCGCCCGTGCCCTATCAGCATTTGACCATCCAGACGCGTGGCCACATCGCCACGGTCACCTTCGATCGGCCGCGCAAAGCCAATGCGCTGAATTACGCGCTCCTGACCGAGATCGAGGCCGCCGCCATCGCCTTTCGCGAGGACGCCGAGACCCGCGTCGTGATCTTCACCGGGGCAGGCAAACACTTCACCTCGGGTGCCGATCTGTCCGACCCCGGCGCACGCAGCGCGATGAGTCTGGTCGAGCGCCGCCGCCGCGCCCGTCAAGGCGAACGCGTGATGCGCGCGCTGCTCGAGATGGACCAGATCACCATTGCCGCCTGGAACGGTGCCGCCATGGGCGGCGGC
>JBGSQB010000032.1:0-12333 GCA_041738285.1 Pseudomonadales bacterium | reverse complement strand
GCTGCTCGGCACGCTGACCGCGCCACGCGCGGTGGGGCATGTAGAAGTCGCGCTGTCGGAAGCCGAGACCGGCGAATTGAACCCGGTCGTGGGTGTGCGCCTGGTTGGCACTGCTGACGCAGACGATCTCGAGCGCTGGTGCGCCTGGGCGCGCGTCGAGCGTTGCTATTTCGCGACCGAAGACGATGCCGGCGAAGTCGCCATTCACTTTTCACCGCGCGATTGCGCGCCGGGCTATCTGCTGCCGGAATTCAAGGTGCGCCTCGAGTATCTGCCGGGCGATTTCCTGCAAGCGAACACAGCGGTCAATCGCGCGCTCGTAGGCCGCGTCGTGGAGTGGCTCGGGGTTGGCAGCGACGCCCGCGTGCTCGACGCCTTCTGCGGTCTCGGCAACTTCAGCCTGGCGCTGGCCCGCGCGGGCGCGAGCGTATTTGGCGCTGAGGTTGGTGGCGCGATGATCAAGCGTGCGCGACATAATGCCTTGAGTCATGACCTCGCCGTCGAGTTCGCCGTTCGCAACCTGCAGGATGACGTGCTCGTGCTGCCCAGGGACCGGTTCGACAGCGTGGTGCTCGATCCGCCACGCATCGGTGCGGCCGCGCTCGCAGGCTGGATCGCCAAGCAGCGCATCGCGCGCGTTGTCTACGTCTCCTGCGCCCCCGGCACGTTCGTTCGCGACGCCAAGGTGCTCGCATCCGCCGGCTATCGGCTCGATCGCCTGGCGGCGGTCGACATGTTTCCGCAGACATCCCACAGCGAGTCGATCGCGCTCTTCACCCGCAAGTAGCCGGAAACGGGGACACAGAAATAGGGGACAGTTGACCTATTTCTGCGGGACGCCTGCAGTGGCCTGAGTTGGGCGAGAGAAATAGGTCAACTGTCCCCTATTTCTATGTCCCCCATGTCAGCTTGTTCGCTGCAGAAACGCACGGGTGGCGGCGAACACGTTGCGGGCGCGCTCGACGGGATCCGGAAACGCTTCGCGCAGGCGGCGGGATCGCACCTCGAGGCTGAGCGGAATCGTCGTCGGCAGTCGCGTCAGCAGCTCCGAAAGTGGCAACCCGCCCTCACCCGGATTGACGCGCCCATGCAGCGCTTCTTCGAGCAGCACATCGTAGCTCGGTACCTCGCCCAACTCTGCCGGTGCATCGCAGAACTGCGCGAAGCTGAACAGATCCTCATCGATGCCAGCGAGCGCCGCTGGCGTGCGTCCCGAACGCGCCAGATGCAGCGGGTCGATCAGGAGCTTGGCGTTGCGACGATCCACGCGCGCGAGCACGTCGAGGGCACCTTCGAGGTCCTTGATGGCGAAGATCGGCAGGAATTCCAGACACAGATTGATGTCGCGACGTTGGGCGTGGCCGCACAGCTCCGCCATCAGATCCGCCGTCTGGGATGGATCGGCCACGGTGCTGACCACGATCGCTTCGGTGGCGCCGATGTCCGCGCCCGCATCCAGCAGCCGTCGATGGTCGTCGGTATCGGCCGGATTTCCGAGCATGATCACTTCGATCTCGAGCGGCACCACATCGCTGTCGCGAAAGGCGGTCTTGAGTTCCCGCGTGGTCGCATGCCTCCAGGTCGCGGCGTCGAACCAGATGCCGCAGCCATCGAAGCCGGCCGCTTCGGCGGCGCGCAACACGGTGAGGGGATCGAATTCTTCGAGGGTGCCGGATGCCAGGGACAACGGTCTCATCGTCGTGTGCTCCGAGTCAGTGCAGCTCTTCGGCCACAGCGTGCGTCATGAGTAGATCGAGTGGCACGAATTCGAGCGTACGCGCATGGGTGGCGCTGAGCACGACCCGCGGCGCGAAGCCCGCTTCATAGGCCTCCGCCCAGCGCGCCGCACACAGGCACCACCGATCACCGGGTTCGAGTCCGGGAAAGCCGAACTCCGGCCGAGGTGTCGATAGGTCGTTGCCGGCACGTTGCGAAAATGCGAGGAACTCAGCGGTCACCTCGGTGCACACGGTGTGCACGCCTTGGTCCGTGTCGTCGGTGCGGCAACAGCCGTCGCGGAAGAAGCCGGTCAGCGGCCGCGTGCTGCAGGTGCGCAGCGGGCCACCCAGGACGTTGATGCCGCGCGGCGCGAAGGGAATCTCGTTGCTCATGCCACCATAATGCCCGTCGCCATCGGTATCGCAAGGAGAAGCGCTCGTGAGTCTGACCCATGTATTCGCCGGCAATGGCCTGAATCGGGGCGATGCCCAGCGCCGCGACGCCGCCTGGCTCGAACGCGCCTACGCCGACGCGGGCAGCCGCATCCTGCCGCTGTGGCAGTTGAACGTCCTGATCGAAGGCACGAACGACGCGCGCCTCGTGTGGCTGAACTGTGCGGAGGTGTCCCGCCTCGGGATCGGCGTCGAACCCGTGTTCCTTGGCCTCGCCGGCGACGTCGCGCACTTTGCCCTCGACGTATCTGAGCTGGCCGACCCCGCCCATGAGCTCAATCTCGATCAGTCCGTGCGATTCGAAGACGCGCGCGCGGCCGCCATGCAGCTGCCGATCGCCGAAACCGGCATCCTCGCCCAGAGTCGATCGCAGCTCGATTGGCACGCGCGCCACGGTTTCTGCAGTGCCTGTGGCGAACGAACGGCGATGAGCCGGGGCGGGCACCTGCGCAAATGCGGTGATTGCGGGGCCGAGCATTTTCCGCGCACCGATCCTGTCGCAATCATGGTGATCACCGATGGCGATCGCTGTCTGCTCGGACAATCCCAGGGGCGACTCGCCCGCAGTGGCATGTATTCGGCCCTCGCCGGGTTCATCGACCAGGGCGAGTCGATCGAGGAGGCGGTGCGCCGCGAGGTCCAGGAGGAAGCCGGCGTCACCGTCGATGCGGTGAGCTACCACTCCTCCCAACCCTGGCCATTTCCCTCATCGCTCATGATCGGCTGTCACGGCCGTGCCGTCAGCAACGAGATCGTGATCGACGCGACCGAGATGGCCGATGTGCGTTGGTTCGCACGGGACGAAGTGACCGCCGCCCTTGCCGGGTCGCACCCTACCCTGCGCCTGCCTGGGGCAATCGCCATCGCCCACCATCTGATCAAGTCATGGGTCGAAGGCGAGGTCCGATTTTAGGGTCGCAGCGCCCGTTGCAGTATGATCGCCGGTCCAAATTCATCGTCAGGAGGACACTCATGATCGGTTACGTCACCCTCGGTACGAACAATTTCGACAAGGCCACGGCCTTTTATCAGACCTTGTTGGCCGAAATCGGCGCCAAGAAAGTCTTCGGCAACGACCGCATGGTCATGTTTGGCGCCGGCCCGGGCACCCCGATGCTCGCAGTCTGCAAGCCGCACGATGGCAAGAAAGCGACCGGCGGTAACGGTACGATGATCGCTCTGAACGTCGGCAGCGAAGATGCCGTGAAGAAAGTCTATGCCAAGGCCCTCGAACTGGGCGGCACGGATGAAGGCGAGCCGGGCCCGCGCGGCACTGGCTTCTTCGGCGGGTATTTTCGCGACCTCGACGGCAACAAGCTCGTCGCGTTCAAGATGGGTTAACAGCAAAACGAAAGGATTGGGAGAGAACATGGAAAACGCACGTAAGTTCTACATCGACGGTAAGTGGGTGGAACCCCACAGCAAGAAGACCCTCGATGTATTGAATCCAGCCAACGAAGAAGTGATCGACACGATCGCGCTCGGTGATCAGGAGGACGTCAATCGCGCCGTCGCCGCTGCAAAGAAGGCGTTCGTCACCTTCTCGCAGACGACGCCGGCGGAGCGCGCCGCGCTACTCGAAAAAATCATCGCCGCGTACCAGAAACGCATGCCCGACATCGCCGCGGCCGTCTCCAAAGAGATGGGCGCGCCGACCATGCTGGCCAATGCCGCTCAGGCGCCAGCGGGTCTCGGTCATTTCATGTACACGCTGAACGCAATGAAGTCCTTCGAGTGGGAAAAGGATGTCGGCAAGAACCGCATCGTGAAGGAAGCCATCGGCGTGTGTGCGCTGATCACACCCTGGAACTGGCCACTCAATCAGATCGCGGCAAAAGTGGCACCTGCCATTGCAGCCGGCTGCACGATGATCCTGAAGCCGACCGAAATAGCCCCGCTCAACGCCATCATCTTCACCGAAGTGATGCACGAAGCCGGTGTTCCACCGGGCGTGTTCAACCTTGTGAATGGCGATGGCCCGGGCGTCGGTGTCGCACTATCGTCCCACCCGGATGTCGACATGGTGTCGTTCACCGGCTCCACGCGCGCCGGTGTGTCGGTGGCGCAGAACGCAGCGCCGACCGTCAAGCGCGTGTCCCAGGAACTCGGCGGCAAGTCTGCCAACATTCTGCTCGACGATGCCGATTTCCCCAAGGCGGTCGCCCAAGGCATGGGCGCTTGCGTCATGAACAGCGGTCAGTCCTGTAATGCGCCCACGCGCATGCTGGTGCCGAACTCCCGCATGGATGAAGCGGCGGCGATTGCCAAGGCCACCGCCATGGCAGCGAAGGTGGGTGACCCCAGCAAGCCCGACACCACGGTGGGCCCGGTTGTCTCGAAGATCCAGTGGGACAAGATTCAGGGTCTGATCAAAAAGGGCATCGCCGAAGGCGCCAAGGTCGAATGTGGTGGCGAAGGGTTGCCGGAAGGGTTCAACAACGGTTACTTCGTCAAACCGACCGTGTTCTCCCATGTCACCAACGACATGACGATTGCGCGCGAAGAGATCTTCGGACCGGTGTTGTCGATCCTCGGCTACAAAGACGAAGCCGATGCCATCCGCATTGCCAACGACACGCTGTACGGTCTGTCGGGCTACGTGCAGTCGAAGGACATCGAACGCGCCCGCAAGGTTGCGCGTCAGATCCGCGCAGGCAACATCCACGTCAATGGCGCAGGCGTTGACCCAGGTGCGCCGTTCGGCGGCTACAAGCAGTCGGGTAATGGTCGCGAGTTCAGCGTGTGGGGCCTCGAGGAATTCCTCGAGACCAAGGCCATTCTGGGCTACAACGCGGCTTGATGAAGCTGTTGGGGCCAGTGGCTCCGATATGACGAACAGGGCGCGTCGAATGACGCGCCCTTTTTTTTGACGATGGATGTGGAGGACTCGATGAAGCTGGTTTACGCAGGTGTTCTGATGCTCTCTCTGGTCGGATGTGGCAGTGATGACGCATCGCAGCCGAAGGCGCCGGAAGCCGCCGCAGAGGCGGCCGCTGCCACGGCGATTGCGTCTAATCCACAGCGCGATGCCTACTTTGGCGCGGTGCACGTGCACACCAGCTACTCATTCGATGCTTTCACCAACGGAACCGTCAGTGTGCCGGACGATGCCTATGCCTGGGCCAAGGGAGAGCCAATCAAGGGCAACCGGGCCGGCGAACTGCTCAAGATCACGACGCCGCTCGACTTCTACGCGGTGTCCGATCACGCGGAGATGATGGGTGTGTTCAACCAGATGAGCGACCCGACCAGCCCGCTGAGCAAACATCCACTCGCAGCGGAGGTCACCTCGTCGGACACCAACGTCGCGTTGCAGGCATTCGCCGGCGTGCTGCGCGACATGAGCGCGGGGAAGATCGATCCCGCGTTCGTCGACCCCGCGATCAGTCGCGGTGTCTGGTCGAGAATCGTGAAGGCGGCTGACCAAGCCTACGAGCCTGGCGCGTTCACCACATTCCCGGCGTTTGAATGGTCCGCCAATCCAGATAAGCGCAACCTGCATCGCGTGGTGGTGTTCAAAGACTCGAAGGTAGTGCCGGAAATCGTGCTGTCGTCCCTGGAATCGGAGGACCCTGAGCATTTGTGGCGGTGGATGGACGTGCAACGCACTGCCGGATCGGCGCTGCTCGCGATTCCACACAACGGCAACGCGAGCGATGGGCTCATGTTCTCGCTCAACGACCACGCGGGAAACCCGTTGGGTGATGCGCAACTGGCCGCGCGCAAATTGAATGAGCCGCTGTACGAGATTTCTCAGATCAAAGGCACGTCTGAAACGCATCCGTCGCTGTCGCCGAACGATGAGTTCGCCGGCTTCGAACTGTGGAACTACACGCTGTCGGCCGACGCGGAGCGACCCACGAACATGAAAGGCAGCTACGCGCGCAGCGCGCTGCTCGATGGCCTTGCGTTCGCCCAGGCCGGTCGCACCAACCCGTTTCAATTCGGGTTCATCGGCGACACCGACACGCACAATGCGGCAGCGAGCAACGAAGAGTTCAACTACACCGGCAAGTTTGCCTTCGAGACCGACGCAAGCCACCGATTGAATGGGCTTCCCGGTCAGCCGGAAGGACAGAAGCAACAAGTTCGCGAGTTCAGTTCCGGCGGCCTCGCGGGTGTGTGGGCAACGCAGAACACGCGCGAAGGCATTTTCGATGCGATGCTGCGCAAGGAGACCTTTGGCACATCGGGTACGCGCATCAAGGTGCGCTTCTTCGGCGGATGGGATTTTGCATCCATTACCAAGGAAGGTGACTGGGTGAAGGCGGGCTACGCCGCGGGCGTGCCGATGGGCAGCGAGATCACACAGCCGCCCGAAGGTAAAGCGCCCGCGTTCATTGTCTGGGCGCTGAAGGACCCGCAGAGCGGCAATCTCGATCGCGTACAGATCGTGAAGGGCTGGGTCGACGGCAGCGGCACGCAACACGAGAAGGTGTTCGATGTAGCGTGGAGCGATCGCCGCGTGATCGATGACAAGACGGGCATGTTGCCCACGGTGGGCAACACGGTGGACGTATCGAGTGCGAGCTACGTCAACTCGATTGGCGACGCCGAACTCTTCACCGTGTGGACCGACCCGGCATTCGACGCTGCACTGAACGCCTTCTACTACGCACGTGTGCTCGAAATTCCGACCCCGCGCTGGAGTACGCGCGATGCGGTCGCACTCGGCATCGACATTCCGGCTGGCTTGCCAGCGACAATCGTCGAGCGTGCCTGGAGTTCACCGATCTGGTACGTGCCCTGACCGATCACAGACCGGTGCACGCATGACGACGACGGTGCTGGCATCGATCGCGCGCATTCTTGCGCGGCTTGCGAACGCGCGGGATATCGATGGTGATGCATTGCTGCGGAGCGCCGGACTCGACCCGGCGTTGACCGCGCATGTCGATGGCAGATTCGCATTCGACCGCATCGCAGCGGCGTGGGTCGAGATGGCGATGCGCGTCGACGAGCCGGCCATTGGATTGGAAGCCGGTCAGCATTATCGGCCGCTGGACCTGCAGGCTTTGGGCGTTGCATTCCTGTCGAGTGACACGCTGCTGACCGCACTGCATCGAGTCGATCGTTACGAGCGTCTGCTCAACACCCGAGTCGACTACACCGTGGTCGAAAGCGCAGATACCGTGTCGATCGAGTGCGGCGGCTTGGAACTGGAGGGGTTCGCGCGGCGCATCTTCGAGGATGCACGAACGTCGATCATGCTCGACATGTGTCGCTCGGGCGTCGACGGGCTGCTGAATCCGGTCGCAGTCGCGTTCCCCTATCCCGCGCCCGCGGATCTGAGCCCCTACTTCGGTCTGTTCCGGTGCCAACCAACGTTCGATGCGAAGATCTCGAAACTGGTGTTCCGCGGCGCGGATGCGCGCCGGCCATTCACCACCGCGAACAGGGAACTCGCGCGCAGCAACGATCTCGTCCTCGATCGCATGCTGCGGCAGCTCGACACCGACGATCTCGAAAGCCGTGTGGAGCGCGCCATTATCGACGCACTGCCGTCAGGCCTTCCCAGTCAGCGAGCGGTCGCGCGGCAGCTGAACCTGAGTGGTCGGACCCTGCAGCGACGACTTGCGGCGCAAGCGACGAGTTTCAGCGATGTGCGTACGCGTGCCCGACGCAATCTCGCGCAAGCGTATGTCGCCGATCCCCACATTCCGGTAGCCGAGATCAGCTTCATGCTCGGATTCTCCGAGGTCTCGGCGTTCACACGCGCCTTCAAGCAATGGACCGGTTTGCCGCCGGCCACGTTTCGCGCCCGCCATCTTGGCGCCGGCGGTCAAGCCAATGGCGCATGAGGTTTAACGACTCGGTAGCGCACCCACCCACACTGCTGCCCTTTCAACATCCGGCGAACGCCTTGACCAGCGGTCGAGCGCGCGTTGCGGGCAGGGGACGCGTTTGTGAATGCTGGTGCGGCAACGGTCGAGTGGCTCAAGCGGGAACAGCTTCAGGTCGACGATGACTGGTCGGAAGCGACGCCGCAGGGCTTCCGCTGGTGGGCGGAGCACTATGCGCAAACGATAGAGGCCGTGGGTGGTGAACCCGCGACCGATGGCACCGTCAGCTATTCGGTGACGATTCGCACCGACTTCGTCCACGGTGTCGAGCTCGATGAGCGCGCGGTAACGGTGGTGAATACGTTGATTGGCCCGATTGCCAGCATGGCGGGCGCGGTGTACTTCCCGAACCTGAAGTCATTGCAGTTGTGCTCGTCTGTTCGCGTCAACGATCACAATCTGTTGTGGTCCAGTCGGCTGGTGAACATGGCGGCAACGCTGCAGCTATCCGAAGCCTCCGAGATGGCTGAGGAAATCGCGAAACTCGTGCGCGGTGAGCCCGCTCGCAGCGGTCATCCCGTCTCCGGTCACCGCCAGCAACCCGATCAGACCAGAGAGATGACGGCACTGCTGATCGCCCCCATGGGCCGCGAAGCGTCACGGTGGACGTCGATCGAGTTCGAGCGGGCAATTGCCGAGCAGGTATCGCGTCCGTTCGCACCGCGCGCAATTCGCTCAGGTTGCGGCATCGCGACAACGATTCCGTTTGGCGGCGAGGTGTCGCGCTTGGAGCTGATCAACGACGCGGCGCATCCGCGCTACGGTAACGGCCTGACGTGCCGACAGAGTTTTCCATTCGAAGGCCCGCGATCGCTTGGCGCGAACATGGCGCTTGCGCTGAACGCGATCGAATTGACGGAACGTGCCTACGGCTATGGCTTCGGCAGCTACGTCTATCGTGATGGCGAGATCCAGTTCGTTAGTTTTTATCCGAACCTGCTGCATCGTCCGGGCATGCTGCCGCACGTACTTGACGCGGGCGTTGCGCGCGCGCGTGAGTTGTCGCTGCGCTTAACCGGTCGAGCGTGGTCCGCGGAGTCCTCGGCACCGCGCTCGAAATTCAGACGTCTGATCGATCGCGTCCGCAAACGTCCCCGCGCTGATTCATAGCGCGTTGGGTTGCCGCTGAACGTGCCATAGTCGGGACGTGATCAGCAGACCGCCGAGCACAATGAGCATGCCGAACACGGGCACGAGCACGGCATTGCGCGCACCCATGAAGCCGACGCACCAGCCGATCAGCACGGAACCGATCGGCATGCCGCCCATCATGCCGAGCGAGTAGACCGACATCAGGCGCGCGCGATGAGTCTCTGGGGACGCTTCCTGCACGATCGCGCGTCCCATGGTCATGCTGATGCCGCCACACAGACCCCACAGGTACACGACGGCGTAGAAGGCCCACGCCGGCAGATCGAAGTAGAGCAGCGACAGGATGCCCGAGCTGATGATCGCACCAAGCAGCAGCGCACGTCCGGGACGCGCGACACCGCCGGTGCGCATGAGGTACACGATCGTCGTGCAGGTGCCGAGCATGTTGGCGGCGAAGGCGAGCGCGATCCCACCGGCGCCGCCCTGATACAGATCTCGAACCATCAGTGGCAGCAGCACCATGTAGGCACCGGCGAAAAAAATCCCAACCGCAAATGTCTGCACCACCGCTGGTCGGATCGCGTCGGATCGCCATGCGATCGCGATGCCTTCGGCGATCTCGCCAAGCGCCGGTCGTTTTGCTCTGGTGGGCGCAGCCGGCAGCGCAGGTATACGCAACGTCGTGATCACGGCGCCGACCATGCACAACGCCTGCGCGCACATCAGCGTCGCGGGGCCGATGACATCTGCGGTCGAGCCGAGCGCAAAGCCGAGAATCTGAATACCGAACTGCACGCCGATGGTGAGCGTCACCACTTTCTGAATATCGCGGCCGGCCACCCGATTGAGCAGTGCATCGCGTGCCGGTTGTACGAAGGCACCGAGCGCACCACCGACCATCGCCCACGCCAGCAGTATTTCGTAGACGATGAAGTCGGCCTGCACGAGCGCCGCCATGACCAGGGGCGGTATCACCATCAGCGCATGCAGCATCACGAGCAGTCGCCGCTGATCGATGCGATCGCCCACGAGTCCACCCCACAGGATGAGCACCAGCATCGGCAGCTGCCCCGCCATCTGGGCAAACCCGACGCGCTCCGGCGTCTCGTGCAGATAGATCGCGACGAGCCACGGGAACAGCACCATCTGGATGCCGCCGGGCACAAGGTAAAAGGCAGTGCTGATGAGATATGCGCGCAGGCCCTGGTTCACGAGCGGGTTCTAGAAAGCGAATCGCGCACTTTGGCGGAAGGCGTGCGGCAAGGCCAGCGTATTGTGGGCGCGCTGCGGTAATCGCTCGCTACCGCGTGGGAGCGGCCGCCGTGGGAGCGGGCTTGCCCGCGAATCTGTGTCAGTCAGACATCGCATTGATGCGCATGACGAACTGCTCCAGCGCCTTACCGCTCGGCGCTTCGATGGCCACTCGATTGTGGAACAACACTCTGACGGTGACGGTGCCATCGCTCAGCATCACGCTGTAGCCGTCGTGATCGGCAACCGCAGTCAGCCCGTCGAGTACATGCCCATCCGCGATCCGCTCACCGCGCGTGATGATCGTCTGATAGGCAAGGAGTACGGCACTCGCCTCGATCTTGCGTTCGTTCTCGTCCACCTGATGATCCCGTAGGTCGCCTGTTCCCACTTATACAACGTAGTGCGCCATCGATGGCATGCAGTAGAATCACAAACACGCGCCCGTAGCTCAGTTGGGCCCCATCGCATGCGATGGGCGCCGCGGAAGCCGGGCGACTATGAAGTGAGCGCAGCGAACGATCGCCCGGCGTTGATTCCGCGGCCGGGCAGTGCGCCATGGATGGCTGTCTGTACAATCGCGGAACCAAGGCGCCCGTAGCTCAGTTGGATAGAGTGTTGGCCTCCGAAGCCAAAGGTCCCGCGTTCGAGTCGCGGCGGGCGCGCCAATTTCCCTCGGTCCGAACCGGACACTTCAATTCATCCGCAGCCGCTAAAACAAAAACTTCGTCGCCATCTGCAACTGCGTCGCGGTCCCTGTCTCCCCATCCACGTTCTCCCGCTTGCCCCACAACAGCTCCGCACCCACGTCCACGCGCGGGATCGGTGTCCAGATGAGGTTGGCGGAGGCGCGCAGCGTGCTGTCGTAGAAATCTTCGGCGACAAAACCCGGACTGTCCACGTGGACGTAGCCGAGGGTCATGTTGGAGCGCAAGTCGCTCCGCCACCAATGCTGACCCGAGACGTAGGTTGCCAGCACGTCGAGCAGTTCGAGATCACCGTCCGGTGAAAACACGCCGTCGAATGCGCCGACGCTGTTCAGATCGTTGACGTACCGGCCCATGCCGGTCCCCGCGTTGATCTGGAACATGAGTTTGTCGCGCTCATCCCAGATCGGCGCTTCGATCAGGCCGCTCAGGGAAACGCCCCACCCCGTGGCCTGAGCTTCGTTGTTGGGGCTCGTGTCGGGTGTGGCGCGCACCTGGCGCAGCAGCATGGCGAGGCGGTAGTGAACGTTGGGTCGAGGATCGATGCGAATGGCACCGATGAGGTCCGGAATCTGGCTGACGCCGCTACCGTCGGTCACCTCGGGATTCGGATCTTCGAGCGACAGTTGCAGTTGCAGCGTCTCACCGATTCGAGGCGTGACGCGAAACTGCGCTTGGCGGACGTTGATGCGGCCGTTCAGACCTTCGAAGTCGAGTTCTTCGGGAGATGCCCCGGGGTCGACGAAGGTCGACCAGGTCTTGCCGGCGAGCGCCCGGCGCCATTGCCCGAAAGCGTGGCGCAGGCGGAAGGTATCTCCCGATCCCGCGAAATCGCCTTCGACGAACGCGCGCAGGAGGCCGACGTCGGTCGCCTCGCGCAGATCCAGATTCAATCGTGACTGCGCCACGGTGATGCCCGCCTGCTGTTGCACGTTGGCGGACTGAGCGGAACTCACAGGGATCGATCCCACGATGAATTGGTCCTGCACCGCCAGCGGGTCGAAGTTCTGCGCCACTGACGCCTTGACGAACCCGCCAATGCGCAGCGCAGCGTCGGTGTCGGGGATGTGAAACGCGTTCGGAAACGACGCCAGCAGCGCATCCGTCGGGTCATCCTGCTGGGCGGTCGTCTGCGATTGATGCGCGCTCGCGTCCAGCGAAGTGGGTGCAGCAGCTGCGACTACTTGACCGGTATCCGCCGCCGGCAAGAGTCCCGTGACCTCGGCGCGCAGGGCAATGAGCTCCTGGCGCTGCCGCTCGATCTCCGCG
>JBGSQB010000029.1:0-94677 GCA_041738285.1 Pseudomonadales bacterium | reverse complement strand
CCGCGTTCAGTCCGGCCAGCAGATACCTGAACCCCTGACCCTCCTCGCCGACCCGGTCGGTGACTGAGACCGGCAAGTCGTCGTAGACGACTTCGCAGGTGGCAACCGCGTTGCGGCCCACTTTGTCGATGGCCGAGATCGCAACCTCCGGCCGCCTGAGCTCTGCCAGCAGCAGGGTCATGCCGTCGGTGCGACGCGCGCATTCTGCGAGCGGCGTGGTGCGCACGAGCAACAGGACGCGTTCGGCAATCAGTGCCTTGGTGGTCCACACCTTGCGCCCCCGCACGATGTAGTGATCCCCCTCGCGACGGGCGGAGGTCGTGATCGAGGTGGTGTCGGTGCCAGCGTCTGGCTCGGTGATACCAAAGGCGACGTGCACGTCGCCGCTGGCGACCCGTGGCAGGTACTTCTGGCGCATCTCTTCGCTGCCATATCGCACCACCGGCTCCATGCCGAAGATGGACAGGTGCAGTGCCGTTGCACCGTTCATGGCCGCGCCCGACGCGGCCACCTCCTCGAGCACGAGTGACGCCTCGGTGATGCCGCGGCCGCTGCCGCCATAGGCTTCGGGGATGGCGATGCCGATCCAGCCGCTCTTCGCCATGGCGGTATAGAAATCCCAGGGGAACTCGTGCTCGGTGTCGCATCGGGACCAGTAGGCGTCCGGGAATCCCGCACACACCTTACGCACCGCGTCGCGAATCAGCTCGTGCTCATCGCTGCTGTGGAACTCCACGATCTGGCTCCTGGGGTTTGACTGCCGGTGGGCTGGAGAATGTCGGCTCGGGCAGCGCTCCGCAAGCCTCGGCCGCTGCCCGGTAGAGGCGGAACAGGTTCACAGATTTGTTACGAATGGTAACGATCACTGGACTTTTTATCTTTGTTCTCTAGAATTGGTCAGACCAATTTGGTCAGACCATTGTGAGCACGAACCGCCAACATGACTGAAACCCGGCACGACGCCATCGCCGACGACCTCACCGCGCAGATCCTTCGCGGCCGCTATCGGCCGGGCGACCGGCTGCCGTCGGAGCGCGACCTCGCAAGCCAGCATGGGGCCAATCGGGGCGCCATCCGCGAAGCCATCAAGAAGCTCGAGCAGATGGGACTTGCCGACGTACAGCCCGGCGGGGCGCGCGTGTTGCCGGTGGAGGAAGCGAGCCTCGATGTGATCGGGCCGCTGCTGGCGCTGGACGATGTGCCCGACCCGTACCTGGTCGAGCAGGTGCTGAGCGTCATGAGCGCCCTCATCCAGGTGGCGGTACGCGAGGCGATGATGCGCGCTACAGATGCCCAGATCGATCACGCCCGGGTGCTGATCGCGCGGTTGCGCGAAGGAGACCTCACGCACTCCGCGCGCGTGCAAGTGCGGCTCGAACTCGG
Organism: Pseudomonadales bacterium; assembly: GCA_041738285.1. GTDB lineage: Bacteria > Pseudomonadota > Gammaproteobacteria > Pseudomonadales > Azotimanducaceae > SZUA-521. Next base: position 93,294 of record JBGSQB010000029.1, on the reverse strand, counting down.
TCGGCAGTTCATGAAGATGAGCGGCAACCTGGTGCTGACCTTGATTGCCCGAGCGCTGCGGGTGCAGGTGTTCGACGGTGCCAGTCGCGCAGCAACATTTATCCACGCAGGCGACGATCCGGCGGAGTTTCTCGACCGCATGGACGCGGCGCTGTCTTCACGCGATAGCGACGCCCTGCTGGCTACAATGCAGATATTCGTAGACCGCAGTCACCAACAGGTCTTGAGCGCGTTGCACGCGGCTCACGCCGCAAGCAACGGACACAGGAACATTGCATCATGATGCGCAAATTCGTCATCCCCTCACTCGTCGTGCTGGCGTCCATATTCGGCGCGGTCACCCTGCTCGCGACCAGCCCGAAGCTGACGCCCACCGCACCCACACCGATCCCGACCACCGTGCGCGTGCTCACCGCAGACCCGCAGCCGATCGTACTGAAGGTGAGCTCCCAAGGCACGGTGATGCCGAATACCGAGTCGGATCTGATTCCGGAAGTGTCCGGCAAGGTGATCTGGGTTTCTCCCGCACTGGCAGCGGGCGGCTACTTCAACGAAGGCGATACGCTGTTGCGCCTCGAAGAGAAGGACTACCGTGCCAACGTCGAGCGTGCCAGCGCTGCCCTCAATCGCACCCAAGCCGAATATGAACACGCCCGATTCGAGTATCAGCGCCTGCAGAGCCTTGAAGAACGGCAGCTGGTGTCGCGGTCGCAATCGGAAAACGCCCTGCGCGCGTTCCGCGTCGCAGAGTCCGCGGTACGCGATACAGCGGCCGCACTCGAACAGGCCAATCGCGATGTCGAACGCACTCAGCTGCACGCACCTTTCACGGGGCTCGTGCGGACCGAGCAGGTCGACATCGGCCAATTCGTTGCGCGCGGCGCACCGATTGCAAAGATCTATGCCACCGAAGACGTCGAGGTGCGCCTGCCGATCGCAGACCGTCAGCTGGCATTTCTCAATCTGCCGCCCGGTCACCGCGGCGAACTGCCGCTCGATGCGCAGCCGCACGTGACGCTGACGGCGCAGTATGCCGGCCAGCCGCTCACCTGGCACGGGCGTGTGGTGCGCGCGGAAGCGCAGATCGACGTCAAGAGCCGCATGGTTCACGTGGTGGCGCGCGTCAGCAATGCCGCCCAGGCCACGCCCATCAGTGTTGGACTGTTCGTCGACGCGGAAATCGAAGGCCGTCGAGCCGAGGATGTGGTGGTGCTGCCGCGCTCGGCATTGCGTGAAGGCAGCCGCGTGCTGATCGTCGATGCCGAAGACAAGATTCGCTTTCGCGACGTGACGCCATTGCGCTTGTGGGGCGACGATGTGCTGATCCAAGGCGGCATCGAGTCCGGTGAGCGCGTCTGCATCTCGCCGATCCAGACTGCCATCGACGGCATGCCAGTCGCCCCGATTAACGAGACGCCTTCCGAGCCCGCCGGCGCGGCCTGACCCGGACTGCATTCATGTACACCGCAATCTCGTGGTTCGCGCGCAACAACGTCGCGGCCAACCTGCTGATGTTCGTGCTCCTGTTCGCCGGCATCATGGCCGTGATGACCGTGCACCAGGAGGAGTTCCCCAACATCGATCCCGAGGTGGTCACGGTGTCCGTGCCGTACCTCGGCGCCGCGCCGGAGGAAGTCGAACAAGGCGTCTGCGTACGGGTCGAAGAAGCGATCGAGGGCACTGACGGCATCGAGAAGATCTACGCGACCGCAAGCGAAGGCATGTGCTCGGTGCGCATCGAACTCAGCGAAGGCGCCGATCCCACCCGCACGCTCAACGAAATCAAGAGCCAGGTGGACGGCATCAATACGTTCCCGCTGGAAACAGAAAAACCGATCGTTTCGAAACTCGTCATTCGCGGCGGCGTGCTACAGGTTGCTGTTTCGGGCAACACCGACGAGCGAACGCTCAAGGAGATTGGCCGCGGCGTTCGTGACGACATCGTCGACATGGCTGGCATTTCCCAGGTCGAACTCGCCTATGTGCGGCCCTACGAAATCTCGATCGAGGTGGCGGAAAATACGTTGCGCCGTTACGGCCTCACCATGAACCAGGTAGCCGACGCCATCCGCCGCACGTCACTCGACATGCCGGGTGGCACCATCAAGACCGAGGGTGGCGAGATCCTGCTGCGCACCAAGGGTCAGGCGTACCGCGGCGAGGAGTTCGAAGACATCGTGGTGCTGACGCGCGACGACGGCACCAAAGTCACACTCCGCGAGATCAGCTCAATCATCGACGGATTCGAGGAGGGCGACCTGCGCGCGCGCTTCGATGGCGATGATGCGGTTGTCGTCAAAGTTTCGCGCGTTGGCAAAGAAGACATCATCGAGATGGCCAAGCATGTGCGCAGCTACGTGGCCGAACTGCAACCGAAGCTGCCACCGGGTTTGCGGGTCACCGTCTGGACCGACGAGTCCGAAGAGCTGCGCGATCGAATTGGCACGCTGATGAACAACGCGCTGTCGGGGCTTGCGCTGGTGTTCATTGTGCTGTCGCTGTTTCTCCGCTTCCGGATCGCCCTGTGGGTGACCGCGGGCATTCCGATCGCGCTGCTCGGCGCACTTTCCATCTTTCCGTATGTCGACTTTTCCATCAGTTCGCTGACGGTCATGGCATTCATCCTCGTGCTTGGCATCGTGGTGGACGATGCCATCGTTGTGGGTGAGCGTATTCATGCGCACGAGATGCTCGGCAAGCCACCGATCGTTGCGGCGATCGATGGCACCTACGAAGTCTCCATTCCCGTCATCTTCGGTGTGCTGACCACCATGGCGGCATTCCTGCCGCTGATCATCGTGCCGGGCCGCATGGCGGACTTCTTCGGCGTGCTCGGTTACGTAGTGATCATCAGCCTCGTGTTCAGCCTGATCGAATCGCAGCTCATCCTCCCGGCCCACCTCGCCAATCGAACGCGGGAGACCGGTACGACACGTGCGTCTGCGCTCTGGATGCGAGTGCAGGACCGCCTGGGCGGCGGCCTCCAGCGGTTTGCCGCCAATGTCTACGAGCCATTCCTGGAGAAGGCCCTGGCGTGGCGCTACGTCACGGCGGCCATCGGACTCGGCATCCTCATTCTCGCGCTGGCCATGATTGCCAGTGGCCGGGTGATCTTTCAATTCTTCCCGCCCATCGAAGGCAACCGCATCTACGCCACGATCGAAATGCCCGAAGGCGTGCCGGTGGAGACAACCATTCGGGCCGCCGAGCAGATCGAACGCGCGGCGGAACAGCTGCGTGCCGAGCTGGATGTAGATCACGTAGACGGTCAGCGCAGCACCATCATCCATGTGCTGACCAGCATCGGCACCACCATTGCGCGCGGCGGACCACCAATGCCCGAAGGCCCCGGTCGCAGCCACTTTGCAGAGGTTGCGATTGAACTGGTACCGCTGTCCGAGCGCAACAATCAAAGCGCCAAGGTGATCAACGCGCGCTGGCGCGATCTCACCGGATCCGTTGCCGACGCCGTGAAGCTCGGCTTCTCCGCCGACGCATTTTCGGCGGGCATGCCGATTGACTTTCAGCTTTCTGGACGACACGTGGAGAACCTGCAGGCTGCCGCCGCCGATATGCGTTCCGAACTCGGTCGCTATGATGGCGTGTTCGACATCACGGATTCGTTCCGCGCCGGCAAACAGGAAATCAAACTGAGACTGCTGCCGGAAGCGAGAAACCTGGGGCTCACACTCAATGACCTCGCGCAGCAGGTGCGACACGCGTTCTACGGCGCGGAAGCACAGCGCATTCAACGCGGCCCGGATGATGTGCGCGTCATGGTGCGGCTGCCGGAAAGCGAGCGCAGCTCGATCGGCAATCTCGAGGACATGCGCATCCGCACGCCCGACGGCACGGAAGTGCCGTTCACGAGCGTCGCGGCGGTGGAGATCGGCCGCGGCTACTCGCGCATCAACCGAATTGACGGTCAGCGAGTGGTCAACGTCACCGCGGATGTGAATCGCGAGGAATCGAGTCCCGAAGCGATCATCAATGGCTTCTCGAGCGACGTGCTACCGAAAGTCCTTGCCCAGTACCCAGGTATCTCGATCTCGCTATCAGGCGAGTCCAACGAGCGCACGAAGGCGCTGAAGGGACTTGCCCAGGCATCCGTGCTGGCACTCTTCATCATCTACACGCTGCTCGCCATTCCGCTGCGCTCGTATGTACAGCCGCTCGTCATCATGAGCGTGATTCCATTCGGCGCCGTGGGCGCAATCGTCGGTCACTACATCATGGGCTGGGATCTCGTGTTCTTTTCGATGCTCGGCATCGTCGCGCTGTCGGGCGTCGTCGTGAACGCAAGCCTCGTCATGGTGGACTATATCAACCGTCGCAGGCGCGAGGGCGAATCGCTCTTCGGCGCGGTCAGCATGGCAGGCGTCGCGCGTTTTCGGCCGATCGTGCTGACGTCCGTGACCACGTTCATCGGCCTTGCGCCGCTCATGGTTCTGGCGAATCCGTCGACCGCCATGATCGTGCCGATGGCGATCTCGCTCGGCTACGGCGTGCTGTTCGCGACCGCGATTACGCTCATTCTGGTGCCGTGTCTTTACTTGATTGCCGAAGACCTGTTCCCCTGGGCAGACCTCGAACGCGCGCGCAACATCGAAGCCCAGCAGGCCGCGCACGAGCAGGCGGTGACGGCAGGCTAGCCTGTTCGCAGCGGCGCACCGCCGCGAATTGGATGATCGTTACTGCGTCGGCCGGCACGTGTGGCTGATGCTCGATGAATGCTTCGATCGAACTCTCATCGACTCCGAACCGGCCGGTACTCCGAGCGAGATGCGTTCTACCTGTGCACCGCCAAGACCGTCCATCGCGCCAGAATCTTCTCGGACTTGCCCCTGGGTCGCGTGGTCGTTCAGGAGATGCAACGATCAGATGCAACCCTGCACACAGATACATGGGCCTACGTCGTCATGCCCGATCACTTCCACTGGCTGTTCCAACTGACAGGAAACGAGTCCCTGTCGAATGTCGTCGGCCGAGTGAAGTCTCTCTCCGCGCGACGGGCCAATGAACTGACCGGCGGTTGCGGCGCAATCTGGCAACAGGGATTCCACGATCACTGCATTCGCAACGATGAGAGCCTGCGTGCGATCGCACGATACGTCGTCGATAACCCGGTGCGTGCTGGGCTTTGTAAGCTCAACGCGGATGTACCCTCTTTGGGATGCGAAGTGGCTGTAGCTGGTACGTTGGCGGGTGTCGCAAAAGTCATCGAAGCTGCTGTGGGCGCCTTTGGACACGAACAGGTGCAGGAAATCAATGAGTTATTCGCGGGCAAGCGCGCTCCCACAAGAGGCGCGCTTGCGCGCGATTGCGATCAGGTTGGCAGGAACGAAACCGGATAGCTGATCGTGGTGGTGCCGACGTCGCGTTTGCCGAAGTCGAACATGCGGATGCGGTTGACCACCTTGGCAACCATGTCGCCATCGCCGATCTCGGTCGAGACCACGCGGCACTCGAGCACCCGACCCGTGGGGTCGATCACGAGTTCCAGCACAACCTGACCCTGCAGTCCCGGATCCTGGCGCAGTGCGCGGTTGTAGATCGCGAAGATCGCGCCCTTGTTGGTGTCGAATACGCGCCGGATCTCTTCGATGCTGCGGCCGCGCGGATCGGCGCCGACCAGGTTGTTCTTGCGATTGCCCCCGGTGCCCGTGGCACCCACTGGCGCGTCAACCTTGGTCGTTTCACGACCGGACAGCGCCACGCCGCCAGTGTCACGCGACAAGGCCGTCACGTTGACGCCCGCGCTGCGAGTGCCGTGCTTGGAAGTGAGTACCGAACGGTCGATGGTCGCAGCTTCACCTGATCCGCGCGACAGGCTCGCGGTATCGGTGAGCTTGTTCATGTCGACGGCTTCCCGCATGTCGGCAAAGGCGTCCTGAAACTGCAGCAGCCCCGAAACGGCTGCCTTCTCGCGGGCATCCGCCACGGTCGGTTGCGGAATCGGCTTTTCGACTTTGGGTTCCACTTTCGGAATCGGTTTCTTCTCCGGCTCTGGCTTCGGTTCGTGCTTCACTTCCGGGATCGGCGGTGGCGGCGGAATGACCGGCTCGGGTCTTTCGAGCACGATCCGCGCCAACTGGGGTGGAAGCTCTTCGAGTTTGTCGCGCTCGATCTCCGGCAGTGGCAAAAACGGCACGACCAGACCGAAGATGATCACGAACGCCAGCGAACTCGTCATCAAGCGCCGGAACCGACGCCCCTCTTCGACACCAGTGGACCATGGCAGATCGTATTGATTGAACGAGATGGCGACGCTCATGACGCAGCTCCAGAGGTGGTCGATGCCGCCGCCGCGAGTTCATCCGCCGTCATTTCCATCTGGTTCACCGCCAGCGAGATGCGGGCGAAGTCTGAGGCCTGACAGGTGAGCATGATCTTCTTCAAGAGCCAGTACGGGATCTCGCGGTCACCCATGATGGTGATCTCAAACCCCTCCGCCGGCATTTCACCTTTGCGCGCGGCACGGTAGTCGAGTTCGGTCTTGAGCCCTTCGATCACTGCGTTGTCGGCGATGACACTGTCTATCTGCGCCACTGCCCTGCCCTGCACCACGATATCGTCCTGACTCACCGAGATCACCAGCTGGTTCTCGGGGCGCTGTTCCGACACCGAGTCGGGCAGCTTGATCTTGGAACTCGTGTCGAGCACTTCCACTTCCGATGAGTTCACCATCAGGAAGAACACGAGGATCGTGAAGATGTCCATCAATGACACCAGGTTCAAAGAAGCACCTTTGGCGTGCTTCTTCTGCAGGTCGCGCCGTAGTTTCAGCCGATGCGAGGTCATGACGGCACCTTTGCAACGGTTGGCGGAACAGCTGATGCCGCACTCGCGACCTTCGCGTCGGGTGGCGTATCACCTAGAGAAATCACGGGGAAGAGCTCAGCGTTCACCACTTCAAGAGACTGAACCGTGCGATACGAGCGCACACGATCCATCACCGATACGAGCGTCTGATAGTCGGTATCCTTCTCCAGCAGAATCGTGATGTCGCGCTTCTCCGGCATGCGACGCTTCAACTCCTGCATGACCAGGGTGAGCGCCGCGAAATCGTGCGCGCCGTCGACCGTCGGCAGCGACTTGATGGCGCCACCGCGCCCGTCGCCCACAACCAGCGCATCACTGCGTACCGCCACTTCGAGGTGAACGGTGTTCGGATCCACCTCGCCGGCGGATTCACCGGTCGGAAAGTTGAGATCGATGACGGCCGTGTGGGTGAACACCAGTGAAAGGAGTAGCACTGGCACCAACACGATCATCAGGTTCATGAACGGCGTCACATCCAGCTCCGCTTCTTCGCGGCGGCGATGACAACGCTTCTTTACCCTATCCATGGTCGTCGCTCCGTCGTCCCTGCGTCATCAGGCCTTGGTCGCCGCCTCTTTGCCGGTGACGCCGGTTGCAGCCGTTGCCGGCCGGCTCGGTGCCGCTTCGCCGCGCTCCTCGAGCAGGTTCAAGAACTTGACCACGGCGATCTCGAGGCTCTCGACGATTGCGCTGGTCTTGCTCTGCAACATCGAATGAACGAGTAACAGCGGAATTGCAACCATCAGACCGAATGCGGTCGTGTTCATCGCAATCGAAATGCTCTGCGACAACAGCGTCGCCTTCTCTGCCGGATCGGCATTGGCGACTGCAGTGAACGCTGCGATCAGACCAATGATGGTACCGAGCAGACCGAGCAGAGTTGCGATGTTGGCGAAGGTCGCAAGATACGGCGTGCGGCGCTCGATACTCGGCAACACCTCGAGCAGCTGCTCTTCCATTGCGTACTCGATGTCTTGCCGGCGACGGGTGCTGCTCATGCGAGCCAGCCCATCCGCAGCGATTCGGCAGACCGCCGATTTCGACTTCTTGGCCAGTTCAGATACTTCGCGCAATCGCTTCTGCTTGAGCAGCGGCAGGATCGCGTTGTAGTCGCGTCGGTTGGCGTGTGTCTCTTTCACGAGGTAGGCAAAGCGCTCGAGCGCGATGGCCAGTCCAATGCCCATCACGATTGCGATGGGGTACATGAACAGCCCACCTTCCTGGAAAAAACCGACGACCATTGTGTAAAAGTCCATGATCTACTCCTTACTCTCAGACGCATCCAGCAGTTCGTAGTACTCGATCTCGCGCCTGTATGCCGGTGGGTACAAGCGACGAAACACTTCGTTTTCGGTGAATTCGGGCGACAGTTCGAGCGTCGGCATACCGCTGGGGTCCTGCCAGGGCACGATATAGAGCACCTTGGGCAGTTCCTGGTTGCCGGAGATCACCGTCTCATCCATGCGGATGTGGCTCCCCGGCGCCTTCTTGGTCTCCGGGCCAGCCGACACCATGCTCGCGCTCAAGAGCGTTGCCATGCCGACACCCAAATAGAGGGATTTCGCTATCATCAGGATTCCGCCACCAGAGCCAACCGTCGTTCGATGTCCGCTGCCCAACCCTTCACGCGACGATCATCGCCGTCACGCAGGCTGAGATACGATCGATAGGCGTCGAGCGCGTCGGACAAGCGCCCTAGATATAACTCATACAGAATCCCGAGATTGAGATGGGCCTCGCGAAAATCCGGCACCTGCGCAAGACATGCGAGATAGTTCGCTTCCGCGGTCAGGAAATCGCCACTGCGGCGCGCAAGCAATCCGAGTTCGGTATACGCGACGCAATTCGACGGATTGGCCTCAATCGCGTGCTTGAAGGACGCTTTCGCGCCTTCAACGTTGTTCAGTTCATCCTGCACCATGCCGAGGTTGACCCACGGACCGGACAGTCGCGGTTCGCGCGCCGTAAGTTCCGTCAGCAGCACTTCCGCATCCCGATACTTCGCGGTCGCGATGGCCTCGAGCGCGGCATCGAACAGCGCAGCGCTCTTGCGGTCGACTTCGACGGCCGGGGCTGTCGCGTCCTCGGTCACCTCTACGGCGGGCGCGCTCTGGCAACCCGCGACGGTGAGCAATGTGATCAGTGCGAAGACTTCAACGGATCGAGTCAACATAACTCACCTCCAGCTCTTCCCGGTCGAACCGTCCCGGGTTCAGGGCCTTGAGCGCGGCGAAACTACGCTGCACCCACTCATCGTAAACGCCCGACCAGCTGCGCTGCGCGTTGATCTCGTGCAAGGCGATCGCCTGTTCCTCGAACGGGTACGCCTGCTCTTCGAGCAGGATCTCGTACTGTTCGAGTTCCATTTCAGAAAGCCCGGCCGGACGGGCACTATCGAGCACCGACACGGACAATGCCGCGTACAAGTCCGCAATTTGGAAGTTCGATGCGGTTGCGAATTGCTGAACGCCGTATTCCGTGACCTTCTCGAATGCGGCGACCGTCCGCTTCAGTGCCGTCGTCTTCAGCTGCAGGGATTTCTTCAGCGGATTGCTCAAGGTCACCGCGTCGAAGTCGCGCCGGGCATCTTCGGCAAACACGTACTGCGCCTCGGCCGCGAGATACTTCATCCGATCACTCGCCGCCGCACCTTCACGATCGGCCAGTTCGATCTTGCGCGTCAGCCAATGACGGCGACGCGACTCATCGCCCGCCCGCGCGTACAACACATCGAGGTGCTGCATCGCTTCCAGGGACAGATCGACCGGCACGGCATAGGTGTTGGCGTAGTCCTCGAAGGCGGCACGGGCTTCGCCGGCATCCTCGATCTGCAGATACATCTCGCCGGCTCGATACAACGCCTGGCGCCGCACTTCGGTATCGGCATCCGTCGCCGCGATACCGCGCAACTCGCCGGCCGCGGACCTGACGTCTCCTGATTTCTCGTAGAGATCGGCGAGGCGTTTCGGTGCATCTGCCAGCAATTCGTTGCCTTGATACGTGGAACGGAACGCAGCGAGCAGCGCCGCTGCTTCACCCCAGCGCTCTTCACCTTCGATGGCTGCGACAGCATCGTAGTGACCCTTGGCTGCAAGCTCCGACCCGGGCGCTTCGTTGGCGATACGCAGGTAGTGGTCAACTGCCGTGTCGACGGACCCAGCCGCTTCTGCTTCCTCAGCCTGTTTGTAGATCGCCGCGAGCAGCTTTTCCTGTACGGGCGCGTTGGATTCACCCACGTCCGGTAAGCCCAACAACTGCCGGTAAGCCGCCTCAGCAGCGGCGAATTGCCCGAGTTCGAACTCGCCGTGGCCCATGATCAACAACGCGGTGCGCGCAAGCTTCGGATCGAGGTCGGTATGCGTGCGCAACAGATGGCTCGCAAGCTGCATCGACTGGTCGAACTGACCGAGGTCGAATAGCGCATTGGCCGCATCGGCCTGCACCGCAGCCGCACGATCATCACCGGGGAAGGTCATGGCAAACTCGATCTGCGCATCGATGCGCACCCGTTGCCACAGCTCACGGTCGACCTCGTCCACAGTGGCAAGGACCTCTGTCAGCCCGAGCACAGCCGCGTAGCCGGCTTCATTCGCCTTCTCATAGGTCGGGTGTTCACGCACGACGCGCTGGAACGCACCCACGGCATCGCCGTGACGATCCGCCTCGGTGTAGACCTCACCGAGCAGGAACAGGTTCTCGGCGACAGTCGGATCTTCCGGGAACGTCGCGACGAACTGCTCGTAGTAGTCGGCTGCTTCGAGGTAGTCGGCAGCAAGCTTGGAAGCCTGCGCCTCGTTGTGGTTGAGCCGCGACAGTTCGTTGAGGTACGTCTTCAGCACCGGCAGGTAGTCTGCGCGCGCATCCGCGCCGTGCACCTGCCAGAACTCACTGCGAACGCCGTAACGCGCAATGAAGTCTTCCTTGCGCGGCCGGATCTCGCTCGGGAAGTCCGCGGCGATCAACACATCGATGACGCGCTGGTGGGACACGGGCGCGCGGCGGTCGAGCGGATTCTCCTCAATGAAGGTCTCGAGCGTCGCGACACTGTCGAGGTAACGTTCGCGGGTCTTGTATTCGAGCGCCAGCCGCTCGTACACATGATGCTGCCACGCCGGACGATCGAGGCGTTGCATGTGCTGGGCGAGGGTCTTCGGGCCATCGAGATACGTGGCGGCGAGCACCGACACACGTAGCACGTCATCGAGCAGTTCTTCCGCGCCACGCTCCGGCACCTCGCTGTCGCCGAACACCTGACCGACCACCACGAAGAACGATGCCAGCGCGAGATCGAGGTCACCTTCTTTGAAACGGCACCAGCCGAGCATGTAGTTCGAGTTGCGCCAGTACGCCGAATCAGCCCCTTGATCGACCACGTAGGCATAGTCCTGCGCGGCCGCACCGTAGCGTTCGGCGGAGAACGCCATCTCGCCGCGACGGAAGTGTGCTTCGACCGCATACTGACTATCCGGATAGTCGGTAATCAGCCGGTCGAGGTACGAGCGCGCGGCCCCGGCATCCCCGACGACATCGTGCGCCCGGGCGAGTTGGTAGATCACTTCGTCGTGTTTGTCTTTGGATTCGCTCGAGAGCAGCTCTTCATACAGCGCGATCGCGGCGCGATAGGGATCGGCGATGCCCGCCACGTCGTTCTCTTCGCCGACCTGCATTTCGAGGTCTGCCAGGCGTTTGCCGACCGCGAGATTGTCACGCGCATCCGGTACTGTGCCGTAGATGCGACGGTACGCGGCCATCACATCGCCCCGCGTCGGCGGCGGCATCCGCACTTCGGGCAGGTTCACTTCGGGCAGATCGCTCACCGCCTCGGCAATGCGAGGACCTTTGGTCTGCAGCGCGGCGCTGCCGCAGCCGACAAGGCCAACGGCCATGCAGATCACGATCAGTTGCCGGCAACTCATCGCGTCTGCTCCACCGACAAGGCGAGTTGATCGGTCGCCCGCGCAATCGCCATGCGCGTGATCAGCAGATGTCGTTCGAGCTGCGCGACCTCGCGACGAATGCCGCCACGCACCTGATCGGCCAGGCGCTGCTGGCGGTCGTTCAGCGCCACCGCAACCTGGCGCGTGATGTCGTCGGCGCGGGACTGAAACGCAAGAAAGTTTGTCTCCACGCCAGCACTGAACTCGCTTTCCGCACGCGCGATTCGGGCCAGTCTGCCATCGACCTCGGTCGCTGCCGCGCGCGCTTCGCGCAGGGCCTTGTCGAGTTCACGAATGCGTTCCTGACGCGATTCGATGAGATCCCAGAAATACAAGCCTTCGACTCGATCGATGCGGTCGAGGAAGCGCTGTTGCTCGGATGCCTTCATGTGCCCGACCGCGAGCGCGCGCTTGGCGGCCAGATCCACAAGGCGGCCAGCCTGATCTTCATCGGCAAGCGGCAGCATCCAGTCGAGATCGCGGGTTGGCGTTGCCGTGCGCAAGTGATCGATTCGGGCAGTGAGCGCCGCAATGTCGGCATCGAGTGCCACGCGCCGATCGACCAACCCCTGGGTCGAAATCAGCTCACGGGCGGTCGCAGTGCGACGTCGCTGCTCACGGGCAAGTCCATCGAAGGTTGCGAGTTCCTCGGGCAACGCCAGCAGCCAGGCTTTGATGTCCTTCAGTTCACGCCACTGCAGCAGCAGTTCGTGCACATCTTCACCGGCGAGCCATTCGAGCCAATCTGTGTGGCCGAAGGTGTCGCGCCATTGATCCATCAGCGCTTGCCTGCGCGCGGCCTCGTCTTCGTCCGCTGCGGCTGGCGGCGCCGCAAATACTTCGAGCAGCCCGCCCATCCACTGCGGATCGTCCACCTTGGCCACCATTGACTTGAGCTGCCCAACGCGTTCTTCGTATCGCACCTCGGCCGCACGATATTGGGTCAACGCGAGTTCACGCGATGCCATCTGCTCGAGGCTCATCGGCAGCGCAAGCCGCGCGGCCGCGCTGCTCTGCGTCCAGTAGTCTCCTTCCGACAGCGTCATCCACACGCGGGCGGCGAGCGCATAGTCGCCGGTATCCATGGCAAGACCGCCATAGGACGACATGGCGAGATCCCGATAGCGCGTTTGCGAAGGCAATGCGCCGAGGATGGTCTCGGCCGATGCGGTCTCGGACTGCGCGCGTCGTACGAAGGCAAGCGCCAGTAGCGCCCGCTGTTTGAGGTCGAGGGCTTCTTCCGAATAGGCATCGAGTTCGGCGATGTCTTGGAACGTCTGCGCGGCGCCAGGCAGATCGCCTGCCGCGCGCTGGGCAACGCCGAGGTTGAACAGACTGTAGGCGTGGAACGGAGTCTTCGCATCGATGTGCTCGATGGCGCTGCGCGCCTCACTCCACTGACCGTTGCGGGTCGCAAGTTCCGCGCGCATGAACTCCACTTCCGGATGATAGCGCCCGCGTCCAAGCCAGGATTTTCCGAGGTCCACACCGCTGATCAGTTCGGCGACGCGATCCCAGTTTTCGCGGCGGAAGTGTTCGCGGGCGAGGTGAAACGACAGGCGCATGCGATCGAGGGGCGTCAGTTCGCTATCCGCGACCGAGGCGAATGTGTCCTCGGCCATGGCGTACATGCCTTCGGCGAAGGCGAAACTACCCTTGGCCAGTTCGTAGCGAATCGGATCTTCGCCGACCTGACCCCGCTCCTGGGCAATCAGCGTTTCAAGCAGCGCCTGGCTCGTGTCTTCCTGGTAGTAGGCGTACAGCACGGTGCCGTAATACAGATCCGGCAACGGCGTGACTGGCGTCGCCGCGACCATGCAGCTGAGCAGCCAATCGCAGAAGAGGGCTTTCATCCGGTTCCTCCGAAATCAGGGAGAAACCGTGGCAACGAACTCGGGCTGATATTTCGCCGTCGAGTCTGAAATCTTGAGCTCGACGTAGGTCGGCTCGAACGTCTTTTCGAACTCCACGGTCGTCGCGCGACGATAGTCGCGATCGTTCGGACCACGACCGGTGAAGAATGCGGTCAGGCGATTGGTGCCTTGCTTGACGTTGCCCACGTACAACCGCTGCACGCCGCCGCGATAGAGCGCGTCGACCTGCTTGTCCGTATAGAGATAGTTGGTGACGTCCTTTCCATTGAGCTTGAGAGTCACCGCATCGAGCGCGAAGAACTCACCCAGGTCCATCGACAGAAACACGGCCACTTGAGTACTTGCCGGAAACAGCAGGTCCTCTTCGAGTACGACCAGATCGCGCTTGAGCTCGACCAGCGAGCGCTTGATCGACTCCATCTGCGAACTGAGCGCCGGATCTCCCGGAGCCGTCTGCGAGTCCGCCGCGACGGCGATCGGGAACGATACCTGGGCCACCACGATCGCCAGTGCCAACGCCCTGACGACTGCGTTTGGGCCGAATGCTGTCCTTTGCATTGCCGGACTCCTCGAGTCTTTGCCTAAATCACTCGCTGATCAGTTGTTTGACCACTTCGAGGTACTTCGCCTCGTCACCGGGCTTGTAGCCGCGGTGGATGTATCGCACCACGCCGTCGCGATCGACGAGCACGCTCGAAGGCATCGCCTCGAGGTCGTACACCTCACTCACGCGCTGGTTCTCATCGATCAGCACCGGAAACGAGATCCCCGTGCTGTCGGCGGTTTCCTTCGCCGGGCCCATCTGGCCTTCGACGTTGACGCCGAGCACCGCAAAACCTGCGTCGCTGTAGCGCTGATGAATTCGATCGAGCAACGGCATTTCCTGCCGGCACGGGCCACACCAGCTGGCCCAGAAGTTGATCAGTACGACCTGGCCCTTGTACTCATCGAGGCGCATGTTCGGGCCCTCGAGGCTCTTCAAGGTGAAGTCCGGCGCCGAATCGTTCACGGAAACCGCGTGCGCGTACAAAGGGGCGCACAGGGATGCAATGGCGGCCAATTTAACGAGGTTCATAGCTACTCCTTACTGCTGTGTTACGACCTCGATCGCACGATTGCGATCGATCATGCTGTCGAAAGGTCCTGCACCACCGACTGCTGCAACTGGTGAGGCCACCGATTTCCGTTTCGGCTGAACTTTCGAACTGCCAGCATGGATCGCGCTCGAGCGCATCGCGCTCGATTGCGTGCCAATCCTTGGCACTTCAAAGGCGGACCGGAACTCCATCCCGATCGCGCCAGAGACTCGATAAGGACGCTGATGACAGCGTGGCAGCGAAGTCGGGTCCCGCCGACAACACGCGAATCCCGGGGCAGGTGTGGATTGCCCCGAGCTCCGCGACAGCGGGCCCCGATACCTAGAACTTCGACACAGTCCTTCGCAGCTGTAGATGCGTGTACGCATCGTCCTCGTTACCCGTGAATTCGTCTTGGATCACTGGTAGAGCGACGTTAGTCGAGGGCCGATTTCGAAAATGCGCCCGCGGTCACATTTGGGTGAGGGGGCGCGAGGAGGGATGCGGGAAATCGGGGACAGTTAACCTATTTCGAGCGCGGGGCGTCGCGCGGCAGTGACCGCACCGAAATAGGTCAACTGTCCCCTATTTCCTAGCCGCCAGTGACGCGCGCGAGGCCTTCCGAGTAATGAAGCTTTCCTTCACCGTCGATGATGATCGCGTCCACTCCCGGGAAGCGGGCGTTGATCAGCGCAAGGCCCTTGTCGATGCCGAGCACGAACACGCTGGTCGACAGGGCATCGGTCATCGTCGCCTCGGGTCCCAAAATGGTGACGCTGCGCACGGCCCGCGCCGAGTCACCGGTGTCCGGGTCGATGATGTGGTGGTAGCGCACACCGTCCTGCTCGAAGTAGCGCTCGTAGTCGCCGGAGGTCGACACTGCGGTATCCGACAGCGGCAGTAACACGGCCATGGCGCCATCCTTGCGCGGGTCTTTGACGCCCACCGTCCACGGCCTGCCGTGGCGGTCGCCAATAATGCGACTGTCACCGCCCGCGCCAACCATCCCTTCGCTGATACCGCGCTCCGTGAGAATTGCTATGCCGCGATCGACCGCATGGCCCTTGGCGATGCCGCCGAGGTCGATGTAGACGCCGGGATGGTTGAAGTGGATGCGGCGCGCCGGCAGGAACTCGATGTGTCGGTAGTCGATGGCGGGCAGCGACTTTTCGATCGTGGCCGCGTCCGGTCGCACCGAGCTTCGGTAGTCGTAGTAACGGCCGGCCGAGGCAAACGTCACGTCGAACGCGCCATTGGTGATCCGGCTGAACTCAACACTGCGCTCGAGCAGCGCGTAGAGTTCTTCGGACACCTCGACCTGCCCCTTCGCACCGTCCCGGTTCAACACCGACAGTTCGCTGGTCTCGATGTACGGACTCATCGATGCGTTGATACGCCGCATCTCCGCCATCACCGCCGCGATGGCGGCGCGCGCCGCGGACTCGTCCTCGTGGTAGACCTCCACGTGGATGCGCGTTCCCATGATCGGCTCGGATTCCTGGTACCACGCCCCAGCCGAAGCGGCACTCGCGGTGATCAACAGCACGCCCGCAATCAGATGTCGCATCACCTGCCCAGCTCCGGTCTTCCATTTCGAAACCGATGTTAGCATCTGGCGTTTTCGAATCAGGGCGATCGATGAACATCACAGATGGATTCGAAGCGGCTGTGGGCAACACACCGCTCATCCGGCTCTCCAAGCTATCCGATGCAACCGGTTGCGAAATTCTCGGCAAGGCCGAGTTCATGAACCCGGGTGGTTCGGTGAAGGACAGGGCCGCACTGTGGATGATCCGCGCCGCCGAGCAAAGCGGAGCGCTCAGGTCGGGTGGCACCGTGGTCGAAGGTACCGCCGGCAACACCGGCATCGGCATCGCGCACATCTGCAACGCCCGCGGCTATGGCTGCGTCATCTACATGCCCGACAACCAGTCCCAGGAAAAGGTCGACATCCTGAAGACCCTCGGCGCCGAGGTGCGACAGGTGAAGACGGTGCCGTACAAAGACCCGATGAACTATCAGAAGCAGGCGGGGCGCTTTGCCGAGAGCATGCCAGGTGCCGTGTGGGCCAACCAATTCGACAACGTCGCGAACCGTCAGGCGCATTACGACGCCACTGGCCCTGAGATCTGGGATCAGACCGATGGCAAGGTCGATGCATTCACCGCATCGGTCGGTACCGGCGGTACCCTCGCAGGCGTCAGTCGATTCCTCAAGGAAAAGAATGCGCGAATACGGATCGTGCTCGCCGATCCGCCAGGCAGCGCCTTGCACAGCTGGGTCAAAACAGGCGAAGCAGTCATGAGCCCAGGTCCGTCGCTCACCGAGGGCATCGGCAACAGCCGCGTCACCGACAATCTCGAAGGTTCTCCGATCGATGATGCGCTCCAGGTGGGCGATCAGGAAACGGTGTCCATGGTGTACGACCTCTTGCGTCAGGAAGGCTGGTTCTTCGGCTCGTCGACCGGCGTCAATGTCGTCGCCGCAGTGCGCACCGCCCAACAGCTTGGTCGCGGCCACACCGTGGTCACGATGCTGTGCGATGGCGGCGGCAAATATCAGTCGCGCTTGTTCAACCGCGAGTACCTGGCCGGCCGCAATCTCGACCCTGACATCCCGTTTCGGATTTGAGCGTCCGCACTGCTATGATCGGCCCATGACACGCCGCAATGCGATCATGGGCATCGGGCTTGCGGCCCTGCTCGCTGTCTCGACGCTCGCGCAAGCGGCGACGCCACAGGTCTGGCTGCTCGAACTCGACGGCGCCATCAGTCCCGCCACCGCCGACTATTTCATCACGTCATTGCACGATGCCCAGGCCGCGAATGCCGACGCGCTCATTGTGCGCCTCGACACCCCTGGCGGACTCGATGGCGCCATGCGCGACATGATCAAGGAGATACTCGCCTCTTCCATTCCGGTCATCATGTACGTCTCGCCGAACGGATCGCGCGCGGCCAGCGCAGGCACGTACCTCTTATATGCAAGTCATGTTGCCGCGATGGCGCCCGCCACCAACATCGGATCATCGACGCCGGTCAGCATCGGCGGACCGTCGAGCCCCTTCCCTTCGCCCGCAAAACCGCCGACCGGTGGCGCGGAAGACAAAGATGCCCCGGACGAGCCACCGGCCGCTGGTACGGCGATGGAACGCAAAGTAATCAACGATGCTGTTGCCTACATTCAGGGGCTTGCGATTCTGCGCGGCCGCAATGTCGAGTGGGCGGAAAAGACGGTGCGCGATGCCGCCAATCTCACCGCGAGCGATGCGCTCGAGCAGAATGTCATCGACCTCATTGCACCTGACCTCGATGCGCTCCTGAAGGAACTAGAAGGGCGATCGGTGAAGATCGATGGCACTACCGTCACACTGGCGCTGGACGGTGCAGAGATCACCCGCCTCGAACCGGGCTGGCGTTACGAATTTCTCGCACTGATCACGGACCCGAACGTGGCCTACATGCTGCTGATGATCGGCATCTACGGCCTCATCCTCGAGTTCTACAACCCAGGCATGGGCGTGCCCGGCGTCACCGGGGTGATATGCCTACTGCTTGCTGCGTATGCGCTGCAGATGCTGCCGGTAAACTACGCGGGCCTGGCCCTGATACTGGTCGGCATCGGGCTGATGGTGGTCGAAGCGTTGACACCGAGCATCGGTGTATTCGGTGTCGGTGGCGCGATTGCGTTCATCATCGGCTCGATCATCCTGATGGACACCGACCTGCCCGCCTACCAGATTTCGGTACCGATTATCGCCGCGTTCGCGGCAAGCTCCGTCGGCGTTTTTCTGTTTGCGCTTGGCGCGGCCGTGCGCGCGCGCCAAAGCACGGTCATTACGGGCAAGGAGTCCATGGTGGGCGCCGATGCGAGCGCCATCGCCGACTTCGAGGGACGCGGCCTGGTGCGCGCGTTCGGCGAGATCTGGCAGGCGGACAGCACGCGGCCCGTGGAAAAGGGATCTAGGCTCAAAGTCACGGCAGTCGATGGCCTCATTCTGAAAGTGGAACCGCAGGAGTAACTCGAGATGGATATCTTCACCGTCGTCCTAGCCGCGATCGCGCTGTCACTGCTCGCAAGCACCTTTCGCGTGCTGCGCGAGTACGAGCGCGGCGTGGTGTTCATGTTGGGTCGCTTCTACAAGGTGAAGGGTCCCGGGCTCGTGATCATCATCCCGATCGTGCAGCAGATGGTGCGGGTCGACCTGCGCACAAAAGTTCTGGACATCCCTACCCAGGACCTCATCACCCGCGACAACGTGTCGGTCAAAGTGAATGCCGTGTTGTACTTCCGGGCTGTCGACCCCGAACGGGCGATCATCAACGTCGAAGACTATATGGAAGCGACCGGTCAACTCGCCCAAACGACCTTGCGCTCGGTGCTAGGTCAGCACGAACTCGACGAACTCCTTGCCGAGCGCGACAAGCTGAACGTGGACATCCAGAAGATCCTCGACGATCAGACCGACGTCTGGGGCATCAAGGTTTCGAACGTCGAAATCAAGCATGTCGACATCGACGAAAGCATGATCCGCGCGATCGCCAAGCAAGCCGAAGCCGAGCGTGAGCGACGCGCCAAGATCATTCACGCCGAAGGCGAGTTTCAGGCCTCCCAACGATTGGTCGATGCCGCCAGCACGCTGGCGGGTGCGCCCGGCGCCATGCAGCTGCGCTATCTGCAGACCCTGGCAGGCATTGCCGGGGAAAAGAGTTCGACCATCATCTTCCCCATGCCGGTCAACGTGATGGAGATGTTCTCCAAGGTTGCCAAGTCGGAATAGCGAGTCAGAAGGCGACTCTTGCCGGCGCCACCGGCAACCCGGCGACCTCGGTGCGCACGCGATACACCGCGCCGCCGCGCTCGGATCCCGAGCCTTCGGAACCGGACACGATGTACAAGTCCTTCATGTCGGCGCCGCCGAAGCACACGCTCGTGCACATCGGCGTTGGAATCTCGATGAAGTCCCGCTGCGCACCCGAGGATTCGAATACGGCGACGCCATGGCCGTCACCCGCGAGCGCAACCCACACCGCACCGTCTTCGGACACGACCAGTCCGTCCGGTACGCCCTTGCCGACTTTGACGAACGTCTCTTTCGGCCCCAGGCCGCCATCGGCTGCCACGGCGTAACGATTGACGATCTGCCGCCGGCTGTCGGAGTGATACAGGGTGCGTCCGTCCGGTGAAAAACCGAGGCCATTGGTGAGCCGGATGTCGTCTGCAACTTGCCGCGCGCTGCCGTCGAGATCGATCAACCACAGGGCGCCGGCGCGGGGCGGCAAGCCATCGTCGAACACTGGACTGGCGCCGAGGGAGCCGGCATAGATGCGCCCCTTCGCGTCCGTGGTGATGTCGTTGTAGCCGACATTGCCTGCGTCCGGATCACGATCGAGCAGCACGATCGTTTCACCGCCATCGAACGGCTTGTAGGAAATGTTGCGGCCGCTCACCACGAGCCCGCCCGCCACGTGCGTCGACATGCCGCCGATGCCGCGGCGGTGTTCGAACACGGTGCTGACGTTACCGTTCGCATCCAGACAGAACACGCCGCCGCCGAGCACGTCGGCGAACAAGAGCCCCCGAGTCGGATCCCACAGTGGCCCTTCGATCAATCCGTAACCGCTGCACAGTGCCTGCATCGTGCCTCCCGTTTGTGAATCGACCTTGTCACAGGCCATGACCTGCGGCAACACTGCATCCATTCACAATGAGGATGCCGCATGCTGATCCAGGCGCAAGAACTCTCGGCCTTCGTCACCCGCATATTCGCGGCGGCGGGGGCAGCACCCAGCGACGCACGTGCAGTCGCCGACCATCTGGTGGAAGCAAACCTCAAGGGTCACGACTCCCATGGCGTCGGCATGGTTCCCGCCTATGTCGGCAACATCCGCGCGGACCTGCTCAAGCCCAAAGCACACGCGGTCATCGCGCGCGACAACGGCGCGGTCATGCTCATTGACGGTCAGTTCGGGTTCGGTCAAGTCGTGGGGGTTGAGGCAACCGACCTGGCGCTCGCGCGCGTTCGGGACACTGGCATTGTCTGCATGGGGCTGCGTAATGCCCATCACCTCGGCCGCATCGGCGCCTACGGCGAACGGTGTGGCGCGGCGGGCATGGTGTCGATTCACTTCGTCAACGTGGTCGGTCACGAACCGCGGGTGTCACCGTGGGGCGGACGTGAAGCACGCATGACGACCAACCCGTTCTGCTGCGTGGTGCCGCAGCGCAGTCGCGAGCCGATCGTGCTCGACATGGCGACCAGTGCGATTGCACTCGGCAAGGTGCGCGTCGCGCACATGAAGGGAGAACCCGTCGAAGACGGCGTGCTGGTCGACCATGAAGGCGTACCGACGCAGGACGCGAGCGTCATGTACAACCAGCCGATGGGTACGCTCGGACCGTTCGGCAAACACAAGGGCTATGGCCTTGCCGTGATGTGCGAACTGCTCGGCGGGGCATTGGCCGGCCAGTGGACGGCGCAGCCGGCGCATCCGCGCGGTCATCACATCGTCAATCACATGCTGATGTTCGTGCTCGACCCGGCCGCGTTCGGCGGGCTCGACACCTTTCAATCCGAGGTGCTGGCGATGGTCGACTATCTGCATTCCACCGCGCCGGCGCGCGGTTTCGATCGCGTCCGCGTGCCCGGTGAACCCGAGCGCGAATCGCAGAAGAAGCGCCTCGCAGCGGGGATCGACATCGATGACAACTCCTGGTCCAGCGTCGTCAAGTCGGCCGAGGTGGTTGGAGTAACCGACATCCCGCGCTAGGACTGTGGGAGCGCGCTTGCGCGCGAACAAGTGCGAGAGTCGCCCGGATCTATTCGCGGGCAAGCCCGCTCCCACAAACTCCGCTAGGTGAGCCTGCGCCGGAACAGATCGTGCAGCCGTGCCCAATGACGCTCGGCGGAGGCCTTGTCGTACATCGCGGTGCGCGTTGGAAACACGAAGCCGTGATGAGCGCCCGGATACCACTCGATGCGATGGGCAACGCCAGCCTCTTTCAGGTGCGCTCCAAGCTTGTCGATCATCTCCGGTGGCGCCCAGTCGTCGGTTTCCGCGCAACCGAAGTAAAGTTCACCTTTGATTTCGTGCGCGTCGCGGTGCGGTGAATCGGCCGCATCAGTGCACAACCGTACACCGTGAATCGACGCAGCCGCAGCGATGCGATCGGGGAACGCCGCCGCAGCGGCGAATGCGAATGGCCCGCTCATGCAATAGCCGACGCAGCCGACAGCGCCGCCACGCGCGTTCTCGTCCTCACCTTCCAGGAAGTCGAACACGGCGCGAATGTCGCCGCAAACGATGGCGTTGGTCAGCGAATTCATGTGCTCGAACATGCGCGCACGCGATGCTTCGGAACCATCGATCTGGAACGCGCGCGCGCGGCGGTAATAGAGGTTCGGGAGCACGACGTAGTAGCCGGTGCTGGCGATCCGCCGCGCCATATCATGCAGTTCTTCGCGCTTGCCGGGCGCATCCATCAGAAACAGGACGACGGGAAACTGGCCACCGGAATCGGGATAGACGATGAAGCTGTTCATCAGCCCATCCGCAGTCTGAATGTCCACGTCACGCTCGATCATGTCACTTGCTCCACTGCAGGCCACTCTGTGGGAGCGCGCTTGCGCGCGAACAGGTGTTCTCGCGTCTTTCGCGGCAAGCCCACTCCCACACGCTCACCGGATAATCACACATCGCTGAATCGATACTCCCGCGCCAGTTCGGCAACCTTGTACACGCCGCCCGTCTTCTCCATCACGTCCGGATCCATCGCCAGCGCCGCAATGCAGCGGCCGGTAAAGCGCGGTGATTCCATCTGCTTCGGATCAAACGCGACTTCGCCGCGCGCGATTGCCGCCAGCACGAACTCTGTCTTCACAGCGCCGGGCCACAGCGACAGCGCCGCGACGTTGTGCGGTTTCAATTCGACCGCCATGTCCCGCGCCATGCGATCCACCGCGCACTTGCCGACACCGTAGGACACGCTGAACAGATACTGACCGCCACCGCCCGAGGAAATGTTGACGATCAGTCCTGAGCGCTGGGCAACCATGAGCGGCGCGCCGTAGACCGACGCCACATAGTGACCGCGCAAGCCGACGCCACACTGGTCATCCCACAGCGATACGGGATGCTCCCAGAAGCCACCGCCCCACACCGGCGGGTCCGGAATCTTGTAGACGTTGTTGACCAGGATATCGAGCCGACCCTGCTCGCTCGCGACGCGCCCGAACAGCGCTTCGATCTCCTCGTCGCGCTCGTGGTCGACCGCAACTGCAATGCCCTTGCCGCCGAGCCGATTGACTTCCGCGACGGTGGCATCGATGGTCAGCCCGGTCGGCGGACTTGCCGCGCTGCGGCTACGGCCGGTGACGTAGACGGTTGCGCCCGCCTCGGCCAGACCCATAGCAACGCCTTTACCGATGCCGCGACTTGCACCCGTCACCACCGCTACTTTGCCTTTCAGATCCGCCATCCAGCCCTCCTTGTTTGGGGGTGATCCTAGCCCACGCCGGGTGCATGCGCTAAGGTGCGCCCAAGATAAGGACGACCTTCGTGGCCAGATCAGAACTGAAAAAAGCCGGGCTCAAGATCACCCACCCGCGCCTCAAGGTGCTCGACATCCTCGAGCAGGCCGACCCGCATCATTTGTCTGCCGAGGATGTCTACAAGCAGCTGCTCGACGCCGAAGAAACCGTGGGCCTCGCCACCGTTTACCGCGTGCTCACTCAGTTCGTCGAAGCCGGGATCGTCGAACGGCACAATTTCGACGATGGCCGCGCCGTGTACGAGATTGCCAAGGACGATCACCACGACCACATGGTGGATGTCGATTCCGGCCGCGTGACCGAGTTCGTTTCCGCCCGCATCGAAGACCTGCAGCACGAGATCGCCCAGGAACATGGCTACGAGATCGTCGGCCACGAACTGGTGCTGTACGTGCGCCGGCGCACGAAATAGGTCAATCGCGGCACCCCCAGTGGATGTCCTTATTGCAAATGAGAACCATTCGCAATATAACAGGCGCCTGATCCACCCATTCGAGACCGATCCGGCGCATGTCCGCCCATCTTGCAGAACTCGCAGTCGGTGATCGTGCCCGGGTGCTCGGCTACTCGGATCCGCATGCGCCCTACGCCCGCCATCTCACCAGCCTCGGTCTGATTCCGGGTACACAGCTGCGCGTGGTGCGGGTGGCCCCGCTCGGCGACCCGGTGGAAATCGAGTTTCGCGGCGCGCGAATCGTGATCCGGCCACGGGAAGCCGGCGTGCTGGAACTGGAGCGACAATGAACCCACCCGCCGCGACCATTGCCCTGATCGGCAACCCGAACTGCGGCAAGACGACACTGTTCAACGCGTTGACCGGCGCCCATCAGCGCGTCGGCAACTGGCCCGGCGTGACGGTTGAGCGCAAGACCGGCCACTACCGGCATGGCGATGAGCGCATCGAGATCATCGACCTGCCCGGCATCTACAGCCTGCTGTCGGTCAACGCGACGGAAGCGGAAGACGCCCGCATCGCGCGCGACTACCTGGCGGGTACCGATGTCGACGTCATCGTCAATGTGGTCGATGCGTCGAGCCTCGCGCGTGGTCTCTATCTGACCAGCCAGCTGCTGGACCTCGACACCCCGGTCGTGGTCGCCCTCAACATGATGGACGTGGCGGATCGCCACGGCATGCACATCGACCCCTATCAACTGGCCGAGCGTCTCGGTTGCCCCGTGGTGCCGATCGTTGCCAGCCGCCGCGAGGGCGTCGGCATTCTGCAGGATGTCATCGCGAGCACCTTGGAACGCGGCGAGCCGCGCGTGCGGCGGTTGAAACTCTCCAACGTGATCGAGACATCCCTCAGCACAATCGCCCGTGAACTGAGTGACGCTGGCGCCCAACGCCACACCCGCTTTGCGGCCGCAGCACTCGCCGAAGGCGATCATGATCTCGCGCAACGCGTCACCGGCATGCAGTTGGCGGATTTTTCCGCACAGTCGAGCGAAACCTTGTCGGTCGCCCGCTACGGCGCGATCGATG
Source organism: Pseudomonadales bacterium (assembly GCA_041738285.1). Lineage (GTDB taxonomy): Bacteria > Pseudomonadota > Gammaproteobacteria > Pseudomonadales > Azotimanducaceae > SZUA-521. The sequence continues at coordinate 68,549 of JBGSQB010000029.1, read as the reverse complement.
CGCTGCTCGACGGCGTGCTGCGCACGACACCCGTGCGCCGAACCGTCACCGACATCATCGATGCGGTGTTTCTGAACCGGCTGCTGGCATTCCCGCTGTTTCTCGGCGTGATGTATCTGATGTTCATGTTCACGATCAACATCGGCAGCGCCTTCATCGATCTGTTTGATCTGGCAGGCCTTGCGTTGTTCGTCGAAGGTCCGCGACAGATTTACGATGCACTCGGTGCGCCGCAATGGCTGTCGACCTTTCTGGCGGACGGCGTCGGCGGCGGCGTGCAACTGGTCGGCACGTTCATCCCCGTGATCGCCTGCCTGTTTCTGTTCCTGTCCTTCCTCGAAGACTCGGGCTACATGGTGCGGGCCGCATTCATCATCGATCGCCTGATGCGAAGGCTCGGCTTGCCGGGAAAATCGTTCGTCCCGCTGATCGTCGGCTTCGGCTGCAATGTGCCTGCGGTGATGGCAGCACGCTCGCTCGACAATCAGCAGGATCGAATTCTGACCACCCTCATGGCGCCCTACATGTCGTGTGGCGCGCGGCTGACCGTGTACGCCCTGTTCGCAGTCGCGTTCTTTCCAACCCAGGGTCAGAACCTCGTCTTTGCCCTGTATCTGATCGGCATCGTGGTGGCGGTAATCTCGGCCATGATCGTGCGCCGCTTTCTGCTGGTGCGGGAGATTTCCACCTTTGTCATGGAACTGCCGGCTTACCACCTGCCGACGTTGCGCGGCCTGCTGATTCACACCTGGCACCGGCTGAAAGGGTTCGTGACCCGTGCCGGCAAAGCCATCGTTGCCGTCGTGATCATCCTCAACGTGGTGAGCTCGCTCGGCACCGATGGGTCATTCGGCAATCAGAACAGCGAAGATTCCATGCTGTCCGCGATCGGCAAGTCGATCACGCCTGCATTTGCACCGATGGGCATCGAACAGTCGAACTGGCCGGCAACCGTCGGCATCTTCACGGGCATCTTCGCCAAGGAAGTCGTGGTCGGCACACTCGATGCGCTGTACTCGCGAATGGGCGAAGACGGCGCCACTGAGCCCGAGCCGTTCTCGGTCACCGAAACGCTCGCAGCCGCGTTTGCGACCGTGCCCGCGAACCTGTCGACGCTCGCGGATCAACTCGCCGATCCACTCGGCATCGATCTGGGTGACTTGGGTGATACCGCCGGCCAGGCAGCGGAGCAGAACGTCACGCTCGGCACCATCGCGCAGATGCAGCGTCTGTTCGAGTCACCGCGCGCCGCCTTCGCCTACCTCGTCTTCATTCTGCTGTACATGCCGTGCGTCGCCACCATTGGCGCTATCTACAAGGAGCTGTCCGCATTCTGGGCGGCATTCAGCACGCTCTGGTCGGTGGTGATGGCCTACACCATTGCGGTGATCTGCTATCAAGCCGGCGCGCTGACGAGTGATCCCGGCCGCGCCGCGGCAATGATTGCGGCCATGCTGGTGCTACAAGCCATCGCGTTCACCGCGCTGATCCATTGGGGCCGCCGGCGCCTTGCGCATCCACGCCTGATTCCCCTCGTCCGAGTCGTTTAGCCATGAAGTCCATGCGCCGAACGGCACACCTGTACATCAACAACGCGAATGATTGTCATTTGCATTCAAGGAGACCCAAGCCATGTATCGAGTCCTGACCGCGGCCGCGCTCGTCGTTGTCGCTAGCCTCGCTCGGGCGGCGAGCACACCGACCCTCGAGGAGATGTGGACACTCATCCAGACCCAGCAGGCGGAGATCGCGGATTTGAAGTCGCGGCTCGCGACCGCCGAGACGACCAGCGCCGCGACCAGCGCAAGCGTTGCCGTCACCGAGCAGCGTCTTTCCGAGACCACCGACTTCGTCGAAAGTCGGCTGGCCGAGTCCGGCATCGCGAGCAACACGCAGATCGGCGGCTACGGCGAGATGCACTACAACAACCTGGATGCCGAAGACTCGAACAACGACCTGACCGAGGCCGACTTTCACCGCTTCGTCCTCTATGTTGGCCACGACTTCACGGACCGCATCCGTTTCTTCTCGGAAGTGGAACTGGAACATTCCCTGGCGCGCGACACGGCCGACGGTTCTAGCACCGGCGAGGTGGAGTTGGAGCAGGCCTACATCGAGATGGACCTCGACGATCGTCACTACCTGCGCAGCGGACTGTCACTGATACCGGTGGGCCTGATCAACGAAACCCACGAACCGCCGACGTTTTATGGCGTCGAGCGCAACGAGGTCGAATCGATCATCGTGCCGGCGACCTGGTGGGAAGGCGGCGTTGGCCTCGGCGGTCGCTACGCGTCCGGCTTGTCCTGGGACTTCATGGCGCACACGGGACTCGAGACGCCGATCGCCGGCAGCAGCGCGTTCCGTATCCGCAGCGGTCGGCAGAAACTGTCCAACGCCGCGGCCGACGATCTCGCCTACAGTCTGCGCGTTCGCTACACCGGCGTGCCGGGTCTCGAACTGGGGGGTACGTTGCAGTACCAGTCGGACATGACGCAGATCGAAAACGATGGCATGGAGGAAGGCATCCTCACTTCGCTGCACGGCGTGTGGAACGTCGGCGCATTTACCCTCAAGGCGCTGTGGGCCGCCTGGGACATCGAAGGCGATGCGATCAAAGCAGCCGATGCCGACGAGCAGGATGGGTGGTACGTCGAGCCGAGCTATCGATTCCTCCTCGCCGATCACTCCTTCGGCGTGTACTCCCGCTATCAGGACGTCGAAGGCGCCCGCACCGTGGATCAGTTCGATCAGTGGGAAGTGGGCCTGAACTACTGGCCGACCGAAAAGGTGGTGTTCAAGTTCGACTATCGCGATCGCAGCCACGATCAGGTCGCGGATGCGGGGCGCGACTTCCACGGAATCGATCTGGGCGTTGGTTATCAATTTTAACGTACGCGAAAGCCACGGTTGGCGGGCCCGCGCGCCGTTCTGGCAGAATGCCGCGATGTCGATGCGAATAGTTTCGATTCTCGTTTGTCTCGCCGGTGCGCCGCTCGCCGCCGTGGCATCTGCGCCCGGCACCTACCTCGAACCTGCGGCCTTCATCGGTCGCGTGTTTGGCCAGCCACCGGACGCAAGTGTGCTGTGGCTCAACGATGCGCTGCGTGAATCCCTGGCCCAGGTGCTCGGACATCCACCGCGCACGCTGCGCATTCGCTATTGGGCGCAGGCTGATCGCACCGCATGGATTCTCGATGAGATCGGCAAAGACAAGCCGATCACGCTGGGTGTCGTAGTCGGAAGCGGTGCGATCGAGTCGCTCGACGTCCTGGTATTTCGCGAGAGTCGCGGCTGGGAAATTCGACACGCTTTCTTCACCGACCAGTTTCGCGACGCGCGACTCGATGCCCGCAATCACTTGCAACCCCAGGTCGATGGCATCACGGGTGCAACGCTTTCCGTGCGCGCAGCGACGCGTGTTGCGGCAGCCGCACTCCTGCTTCACGAACACGTCAGCGAGCCATCCAACTAGTGGCCGCACGCGCACCGTTGCCAGGTTTGCCTCCGCCGCCCAGGCAACCGGTGCGCGTGCTCCATCGCAGCCTGGGTCTGATCGGCGCGCTGTTCCTGACCCTGTTGACTGTCACGGGCCTCGCCCTGCAACACACGCAGGCGTTGGGTCTGGATACCGCGTATGTGGAGTCGGACTGGCTGCTCGACTGGTATGGCGTCGCGGCGCCGGATGCGACGGCATTCACCACCGGCGACCATCGGGTGGCGCGCGTCGGCGAGCGCGTGCTGCTGAACGGCGAATTGCTCGACCTCGAAGCGTTCGACCTGCGGGGGGTTGCCGCGGTCAATGACGAGATCGTGCTGCTCGCGCCCGACGAACTCGCCATCGTGACGTCGAGCGGCGAGCTGATCGAGCGCATACCAACATCCGCGGCCGCAATGGCGATCGGCGTGGACTCTAGCCCTGGGCGCGTATACGTGCGTACGGCTATGGGTGAGTTCGTCTTCGATGCGGCGCTCGCACACTGGGATCCCACGGCAGCGCCTGCATCAGTTGCGTGGTCGGAGCCCGTCGATATCACCGCCAACGAACTGCAGATGCTGCAGGCGCTCTATCGCCAGCACCTCATTACCATCGAACGGCTGCTGCTCGACCTGCACGCCGGGCGAATGTTCGGCCCCTACGGCACCTGGATCATCGACATCGCCGCCGTGCTGCTGCTGGCGCTGGCGGTCACGGGATTGCTCCTATCGCGCCGCCGCTGAGAAATAGGGGACAGTTAACCTAATTCGGTCGCGTGTCCTTGCCTATTTCGCCAGGACCACGAAATAGGTTAACTGTCCCCTATCTCTTCAGGTTTCTCGCATGCCCACCGTCCTCGTCTCCGGCTTCGGTCCGTTCCCGCCGCACGCGGATAACCCGTCGTGGGACGCGCTCGTCGAAGCCGCGCCGCAGCTGCCGCCGCAGTGGCGCATGGACCGCATTCGCCTCGATGTGGCATGGCAACGCGCGCCTGAGACGTTGCTTGCGAGGTTCGATGCAGACGTCCGCGTGGTCATTGCGATTGGACTTGCGGATGAGTCCGCGCTGCGCGTCGAACGCTTTGCGGTCAATGCATCGAACGCGCTGCTCACCGATATCGACGGCACGCGTTTCGAAGACGATGCGATCATCGCATCCGGCCCCGCCGCCTACGCCACCGGGCTACCGCGGCGGCGGTTGGTCGATGCATTGACCGGTGCTGAATACCCGACGACCGAATCCCACTTCGCCGGTGGCTACCTGTGCAATCACACCTTCTACCGGTTGATGCATGCGGTGGCCGACCGGCCGGACATCATCGCCGGGTTCGTCCATGTGCCGCCGACGTCGAAGCTCGCGCTGGTACGCACGCGCGCAGCAATGGAACTGATCATCGAGACGGCGGTGGGTTACTCGCTCGACAGCAGCGCGCGATAGCGGCGCATGTGCCGAAGTGATGCGAGTTCGTCACCCTTGAGTTCGAAGATGCGCGCGAGGTTGAAGTGCGCGTCGGGTACGGCATCGGCGCGTCGGTAGTACTCGACCGCCATGTCGAGCTCCTCGAGTTCATCGAACAGTGTGCCAAGATTGTAGTTCGCAAGTGGATGATCTCGCGACTCCACGATCGCCCGCTCATAGCACTTCTTCGCCTGTTTGATGTTGCCACGCAGTTGCATCAGTCGACCGAGATTGACGTAGGCATCGGCATTGGTTGCGTCGAGCGCGATGGCACGCTGGTACGCCTCCGGTGCGCGTTCGGGATCGACCTCTTCCAGATCGAGTCCAAGGTTGTACCAGTCGTCGCTGTCGAGCTCATCGAGCGCCTCGGCGCTCGCGAAGTTGCGCTCGGCAAGCGCGGCGACGTTGTCGGCCAGCCCCTTGACGGAAAAGTCGAGGTGACCCTGCCCCGTCTCGGCATTCCAAAGCGTGTTCTCTTCACGCACGACCACGTTGCTGCCTTCGGCGTAGATGCGCAGCGAAGTCAGCGTCTTGACGGTGTCGAGTTCCGATTTGAGTTTGAGCAGCACCTTGTAGGCTTTGCGCGCCGAAACGCGTGCATCGAGCAGCCCCTTGGCGGTGCGCAGCAGCACCACGTCCTGAAAGGAGAACCGGTATTCGCCGCCCTTGCCGCGACTCGGACGCAGCAATCCGCGATGGGCATAGTGACGCACCTGATCGGGTGTCAGCCCAATCAGATCGCTGACATCGCGGGTCGCGTATCCGCTCATCACTTCTTGCGTTGAGCCGCTTTCTTGGCAACGCCTTTTGCAGGCGCTCGCCGCGCTGGCTTACGCGCTTTGGCATCGGCGGATCCCTTGCCGGCAACGGAGGCTTTGAGCGCTTCCATGAGATCGATGATCTTGGCTTCGGGTCGCTCTTCGGGCGGCACAGATATTTCCTTGCCCTGTACCTTCTGCTCGATCAAATCGAGCACCCGGGCACGAATCTCATCGCGATACTTCTCTGGTTCAAACGCTTCGTTCGTGCGCTGTTCGATGATCTTCTTGGCCAGCTCCAGTTCGTTCTTATCGACGGGGCAGACATCGAGAGGTACTTCGGCAAACGGTCTCAGCTCCTCGGCGTGCTTGAGCTGTTCCATGACCAGACCCTCGCCCATCGGACGGATCAGCACGAGATAGCACTTGCCGCGAGCAGCGTACTTGGCAAGCGCCGCCTGGCCGCTGTCAGCCAGCGCCGCGCGCAACAGGTGATAGGACCGGGCAGCGCCCTTGTCCGGGCCCATGTAGTAGACCTTGTCGATGTAGATGCGCTCGACGTCTGCAAGCGGTACGAACTCGGTGATGTCGATGGCGTTGGTCGCCTCGACATTCATCGCCTTGATCTCATCCTTGGTGAAGATGACGTACTGGCCTTTGACGAATTCGTATCCCTGGACCTTGTCGTCGGGCTCGACTACCGTGCCATCGGACGTGCGGATGTACTGCTGCTTCAGCCGCGAGCCATCCTTGCTCAAGTAATTGAAGTGCACGTCCTTGGTGGTATCGACGGTAGAGAACAGCTTCACCGGAATGGCAACCAGGCCGAACGAGATCGTGCCCGAGCCGATAGCGCGCGCTGCCATCGCAAGCCTCCTCCTTGGAGTAACGCCCGGACTATAGCCCAAGGGTCCGTATGCCCTCAACAAAACCAAGGCCCTACGCCGACAACCTGAAGTCATATCGCGACAAGCGCAGCGCCTCGTCGACCCCGGAACCGTTTGGCACTGCAGCCCGCAGCCCGGCGCCTCCTCAACGCCCGATCTTCGTCGTGCAGCAACATCGGGCGAGCCATCTGCACTTCGACCTGCGCCTCGAGTTCGATGGCGTGTTGCGGTCCTGGGCAGTGCCGAAGGGGCCGTCGGCGAATCCCGCCCACAGGCGCTTTGCCGCGTTCGTCGAGGACCACCCGATCGAGTACGCCGACTTCGAAGGCCACATTCCCGATGGCAACTATGGCGCCGGGCACGTCATCGTCTGGGACCGCGGCAGGTACGAACCGATACTCGACATGGCGCAGGGGTTCGCAAAGGGTAAGCTGCTGTTCGATCTGCACGGCTACAAACTGCGTGGTCGCTGGACGCTGGTGCGCATGAAGAAGGCGACTGAGTGGTTGCTGATCAAGGAGCGCGATGCGTTCGCAGCCGATGCATCCACCTATCCCGCCGACTCCGTTTACTCCGGGCTCACGGTTGAAGAAGCCGCGGCGCCCGCACGCGCCGTCCACCGCACGCGGCGCGCAGTTGGCAAATTGTCCTTGCCCGTGGCAACTGATCGCGACGTGAAGCCCATGCTCGCAACCGCCGGTGATCCCTTCGACCGTGAGGGATGGCTGTTCGAGTTCAAGTACGACGGTTATCGTCTGATCGCCCGCCGGCGCGGTCAGCGCCTGACGCTGTCCAGCCGCAATGGCCACGACCTGACCGATCGATTCCCCGAACTCGAACATGCGTTGAAGTTGCTGCCGTTCGATGCGTTCACGATCGACGGCGAAGTGGTCGTCCACGATACCGCTGCCCGTCCCGACTTTGGAGCCCTGGTCGAGCGTGTGAATCTGCTGACACGCACCGCGATCGAAGATGCCGCACGTCGACACAGCGCGACACTGTATGCCTTCGATCTGATCGACCTGCTCGGCCATAGCACGACGGAACTGCGGCTAGCCAAGCGCAAAGCGCTGCTCGAGTCGATACTCCCGACAACCGGTCCCGTGCGGTATTCGCAACACGTGGAACGTCAGGGCCGCAAGGCGTTCGAAGCGGCGCGCGCACTGGGCCTCGAAGGTGTGGTCGGGAAACGCGCCGACAGTCCTTATCGCCACACCCGCTCCGCCGACTGGATCAAGGTGCGCACGCAGAAGTCGGGTGACTTCGTCATCGTCGGTTCAACCCCAGCGAAGGCAGCCTCGTCAGACATCGGGGCACTCGCGGTCGCGGAATACCGCGCCGGAAAACTCTGCTACGCGGGCCGGATCGGTACCGGATTCTCCGGCGCGCTGCGTGCGGAACTCGCGGCGCGACTTTCCAAGGCACCCCCCGGACCCGAGCTCGCCAGCGATCGGGCCATTGCCTGGGTGCAAGGAGAACTGGTCTGCGAAGTCGCCTATCGTGAAGTCACCCGCGCCGGCCATCTGCGGCATCCCGTTTTCCTGCGCCTGCGTCCCGACAAGTCACCACGCGACTGCATTGCCCGCGGCGAAGACCCGCTACCGGCTGCAATCGTCGCCGAACCTGTCGAGGTCAGCGTCACCCATCCGGACAAGATCTTCTTTCCCGAACTTCAACTGACCAAGCAACACCTCGTTGACTACTACGACTCCATCGCACCGTGGATGCTGCCTTACCTCGCCGACCGGCCGGTGGTGCTGACCCGCTTCCCGGACGGTATTCACGGCAAGTCGTTCTACCAGCGCGACGCTCCCGACTATGTGCCGGATTGGATCCGCCGCGTCACCTTGTGGAGTGAAGGGGCGGAACGCGAAGTTCGCTACTTCGTGATCGAAAGCGCCGCTGCGCTGCGCTACATCGCCAACATGGGAGCGATCCCGATCCACACCTGGCACAGCCGAGTGTCGAGCCTCGAACGACCGGACTGGTGCGTGCTCGACCTCGACCCGAAGGACGCGCCCTTCAAGCACGTGATCGCCGTTGCCAAGGCCGTCGTTGCGCTCGCCGATGAAGTGGAACTTCCGAGCTATCTCAAGACCAGCGGTGCCTCCGGGCTGCACGTGCTCATACCGCTCGGCACGCAGCTGACTCACGATCAGTCACGCACCCTCGCCGAGCTGTTTGCACGCATCGTCATCGCCCGTCAACCCGCGATCGCCACGATCAATCGCGTCGTCAAGAGCCGCAAGCAGCGCGTGTACATCGACTACCTGCAGAACGGTCACGGCCGATTGCTGGTGGCGCCATTCAGCGCGCGCGCCGAACCGGCGGCATCGGTGTCGATGCCGATTCACCGCGCTGAACTCGGCGCTAGACTTTCCAACAGCCGCTTCCACCTTCGAAATGCGGCCATGCGCATGCGACGCCTGACCGATGACCCACTGCACGGTCTACTCACTACCTCACCGGATCTGACAGCATCACTCGAACGCTTGAGTAAGATTGCGCGCCTGACCATTTGACACACCCGCACGCAATCACGATGCTTGGCCACCTCACATTGGACATGCCATGTCATCCCGATCGAGTGGGCGCGCGAATTTGAACGCCGAGCAGACACTCGAACACAGCGTCTATCGCCTGATACAGGTCGTCACCGCTGGCGCGCTGCTCGCCATGCTGCTGATCGTCACCGGCGCTCAGTATCAGATGGTTCGCGACCGATTCGAGGTCGATGCGGTGGCGCTGGCCTTGCACATCGATGAGTCGATTCGCCCGTCGCTGACCACGGGCGAGTTACCCAACATCAGCGATCGATTCGATCGCCTGCAGCTGCCTGACAACATTGCCCGAGCCTGCCTGTACGACGCCAAAGGCAGTCTGTTGTTCGAACGCAATGGTGCTGGGGTCGGCGCGTGCGAGCGGAACGTCCATCTATCAGCAGAAGCACGGCCCGCCGTCGCCACTGAACTCGATGATGCGTCGAAGGTGCTCGCAACCCTGCACGTGTTCACGACAACGCGCGCAATCGGACGCACGGTCGCCGATGCGGTAATGCCGGTCGCGCTGCTGGCGCTGATCCTGTTTCTGGTGACGTCGGTGCTCAGCCGGCGGCTCGCAGCCACGGCGGTCTCTCCTGTCAATGCCCTCACCGCAGCCGCACAGGCGCTGGCTCGCGGGCAGCTCGGTGTGCGCATGCCTGAGGGCGGACCATCGGAAGTTCGGGCCCTTGCCCAAACGTACAACGAAGTCATCGACGACCTGCTCGACACGCGGCGTGCCGCACAGTCCGACGTCACCGAGCGTCGTCGCGCCCCGGAGGCCTTGGCGGACACCGAGGCGCTGCTGCGCAATATCATCGATCTCGTGCCCTATCTGATATTTGCGGTGCGCAAAGACGGCCGCCTGCTGTTCGCCAATCGGGCGGTCGCGCAAGCCTACGGCGCGCAGCCAAGTGCCCTGCTCGATCCTCAGTTCACCGATGAGTACACGGGGCAACGGCCGGACGGACTCCTGTTCACGCAAGGTCTCCCGCCTGTGGACGATGAGATCTGGTTCACGACGCCACGCGGTGTGCGTCGGTTGCAGATCACGCGCGTGCCATTCGATGGGCCATCCGGAGAGCCGCTGGATGCCGATCTGGTCATCGCGCTCGACGTCACCGAGGAGCGCCGACTGCAGGTGCAACTGCAGTTCTCCCAGCGCCTCGAGGTTGTGGGCACCCTGGCCGGCGGCATTGCCCACGACTTCAACAACCTGCTCACGCCCATCATGGGCTACAGCACCGTGCTGATGGATCGCGATCTGCCTGAGGACGCGGCGGCGAAGATCAAGTCGATCTATGGCGCCGCGCTCAAGGCGCGGGATCTCGTGCAACAGATCCTCACCTTCAGTCGCAATCGCGACGAGCCGACCCAAAAGCTGCTCATCGATCCGGCCGAAGTACTCGAAGACGCGATGAACCTCATGCGGGCGACGATTCCGAGTTCGATCGAGATCGATTTCGACATCGATGCCGACGTGCCGGCAATCAATGCCCACGCCGGACAGATCCACCAGGTCGTGGTGAATCTGTGCACTAATGCGGCCCAGGCCATTGCAGGCGCGCACGGCCACATTGGCGTCCGTCTCGGCGCCGATACGGATCATGTCATTCTGACCGTCACCGACGATGGGACCGGCATGCCGGACGAGGTCCTCGGCCGCGTGTTCGAGCCGTTCTTCACCACCAAGGAGATTGGCCACGGCAGCGGTCTCGGACTATCCGTGGTGCACGGCATCGTCACCGACCACGGCGGGGAGATCATCGCCACCAGCAAGGAAGGCGTTGGCTCGACGTTCACGGTGCGCCTACCACGCTCGCGCATGCACTCGGTCGCAGCCGTACAAGCGCCGGCGGCGCCAGCAATCGCTCATGAGCGCGTGATGCTCGTCGACGATGAAGCCTCGGTGGTGCGGGCATCGAAGGATCTGCTCGAAAACCTCGGCTACACGGTGCAGGCTTTCACCCAGGCTGAGACCGCCCTACAACGGTTTAGGGAGGATCCGCAGGCAATCGACGTCATCGTGACGGACAATCTGATGCCCGGCACGACAGGGCTCGAATTCGCCGTCGCAGCGCGCAAACTGCGCAAGGACATTCCCATCGTACTGATGAGTGGGTTCGTCGACGATGCGGCCGAGCGCAGCACGTCGATCACCGTCAGCATCATGAAACCCGTGTCAGGCCGCGAACTGTCGGCCACGATTCAGCAGGCGATTCGCAAAGATCGGGCGGCCTGAACTCACTGTGGGAGCGGGCTTGGCGCAGCGGCGCACCGCCGCGAATTTTCTCCGACAGCTCGAGCACTCGTTCGCGCGCAAGCGCGCTCCCACAGGGTAGCAAGTGACTTTCGTGAATTCCGATAGCTCAGGTCGGACACCGCATCACATAGTCGTCCATGACGAAGCCATGTCCGATGTCCGCACGCACACGCGCGGTGAACGAAAAACCCATGGCAAGGTAGGCGCGAATCGAATCGAGATTGTTCTTGTTCACCGTCAACACCAATCCCGCTCGTCCGACCGACCTCGCGGCAAGCCGGGCAACGTCCATGAGGGCGCGGCCAACGCCCTTGCCCTTGGCCTCGCGCAGGACATAGACCTTGTGCACCTTCATGTCGGTGCCGGCAGGGCTGAATGCTACGAATCCAACGGGTACTCCGGCCCACTCCGCCACGTACCATGACACGCCGGCGTGCTGCTCGGCTGTGATGACGTCACGCGTGTAGCCACGCTCCAGCATGTAGTGGATCTGCGCGAAGCTGATGATGCCCGGATAGTGCTCGAACCAGATTCGCCGCGCGAGTGCCACCACCGAATCGCGTTGCACATCGTTCACGATTTCTCTCATGGTCAGCACGCGGATCCCTCTTCCTATCCCTACAACTGCCCCTACAACTGCGACTTTACCGTGAATGACAACTGCACACTGTCAACGTCCCGGCCGTCCACCAGCGGCGCCGCAAGATCGATGTGCAGTATGCGATCACGCCGGGTGCGCGTGGATTCGAGTCTCAATCCAAATCCGACGTTGGCAAGGACGCCGTACTCATCGGCATCCGGTTCGCCCGGGAACCAGGAGCGACCCACGTCGATGAATGCTGCATAGCCGACGCGCAGAAGTCGCATCAGGTAGACATCTGAGAAGTAGCGCTCCTCGAGGCTCACGACGAAGCGACGATCGCCCGCCTGATAGCGACTCGGATAGCCGCGTAGACCAGTGTCTCCGCCGAGCAGCAGTTGCTGGTCATCGAATAGATTGCTCGTGTAAATGAACTCGATTGCGCTTGCAAAGCTGAACCGTTCGGTCTGTTGATGTCGATAGCTGCCGAAGGCGCGGGCGATCAGCTCTTCCTCCTCGTTCGAATCGAAGTTCCAGTAGCCGCGGCCGCTCGCGCCGAACGTGAACAGATGCCGATCATCGGGTCGCAGAGAGTCCTGATAGCCGATCCGGTAGACGCCGCGGCGCGCGTCATCGGCTCCGAACGCATCGCTCGAGTAGCCGAGTTCCGCGAACATGCGCTCACCCACGTAGAGATCTTCGGTTCGCTCGATGCGGTCGACGTTGACCGCGACTTCGTATTCGTCCTCTACGCTCTCGAAGCCGATCCATGGATAGGCGAACGTGCGGTCCCGCGGAAACGGTAGCGGCGGCGTCTGTCCGGAGATCTCGGAAAACCTGTGCTCTTCATAGCGATAACCCATCGACAGGCGCCGGACGCGATCATGACGCCTACCAAATGACACGCCGCCCGAGACGCCGTATTGGGTGTACCGCTGTTGAAACTCGGCGTATTCGTCGTTCCGAAAGTAAAGCCCCTCTTCCTGATCGACACGATCGAACATCGCACCCACAGCGTAGGGCGTATCCAGAGCGTAAAAGGGTTGTCGCAACTCGACGAACTGGCGTGAGCCATCATCGAAGTCGGCAAGCAGGGCGCTGAGCGCGACCCGCGAACGCGCGACGTTCGGATCGTAGTAGAAGAGGTCAACACCCTTACGATCTTCGTTCGAGGCGTAACCCGCAGACAGCTCCTGGCCCGTCCCCAGTATGTTCACGTCCGACAAGCCGACTCCGAAGCTATCGTCGCCGCCGGACCGGGAGACGTCGACCCGCGGCAGCAGCGTCCAGACATCGCGAGTGACGACATCCACGTCGAGGGTTTCCCCACACAATCGCCGCGGCAGTACACGGGCATCGAACAGGTACGGCTTCGCCCGCAGGATCCGCTCGCTCTCGATCAGTTCACCCACCGCCACCGTGGCGCCTTCCTCGAACAGAATCACCTGGCGGATGACCGCCTCGCCCGTATCCACGTGCAGCGCGTCAGCGGTGCGGTACAGCCACCGATCTTCATCCGGGTTATCGGCGTCGAAGATCGGCTGAAGCACGACACGCACCTCACCAATGCGCACGCGCTCCTTCGCCGACAGCCCGAACGCACCGACCATGCTCGGTTCCGTGAACTCGTAGCGCGCAAGACCTTCCGTGTCGAATTCAGTCAGATCCTCACAATGGCTGTCGGTGGGGTTGGCAGTCGACAGCATGGCCGCTGCCAGCAACCCGAGTGCGATGGTCATTGCGGCTTGATCCGACCGCTCCGCTTGCGGGCCGCCAATTCCTCGCGCAACGCAGCAACTTGTTCCGGACTGACAGCCTCGAACTCGCCAAGCTGGCAGCGCGGGCCCAGATCGATGCCGCCGATCGGGTTGTCGTAGACGACGCGTACCGTATCGAACTCACACAACCGAAATTGATTCTGCTCCAAGGCAATCTTCGATGACGGCGTCAACCCCGGACAACGCATGGACAGCTGGACCAACCAGCGCTCAGTTCGGCTGGTTTGAAACACGATATGCGATCCGCTCAGCACGTCGATCCGATCGATGCCATCACTTCTGATGCACCGCCTGGTTTCGACGTGGTCGTCGGCCACCGACTCCTCGTCGAGAATCTGGTCGATGGCCGCTTTGTCCGCGGCGGCGGTCATCGCGAGCGAAGCCAGGGCGACGACGATCAGCGGTTTACTCCTCATCAACGTCCTTGTTGGTCTCAGCATCGCGTTTCGTCGAGCCCGACGTGGGTCGCACGCCGGCCCGTCGATAACCTTCGGTGGACTCGCGCATGAACGAGGCCTGAGCTTCGCTGATCGGCTCGAATCTGCCGAGATGACAGATCCCCAGACCTTGCGAGGTACAGATCGCGTCAACGTCGAGTGCCATGCGATCGAACGAGGAACGCCGCGCGCAGAACGTGTCGAGCTGACAGTATCGCGACCCGCGCAGCTCGAACATGAGTTGGCTGTCTGGCGACAGTCCAATGCACCGGTGCCGCAGTTGATTCAACCACGCCTGCCCGCGGCGTCCGTGGAACAACAGGCGACCGTCGTCGAGTACCTCGACGTCATCGAAGGCGCGTTGATCGATGCAGCTTCGGGCATCGACATAATCTGCATCGGACAGCGGCGCGGCAATGATGGCCGCCACCGCAGGGTCGAGCGATCTGGTCGACTCTTCGGCGCGCGCGTCAGCCCCGAACGCAAGGGAGCATGCGAGGAGGAGCGTGCACTGACTGCGGTAATGGGCCACGGTCGTCGGTCTGTCGGCTACCAATCCATACTGCCGTGTCGGCTATCCAAAGCAAAGCCGGTCAGTTGAGGCCGATACCTGCCATCGCTTCCAGCGCGACGCCACAGTCTGCCTCGACCTTGAGCGCAACTAGATCATCCGCGCGCGTGCGGCCGAGGTTGATCACGGCAACCGGGGTGGATGATGCGCACGCGGCGCGACAGAAGCGGTATCCCGAGTAGACCATGAGCGACGATCCGACCACGAGCAGCGCGTCGGCCGCCGCGAGCAACGCATAGCAGCGCTCGACCCGTGCCTTCGGCACCGCTTCGCCGAAAAACACGACGTCGGGCTTCAACACGCCGCCGCACTCGACGCACTCCGGCACGCGAAAGTCATCGAGATTCCGAGGCTCGATGTCGGCATCGCCATCTGGCGCCGACGGTCCAGCGACCGTCCGTTCGGAGTTGTGTGAGACGAGCCACTTCTGCCACGCGTCGCGCGGGCTGCGTGCGCCGCAGTCCAGGCACACCACGTCGCTCAATCGTCCATGGAGCGCCACCACATCGACATGCCCGGCGGACTCATGCAGCCCATCGACATTCTGAGTCACCAAGCCGGCAAGGCGACCGGTTCGCTGCAGCATAGACAACGCGTAGTGAGCTCGATTGGGTCTCGCGGCCGCAATCGTTGGCCAGCCGGCCATGCTGCGCGCCCAGTAGCGCGCGCGATTCACTGCCGACGATCGAAACGATTGAATGTCCATCGGCGGGCGTCGCTTCCACTGGCCATTGCCGTCGCGATAGTCAGATATACCGGAACTGGTACTGACACCCGCGCCCGTGAGCACCAACAGTTGCGGGTGGCGCTCCGTGAAGTCGCACAGCGCGTCGAAGTCGGTCATCACGGCCCACCGGAACCCGCGTAGCGTTGCTCCAGGTGCGACAGAAACCCATCGACCTGGAGCGGTTGGCCCGTGGCCGCCGTGACGAGCTGCATGCCGTCGAGCAATCTGCCACGGCTGTGGATCTCGCGTCGCAGCCAGTCCCGCAGCGCGATGAAATCGCCGCGTCGAATTCGAGCGTCGATGTTCGGCAGTTCTCTTTTCAATGCGGCGAACAACTGTGCGGCTACCACGGCGCCGACTGTGTAGCAGGGGAAATAGCCGAACAAGCCAGCGAACCAATGCACGTCCTGCATACAACCATCGCGATAATTGCCCTGCGTCGACAGCCCGAGCAGTGCTTGCATCGCTGCATCCCAGGCAGCCGGAACGTCATCGACTTCAATCGCGCCCGCGATCAGGTCGCGTTCGATTTCGTACCTCAGTACCACGTGCAGCGGATAGGTGAGTTCGTCGGCGTACACGCGGATGAACCCCCGTTCGACCCGAGTACCGACGCGCTCGAGGTTGTCCACAGACCAGGCTGGGTCGATGGGATCAGCGCCGAATGCCCGCGCGATCAGCGGTGCCGCGTATTCGAGAAAGGCGCGGCCGCGGCAGACCTGCATCTCGACGATCAGCGACTGGCTCTCGTGAATCGCCATCCCAGCCGCGCTGCCAACAGGCTGTCGCCGGTACGTCTGCGGCAGGCCCTGTTCGTACAACGCATGGCCGGTTTCGTGCAGCGTGCCCATCAGTCCAGCAAATAAATCGTCATCTTCGAACCGCGTCGTGATTCGAGTGTCGTCCGCAACCCCGCCACAGAAAGGATGGTGGCTGACGTCGAAGCGGCCGCGATGAAAGTCGAACCCGACCCGCTCCATCAAGTCGGCACAGAGTTTGCGCTGCGCGGCAACGGGAAACGGTCCCGGTAACGGGAGGGGGTCCGCCTGACTTGCCAGGCGCCGCTCGATCAGACCGGGCAGGTGTGATCGCAACCCGGCAAACAACGGGTCGATGTCCGCCTGGGTGATCCCACTCTGATACGTTTCGAGCAGTGCATCGTATGGCGATTTGCCGCTCGCCTGAGACAGGTGATCGGCCTTCTGCCGACACAGCGCGACCAAGCCCGCGAGTGGCGCCCTCACCGCCGCCCAATCGTTGCGCTCGCGTGCCGCTCGCCACAACTGCTCGCACGCAACGGATGCGCGAGTGAGGTCGGCAACCAGGCGCTCGGGTAGCGCACGGGCACGATCATGCTCTCGCTCGATTTCGCGTAGGTTGGCCTCCTTCCACTCATCGAGCGCGGAACGTCTCGCCACTTCGATCAAGGCTCTCGTGTCGTCGGCGGTAATGATTCGATGGCGAATGCTGGCCATGGTCGCCACTGACTCTGCCCTCGCCGCGCCGCCACCCGAGGGCATCATCACCGCTTCATCCCACGACAACATGCTCAACGCGTGATCGATGTTGCCCACTTCCTCCTGGCGAACAGCGAGTGCGTCGTAGCTCACGAGGCGCGCAACCGGTCGACCGTTCTGATCGCGGCACGGGCAATGCGCGGCATCCGACCATCGCCGGTTGGTGTCCCCACACCGCTGTTGACGGTGAGCGCTACTGCGAGGTTTCGCGATGGGTCGCAGAAGGCGCCACTGCCGCCGTAGCCGAAGTGCCCGAACGCCATGGGTGCGGAGACACCGAGCGCGAATACGCGGTGGTAACCCATACGCCAGTGCATCGGGATGAAGAGCACGCGATCGCGCGTGCGGCTATGCACGCGACAGATCTCACGCACCCGGTCTTCTCCCAGCAGGCGGACGCCGTCGATTTCTCCGCCGCAGCCAATCATCGCGTACATGCGCGCCAGCGAACGGGCGGTGAACTGGCCGTTCGCTGCGGGGATGACCGCTTGCACCGTCGCCTGCGCATTCCAATCGAAGGGTTCATTGAGCGACATGGCTGACCGGAACTCCGAGATCTCGATACCGACCTTCTCCAGTGCGATCTCGAGCCACTCTCGCAACTTCTCCTGCCAGCCGTCGCCGACCGAAGTCGGACGCATCACGCCGTCGTGGGTGATCAGTCGCGCACGGCGATTGAGTGCCTCATCAGGCATCCCGATATACATGCCGTCGAGGTCGAGCGGTTCGACGATCTCCCGCCTCAGCACGTCATGAAGCGGCTGCCCCGTGATCTGTTCGATCAGACCGCCGATCAGCCATCCGTAGGTGAGCGCGTGATAGCCATGCCGCATCCCCGGCTCGTGTGCCGGACGCGCTTCCGCGATCAGTTGCTTCATGTGCACCCAGTCGAGGATTTCCTCCGCGTGACTGATCATCTCGTCGAGGCGGTACAGTCCCGCTTCGTGGCACATCGCCTGACGGATCGTGATGTCTTCTTTGCCGTTGGCGCCGAATTCCGGCCAGTGCATCGCGATGGTATCGTCGTAGCGGGCGCGGCCTTGATCGACCAGGATGTGCATGAGTGTCGACAGCACGCCCTTCGTCGTCGAGAACGATGGCGCGGTGGTATCGGCGGTCCATGGACTACCATCGCGATCTTTCGTGCCACCCCAGATGTCCACCACTTTGCGACCGTTGTGGTAGACGCACACGGCGGCACCGCCAGGTGATTGCTTGGGGATCTGACGCAACAGCGCGGCAGCTACGTCGGCATAGTCAGGATGCAGGGAACCATCGAGCATGGGTCTGATTCGTGTCGTCGGCGGAGGCGTATTCTAGCCTGGATCTGGGCGCGGTTTGGTGGCGCCGTTGGCGCTGCACCGGCAAATGAAGCACAGCTGCGCTCGTGTGGTGTCCCACAGATATCTTTGCATCCTGCGCGCCGGACGACGCCAGCGCTAGGCACGGCGAGGAGGCATATCGGGCCATATGGCGACCAGGCGGAACAACGCGATGGCGCGTCCGGCACGCTCCCTGCGGGCGCGGCGAACGAAGTAAAGATATCTTCGGGACACCACACTAGAATGGGCTTCCCAAAACGGATTTTCAGATGACAATCGACTGGAAGTCGTACGACGCCAAAGGGCTGTGGGATGAGATCATTACCGAACGTGGTCGACCACGACCCGGCGCCGCAAACCTCTGCCAGACCCTCGCGGCGTTGTCCGACGCCGAACTCAAAGCGCGCAAGAGTGCCGCCGAGCTTGCCATCCGGACGATGGGTATCACGTTCACCGTTTACACCGGTGAAGGCAGCGGCTCGATCGACCGCGAATGGCCTTTCGACATCATCCCGCGGATCATCGTCAAACGTGAATGGGACCAGATCGAGCGCGGGCTGAAACAGCGCGTCACCGCGCTCAACCGATTCATCGACGATGTCTACCACCAGCAGCGCGTACTGAAGGATGGCGTCGTACCACGCGAACTGATCGAGAAGTCGAAGGACTTCCGCCCGGAGTGCGTTGGAGTGAGTCCACCGCACGGCGTGTGGTCTCATATCTGTGGCAGCGATCTGGTGCGCGACGGCGATGGCACCGTGTATGTCCTGGAAGACAACTTGCGGGTGCCTTCGGGCGTGTCCTACATGCTCGAGAACCGTGAAGTGATGAAACGGGTCTTTCCGGAACTGTTCCAGAACGACCGCATTCATCCGGTCGACACCTACGCAGACCAGCTGCTGCGTACCCTGCGCTCCCTTGCACCAAAGGGGGTCAAGGATCCCGAAGTCGTCGTGTTGACGCCTGGCATCTACAACTCCGCCTACTTCGAGCACGCCTACCTCGCCCAAGCCATGGCATGCGAACTGGTCGCCGGATCCGATCTCGTGGTTGGCAAAGACGATTGCGTCTACATGCGCACCATCGACGGACTGGTGCGCGTCGATGTGATCTACCGGCGCATCGACGATCTGTTCATCGACCCGAAGGTGTTCCGCAAGGATTCGACGCTTGGCGTACCCGGCCTCATGCGCGCCTGGCGCAAGGGCAACGTCGCGCTCGCCAACGCACCCGGTTGTGGGGTCGCCGACGACAAGGTCGTGTACACCCACGTCCCCGACCTCATCCGTTACTACATGTCGGAAGAACCGATCTTGCCGAACGTGCCGTCCTATCGGTGCGTGGACAAGGCCCAGCGCGACTATGTCATCGAGAACATCGACAAAATGGTGGTAAAGCCTGCCAATGAATCCGGCGGCTACGGTATGTTGATCGGGCCAAAGGCCACCAAGGCGGAGCGTCGCAAGTTCGTCCGTCAGATTCTCGCCAACCCGCGCAACTACATGGCGCAACCCATGCTGAATCTGTCGACCGCACCTACCATCGTCGATACCCACGCCGAACCCAGGCACCTGGATCTGCGGCCGTTCATTCTGTCCGGCAAGGACATCTACGTGACCATGGGCGGCCTGACGCGTGTAGCGATGCGCAAGGGCTCGATCGTGGTCAACTCATCCCAAGGCGGCGGCAGCAAAGACACCTGGATCGTGGACCTATGACCCAACACACTCTTTCCCGCACCGCCGAACGCGTCTACTGGCTCGGCCGCTATCTCGAGCGTTCGGAGAGCACGGCACGCCTCGTCATGGTCAACAGCAATCTGTTGATCGATCTGCCGAGCCGTCGGCCACTGGCATGGCGCTCGCTCGTCGACATCATGGGTGACTTCGACCAGTTCAAGAAGCTCTACGAGACGCCAGATGAGCGCAGTGTCATCCGCTTCATGGTGGCGGACACGCGCTACTCGGGCTCGATGCTGAGCTCCATCGGTTTCGCGCGGGAGAACGCGCGCACCATTCGAGAAATCATGCCGCGCGTGTCGTTCGAGTACATCAACGATCTGTACCTGCACGCCAAGAACGAGCTATCTGGTACGTTGTCGCGCACCCGTGTATCCGAGGTGATGGACCTCGTCATGCGGCGCGCGCAGCACCTCGACGGGTTCCTCTCCGGCAGCATGATTCACGGAAGCGCATGGAATTTCCTGCGCATCGGGCAATACCTCGAACGCGCCGACATGACGACACGCATCATCGACGTGCGATCGGTCGACCAACTGAGCGATGGCACCGACGGCCTCGAACCGTACACGCAACTGCAGTGGCGCTCGGTACTGCGCTCGCTGCACTCGATGCAGTCGTACCACCTGTCGATCGGTGAACCAGTGGCCCAGCCGCTGGTGCTCGACTTCCTGTTCCGCAATCCAGAGTTGCCGCGGGGCTTCCTGTACTGCCTGCTGCGCATCCGTAATTCGCTGCGCAGCCTGCCGCGTAACGACAAGCCTCTGACCGCAATCAACAAGGTCATCCGATTCACGAACCAGACCGATACCGGCAAGCTAGAGGGCAAAGCGCTGCACGACTTCATCGATGAATGTCAGTTGAAGCTGCTCGAACTCGCGCAGGTCATCGATCTGACCTATTTCAATGCGCGGCTGCGAGTGAAGAAAGCCAAAGCCCGGGCTTGACCCTAGTGTAGTGCGCCACTAGACCCAGCGCCGCACTCGACCCTGGTATTCGATGTAGCGCTCACCGAACGTCTTGGTCATCAATGCCTCCTCATGGCGGACGAAGTGCCGCTTCAGCAACACCGCAAACGCCACCACCACAACCCACGGCAACAGCGCGTTGAACAGCAGCGCCACGCCACAGAGCGTCGATATCATGCCGACGTACATGGGGTTCCTCGACCAACGGAACATACCGTCAGTCACCATCGTGCTCGACGGGGTCAGCGGCACGATGTTGGTGCCCACCCGACCGAACTGCCGTGCTGCGAGCATCGCAACGATCACGCCGGCCGTAATGGGGATGATACCCAGCCACTGCCAAGGCGCAGCGATCAGATCGCGCGCCAATTCGATCTGGGCGAGTCCGATCATCAGCACGAGACTACCGAGGAAGTAGTGCGGCGGATTGACTGAGCGCGGCGTCATCGGTGGTGCATTCCTCGGTGCCGGGCAGTGAAACCATCGAGCTGAGCGCGCTGGCTTTCATCCAACGTATCGTAGAACGCATCGAAGCGATCGTCGATGCGCCGTGCCGTGCGGCCCACCGTATCTGCGACATCAGCCGCGAGCGAAACTGCGGCACGGGCATCGTCGTGGGGCGAGTCGCACAGCGGCGCGAGCTCCCGCGCGGCCTCCGACATGCCGTCGATGAGCGGCACCAGCGCCGCACGCTGTGAATCGGTCAGCTCGAGTTGTCGATCGACCCAGAGTGTTGCGACTTCAGCATGCACGCTCACACTGGCATCGGACAGGTGAGCGCAGACGTCGCGGTGGCCGGCCGAGAACGCCAGTGCCCGCATCCGATGCGCGCCCATGATGCCGCTACCGAATCCGTGTGCGCCATGCCCACCTCCCCGATACAGCAACATGGCCGTCAGGGCAACGATGGCCACCAGCGAAAGAGTCGTCACGAGACTGATCAAGCAGACTTTCCAAACCGTCATCGCAAGCTCCATCAACGAGTCAGGCCCATGGTATGGACCCGGCCGCCGCCAAGGATGTTCGGGGGATGACGGTTGGTAACGGCGTGCAACAGAACCGGCTAACGTTACAGTCCGTTACAGCAACACGGCCGCCTGGGCGGTAACGTCGCCGCATGACCAACACGATACTGATCGTCGATGACGACGCCGAGATCCGAAGCCTGCTGTGCGGGTACCTGGTGCGCCATGGCTTCAATGCCGACGCCGCTGCTAACGGCGATGCGATGCGCAAGGCGCTGGCGCGCATTCACTACGACCTGGTCGTGCTCGACATCATGATGCCCGGTGAAGATGGTTTGTCGCTGTGCCGTTCCCTACGCGAACGTTCCTCGATGCCGGTCATTCTGCTCACGGCGCTGGCCGAAGAGACCGATCGCGTGATCGGACTGGAAATGGGCGCCGACGACTATCTCACCAAGCCGTTCGGGAGCCGCGAGCTGCTGGCGCGAATACGCGCTGTGCTCAGACGCGCCGGCCCCTCCCTCGGCGTGCACCTGAACGATCCAGCCGAGGCGCTCGAGTTCGCCGGTTGGCGACTGTGGCCCGGACGAAGAGCGCTCAGCAACGCAGATGGCACGGTCCTGAGCCTCACCGCCGGCGAGTTCGACCTCCTGCTCGCACTCGCGCGCAACCCCGGCCGGGTGCTGAATCGGGACGAACTGCTCGACATGACCAAGGGTCGCAGCGCAGGTCCGTTCGATCGCAGCATCGACGTACAACTGTCGCGCCTGCGTCACAAGATCGAAACGGACCCCAAGGAGCCTACTCTGATCCGCACGGTCCGCGGCGGCGGATACCTGTTCGCGGCCGTCGTCACTTCGTCGAGGTCGCACTGATGTGGCCCCAGGGCATGTTGGCGCGAGTGTCGTGGATCATCGTCGCGGGTGCGCTCACCCTGCTCGTCACGATGCACACCTACCACATCCACGATCGGTTGCTGACCTCGGCGACGGCGCTTGCTACCTCCACGGCCGAACGCCTGGCGTCGATCGACCATCTGCTCCTGCAATCAGAGATGGACGACGCAACGCTGCTGCGCGCGTTCAATGGGCCGGAATTTCAGATTCGTATCGAACCCAACATGCCGGCGAACACGCATCGGCGCTGGCCACATACGGACGAAGTGCGTGGCGCTGTGTCCACCACACTAGCCCACCTGTCCCCTCGACCCTTTGCACTCGAGTTCAACACCGATCGTGACGAGGGCCGCCCCCGCACGCGAATGAACATGGGATTGCAACGCGCCGATGGGCGCTGGCTGGTTGCGCAGTCCGATTCGGGCGTCCTCGAGTCCACCTGGACGAGCCTGGCGCTGTCATGGAATCTGCTGTTCGTGGTAATCGTGCTCGGTGTGATGTTGTGGCTCGCGCGAGGCTCGCTGCGTCAGCTGCCTCGGTTCGTCGCCGCCGCGGAGCAGCTGGGCAGTGACACCGACAACACGCCACTCGATGAACATGCAGGACCCAAGGAAGTCCGCCGCCTGGCCGCGGCATTCAACGCAACGCATGCGCGGATCGCCGAGCACCTCGAAGAACGCACCAACATGCTCGCGGCCGTGTCGCACGACCTGCGCACGTTCCTCACCCGCCTGGAACTGCGCACCGACTTCATCGCGGAGCCCGAGCAGCTCGAGCGCGCGCGCCGGGACATCGCCGAGATGACGGCATTACTCGACAGCGTACTGGCATTTGCCCGTGAAGACCGAGCCGACGAGGCGACGGTCGCCGTCGACCTGCCGAGCCTGCTTCAGCGCCTCGTGAACGATGCCGGCGATCTGGGACACGATGCTCACTACGACGGTCCGACGCATCTGTCGATCGTCGCCCGTCCGATCGCACTCAAGCGTGCCTTCACGAACCTCATTGACAATGCGATTCGATATGGCGCGGGTGCTGAAGTGGCTCTGGCCCGAACCAATGGCCTGATACGCATCGAGATATCCGATCGCGGACCCGGCATACCCGAGGAGGCCCGCGCCCGTGTGCTCAAACCCTTCACCCGGCTCGAGACATCACGCAATAGAGAGACCGGCGGCAACGGTCTGGGACTCGCCATCGCCAATGCAGTGGTGCGAAGGCATGGCGGCGCGCTCACGCTCCTCGATCGAGTCGGTGGCGGATTGACGGTGCGAGTCGATCTGCCGGCGGTCGTTATGTAGCAAACGCGGCGGTCACTCGTGGATGGGCGTGCGGCGGCCGGGTCGCGGCACATGTGACATAGGTAAGCGACGACGCCGCAAGTGCGGGGAACACCTCATGTAGCGTGTTCGAACCGCCGCTCAGCATCCACGAAACGAGTACGAACACGCCTACGGTCATCGATGCCAGCACACTCACCGCATCTCCACGCCGCCAGTGCAGGCCGAGCAGAATGGCTGGCGTGAAGCAGACAGCATAGAGGCTGCCCGAGAAGATCGTTATCGCGATGATGTCACCAGGTGGCCGCAGAGCAAGCAGTGCACCCGCGATGGCGAAGACCACGACGCCGACCCGTGTCCATCGAATCTGCCTTGCACCATCCAGTGATCGCACCTCGGCTGCGATGTCTCGCGTGAACACCGATGCGGCGACGAGCAGCACGCTGTCGAGTGACGACATGGCGGCCGCGATGATTGCGACCACCAGAAAATCTCCTGCTGCGCGCGGAAAGACCGCGGAGTCATTGACGAGCGTTGGGACGATCAAATCGGTGTCCGTCACCCCGCTCAATAGAACGCTCGCGTACATACCGACGGGAAACAGACACGCCTGCACGATCAGAATCCCACCCACCGCAACCCATATGCCCATACGGATGCTGCGTGCGTCTCTCAGTGCGTAGAAGCGCGAGATCTGCCGCGGGTCGACAATGAGCTTGATCGAGCCCGACAAGGCGATGCCGAGCAGTACCAGTAGCGGCACGCCTGCATCCAACCGCCGCAGCGGGGCGGTTTCCGGCGCGACGAAAATGACATCGACGCCGCCGGCGGCGCGACTGACGAAGAAGAACATCAGCATTGCGCCTGCAATCATCATGGCGCCCTGAACCACGTCCGTTCTCACGACCGAAATGAAGCCACCCATCGCCGTGTAGCCCATGACGATGACCAGCATGAACGCAACGGATGCCTCGTACGACACACCTAGAAAGATCTGGAACAGGTGGCCCGCACCCTTGAAGATGGCAATGATGTACAAGAGGCTCGCGAACACGATCACGATCGCGGCCGCACCTCGCAGCCAGTTACCGCCGCCAAAGCGCGCGGCCAGAAAGTCCGGCAGCGTCACCGACTCCCACTCCGCTGTGAATGCACGTAAGCGCGGTGCAACCACTCGCCATGAGACCCAGGCAAACACGACCATGAGGCCGGCCATGAAAAACCACGGTAGGCCATATTCGTAGCCCTTTCCGGCATGGCCGATATAACTGTTCGTGCTCACAAGTGTCGCAAAGAACGAAGCGCCGACGACGAAGCCCCCCATGCCCCGTCCGCCCACGTAGTAGTCCGTTACATCCTTACTCGATCGCTTACCGAGCCACGCATGCCAGACGAGCACGCCGGTGTACAGCACAAGCAGCACGACCGCGAACACATGGTCAACGACCCACTGCATGGTTGGCCTCCGGTACACCCCGGCGTATGCTCCCCCTTCGGTCACTGACGACGGCTGTCATGCGCTATCTGCAGATTCTGGTGCCTGTGCTGGTCGTGATCATCGTGGCGATGGTGTTCTGGCGCAACCGGACCTCGAGTCCCCAACAGCCCCAATCTGCCGCACCGCAGGCGCCGACCGAAGGGCTCGGCACCGGGACGATGATCCTCATCTTGATCATCGCCGCGGCATTTACGATTGCGCTCGTCTATGGACTTCAGGGTTTGAGTCAGTAACGGTCACCGAGGGAGAAGGATGATGGTTCTCGCGATGCGTATCGTGGTCGGATTGGTCGCGCTGTTCTTTCTGGTATTCGGGTTGCGCGCGCTGCTCACACCGGATGCCATGGCAGCCGAGTTCTTCATCTCTCCGCTCGGCGCTGCGGGACTGGCCACCGTGCGTGGCGACATTGGCGGCATGTTCCTGGCGTGCGCCATGTTCACCGCGCTCGGCCTGCGACCCGGACACGCCCACTGGTTGAAGGCGCCGGCGCTGGTGATGGGCGCAATCGCCGCATGTCGCGTGGTCGGGTTTGCCATCGATGGGCTCGTGCCATCTTCTGTGACCGCGTTCGTCGCCGAGATCGTATTGGTCGCCCTGTTGTTGATCCCGGCTCGACGGTTGACAGCGGCAGCTGTTGCGTCATGACAGTCGCCACGACAGTGAAAGTCGCACCGCGTGAGTCCGGCTTCGGCGCACAGATCACCGGCATCGAATTGACCCGGCCGTTGCCGACATCCGATCAGGAAGCGCTGCGCGCCGCCTGGTTCGAGCACGGGGTGATCTGGTTTCCGAACCAGCCCCTGCAGCACGATGACCTCGAGCGAGTCACCGGATACTTTGGACCATTCGGCGCGGATCCGTTCGTCAAGACCCTCGATGCTCACAACCACATCATCGAAGTGAAGCGCGAGGCACGCGAACGCGCCTCCGTGTTCGGTTCTGCCTGGCATTCGGACTGGAGCTTCCTGCCGCAGCCACCCGCCGCCACACTGCTGCACGCCAAGGTCGTGCCGCCCATTGGCGGTGACACGCTGTTCGCCGATGGTGCCGCTGCCTATGACGCGCTCGCCGCGCCGATGCAGGCACGACTGCGCGGCTTGCGCGGCATTCACAGCGCTGCGGGACCCTATTCTCCGGAGGGTTTCTACGCCAACGAGTCCGAAGCCCGCAGCATGAAGATCCTGCCGAGCGTGGATGCGAGAAGGCTGCAGTCGCACCCGCTCGTCAGAATCCACCCTGGCAGCGGACGTGCGATGCTGTTCGTCAATCGTGTCTACACGGTGGCCATCGAAGGCCTGCCTGCGGACGAGTCCAAAGCGCTGCTCGATGAACTCGCTGCGCACACCGTCCAAGAGCAATTCGTCTACCGACACCATTGGCAGGCAAACATGCTGGTGGTGTGGGACAACCGACGCGTACAGCACTGTGCCACCGGCGGCTACGACGGCCACGAGCGCGTCATGCACCGAACCACGGTGGCGGGAGAAATACCGCAGGCAGCATAAGAAATTGGGACAGTTGACCTATTTCGGTTGCAGCATTAGCTGCCTTCGCAGCGGCGAACGAAATAGGTCAACTGTCCCCAATTTCTTCAAGGACTCCGATTGACCAACCAGGCAACCAAGTTCGGCACCTTCGGCGGCGTGTTCACGCCCTGCGTGCTCACCATCCTCGGCGTGATCATGTTTCTGCGCTTCGGCCAGGTCGTGGGCCAATCGGGTTTGTACGCAGCGATCGGCATCGTCATCGCCGCCAAGCTGATCACCACGCTGACCGCCTTCTCGCTGTCGGCGATCGCGACCAACACGCGGGTGAAGGGGGGCGGTGCGTACTTTCTCATCAGCCGCAGCCTGGGTGTCGAATTCGGCAGCGTGATTGGCGTCGTGTTCTTTCTCGCCCAGGCGGTATCGGTGTCGATGTACGTGATCGGATTCACCGAGGCGTTCGTCGATGCCTTTCCCGACACATCGGTTTCGTTCGTCGAGATCGCGACCATCGTCAACGTCGTAACATTCATCTGCGTGTTCATCGGCGCTGCCTGGACCATCAAGGTGCAGTACGCGATTCTCGCGGTGCTCATACTGTCGATACTCGCATTCGTTGCCGGGGCGGTGCCCAACCTGTCGATGGACAACCTCACCGCCAATCTGCAACCCGGTTACGTCGACGGCAGTTCGCTGTTCGTGATGTTCGCGCTGTTCTTCCCGGCCGTCACCGGCATCATGGCCGGCGCCAACATGTCGGGTGATCTCGAAAGTCCGAGCAAGTCCATACCCGCCGGAACGCTGGGCGCGATCGCGGCAACCGCCGTCATCTACTTGCTCATGGCGCTTCTGCTCGGCGCCGCCGGCACGCGCGACGAATTGATCAACGACACGATGATCGTCAAGAACCTGTCGATCGCGCCGATACTCATCGTCGCTGGCGTGTTTGCCGCCACAATTTCGTCGGCACTCGGCAGCATGATGGGCGCGCCTCGCATTCTGCAGGCATTCGCTCGCGACGACGTGTTCTCGAGCATGAAGTTCTTCGCCCGCGGCAGCGGCAAGAATGCCGAGCCACGACGCGCGATCGTGCTCACTTTCTTCATTGCGCAGGTGGGTATCGTGCTCGGGGATCTGAATGCCATCGCGCCCGTGATCACGATGTTCTTCATGATCACTTACGGCACGCTGAACCTTGCGTGCTTCTACGAAGGCATCACCAGGAATCCGAGTTACCGGCCCACCTTCCGCTTCAGTCACTGGTCATTGGCACTGACAGGTGCAATCGGCTGCTTTGCCGTGATGTTCCTCATGAACCCGCTGTGGGCGCTCATTGCCAGCGCGATCATCGGTGTCCTGTACTGGTGGATCAGCCGCGCCGAGATCATGGCCCGCTGGGGCGATGTCGGCAGCGGTGTTGCCTTCGAGCGCGCTCGCACGGCACTGCTCAAACTCGAACGCGAGTACTTCCATCCGAAGAACTGGCGGCCCGCGATTCTGGCCCTCTCCGGTGGCGCCTGGAACCGATATCACCTGGCCGAGTACGCCTACTGGCTCGCCGCCGGCCATGGCATTCTGACGCTGGCCCACATCTTCAACGACGACACCGACAAACGCGTCGAACGACGGCGTCAGGCCGAGCGCCGTCTGCGGACCTTCATCAGCGAAGAAGGCCTCGCAGCCTTCCCGGTCGTGGTCATCAATCCTTCACTGCCGGCGGGGCTCGACTCGCTGCTGCAATCCCACGGCATCGGTGGCATGCGACCCAACACCGTGCTCCTGGGCATGCCGCACAACGAAGAGCGCTTCGAGGATTTCGCCGAGAGCCTGCGCATCGCCCGCACGTTCGAGCGCAGCATCGTGATCGTCGATTGCGAGGAGGAAGGTGAGCGCTGGGAGCCGCTGCCCGGGAACATCGATGTACTGTGGCGCGGACACGGCCATGGCGAACTCATGGTGCTGTTGGCGCACCTGCTCAAGAAAAACCCCGAGTGGCGCACCCGCGCGTTTCGCATACTCGCGGTGATCCCCGAGAAGGGCGATGCCGGCAACATGCGTGCCGAACTGAATGAAGTGCTCTCGCTTGCCCGCATCGACGCGACGGTGCATGTGTTTGGCGGCGATGACCTGTACGTGACCCTTGCCCGACGCACTGGCAACAGCGCGGTCCTGCTGGTGCCATTCGATCCCCCCGCCAAGGACGAGGAAGCCGAATTCTTCGCCTGGGCACAGAGACTCGGGAAACTCGTGCCTGACATCATCCTGGTTCACAGCGCCCAAGATGTTTCGCTGGAAGCGTGAGCATGTATTCCTGGTGCTGACCGCACTGCTGCTGAGTGCGTGCAGTGACTCACCTTCCGAGCAATCGGCTTCGCCCGCACCTGCCACACCGCCGGTCCCCTTCGAGTACGTCGGCAGCACCGCCTGTGCCGGGTGTCACCGGGCGCAGCATGATGCCTGGCGAGTCTCGCATCACGCGCGCGCAATGCGCCTGCCGACCGAAGCCAACGTCAGCGGTGACTTCGGCGATGTCACTGTGCAACTGGAAGGTACGTCAACCCGATTCTGGCGCCGTAACGATGACTACGTCGTCGATGCGGTCGACCGCGACGGTGCCGTGGACACGTTTCCCGTACGCTACGTGTTTGGCGCCGACCCGCTCGAGCAGTACGTGCTCGACTACCCCGGTGGCCGCGGCCAGGTCACCACGATCGCCCGGGACGTAGCAGGCGCCAGATGGTTTTCGATCCATCCGGGTGAATCAATCGGTCACACCGACGTGCTGCACTGGAGCGGGCAACTGCAGAACTGGAACAGCCAATGCGCGGAATGTCATTCAACGGCGCTGGTCAAAGGCTACGCCGCCACGACCGATACCTACGCAACCACATTCGCTGAGATCAGTGTCGGCTGCGAAGCCTGCCACGGCCGCGGCTCGCGACATGTGGCGTGGGCCCAAACCCCCGACAATTCAGTCGCGAGCAAGGCGCTGGAAGTCGTCTTGCAAGCAAGCGATGGCCGCTGGCAACGCGACGAGGGCGCGCGCATATCGCATCGCACGCCACCACTGTCCGGCCATGCACAGACGGACGCCTGCGGCCGCTGCCACGCCCGTCGAACCTCCCAGACCGATGACTATCGATACGGCCGCCCCCTGCTCGACACGCACCGGCCGGCGCTCTTGAGCGATCCTCTGTACTGGCCGGACGGCCAGATTCGTGACGAAGTCTTCGAGTGGGGTTCGTACCTGCAAAGCAAGATGTCTGCCGCAGGCGTCGCGTGCAGCAACTGCCATGACCCGCACAGCGCCGCGTTGAAGGCGGAAGGCGATGCACTGTGCGCTCAGTGCCACGACCCTGCGGCGTTCGCGGCGCCCGCGCACCATCATCACACCGAAGGCGTCGCCTGTGTCGACTGCCACATGCCCGCGAAAACCTACATGGTCATCGATCCCCGGCGCGACCACAGCTTCAGCATCCCGCGCCCCGATCTCAGCTCACGTCTTGGAACCCCCAATGCCTGTTCCAACTGCCACCAGGATTCGACCACTGAAAAATTGAGCGCTGCTGTCGCAAACTGGTATCCGGACGGCAGACACCGGCAGCCGCATTTCGCAGATGCGTTCGCGAGCGTTGATGTGCACGAACTCATGGCCGTCGCCGCAGACTCCACACGAGCTGCCATCGTGCGTGCAAGCGCATGGGCCGCACTGCCGGGCGCGCTGACTGCACGCCAGCAGATCGATGCGCTGATCGAAGCAACCCGCGATCGGGACGCGCTCGTTCGCTTCGGAGCGCTCCAGGCCGTGGCCATGTTGCCGCACGAGCAGGCCGTACCGATCGCGGCGCCGCTTCTCACCGATGCCGTGAAGAACGTCCGCATCGACGCAGCGCGCATCGTCGCCGCGAGCGATGACAAATTGCCGGAACCTCTGCGCGCGCCACTGCAGCGCGCCATCGTCGAGTTGATCAGCGCGGAAAGCTACAACAGCGATCGCGAGTTCGGGAACCTCAATCTCGGCAATTTCTACGCCCAGCGTGGCGATCTGCCGCAAGCAGAACATGCCTACACCGCAGGGCTGAAGGTCGCGCCCGATTCGGTCGCGCTGCGCGTCAACCTGGCGGACCTGTTCCGCCACCGCGGTGACGACGAACGGGCGCTGTCGATCCTGCAGGAAGCACTCGCGCACAACCCAAGTGAAGCTGCGGTGTACGAAGCGCTCGCGCTCACATACGTCAGATTGAATCGATACACGGAAGCCCTGGATATGCTGAACGCGGGCCTCGTCCGCCTGCCCGCCGAGTTACGCCTTCAATATCTGCGCGTGCTCACCATCGACAGCACTGGCGATCGACTGCGCGCTGCGCAGGAAGCTGCGCGCCTGCGCAAGGCGCATCCGGAGTCTGAGCTGATTCAGTCGCTGCAATTCAACTGACGTCTCAGTCGCTGCTGAACGGCTTCATTTTCTTGAGGATTCGGTCGGGGTCTGCGTGGGCGGTTGATCGCATCGCCGCATCCGTCATCTTGTCGTACTTGGGATCCAGCCGCGCGAGCTTACTCGCGCTCGACAATCTGACTGCGCCGCCGGAGATGATGCGCGTGGCTTCCCCGCCACATGCCTCGCAAGTCAGCGTGACCGGCTGGTCGGCAACCTTGCATACGTGCATGGATATTGATGCGCATTCACCGCAGCGGAACTCGTAGGTTGGCATATCGCCTCAGCCGAGCGTGGCGCTCTTGTCGAAGAACGCCTGCAGCGTGCCGATGTAGCGTTCGAACTTGAGGGTCTTGAGCGGTTCTGCTCCACGCAGAACGCCGCCCTCGGTCTGCAGGTCGAGCCCCGACAGGGATGGCGCGCTGCCAGCTTTTCGGCCGGCAAGATAGCGCTGCCAAGCCTCGGCAGACAATTCGAGGTAGAAGTCCGCATCGCGCAACTGATCGGCATCGATCTGCTGCACCCCCGCGCACTCGAACGCCTCGAACGTGACAATGAATGCCGCATCATCGGCTTTCACGCCGGCAATCATGTCCGTAGTGCCGAGTTTGCGAAACGCGGGGTCTGCGTTCACTGCGGCGCAGGTGCGCATCAAGAGGTCGAGGTCAACAGGCGCTGTCATGACGGTTCCTCAATCCTCGAATTCGGTTGCGATGCGGGCGGAGGCATCGAAGTAATACTGCAATGTCTGGTTGTAGCGAAAGAACAGGTCCTCCCGATACTGATCACCGTGCACGGACCGGGCCAGCCCATCGGACCGGTCGAGATCCAGCGTGTTGAGCGTGTAGCCAAGATCCGCATGGCCGTGGGTCGCGATGTTTTCGATCATTGCGCGCCAATCGGCGACCGGCATATCGAGGTAGAAGTCCACGGTCGCAAGCGCCTCGGCATCGATCTCGCGGGCGCCCGTACATTCGACACCCTCAAAGGTAACGAGGAAGTGTCGATCGCCGACTTTGGCGCCCATCAGCGCATTGCAGGCACCGCCACCGCCACCCTGAAAGGAATCATCGGCGTTGAATCGCTCGGCCAGCGCGTTGAACCAGTCTACTGACGGAAACTGCATGTCAGTGCTTTCCGAGATAGGCGGAGAGCTCAGCAGGAAACAGCATGTTCCGTTCCACACCGAGCCACTTCGAGGTGGCCAGATAGCGCCGCACGTAGTCACCCATCATGCGCTCGAACGTCGCCATGCCTTTGCCACTGGCGTGCTTCACACCGCCACCAAAGATGATCGCCAGTGCCTCCCGCAGCACGGGGTCCTTCAACTCCCGCACCAGCACGCGCTCGCCGATGATGCACAACTGAGAAACGATCAGCTTCTGGTCGCTCTGATGGTTGATCGCATACCACAGATGATCGATGCCATAGGTCAGATGGCGGGCTTTGTCCTCGATGCAGTTCTTGTAAATCTCGCGCTCGGCGTCGTTGTGCGCATGCAACTCGAGATAACGGAACATCGTCTGAGTGAACAGAGCGCGCAGCACGAAGAGATAGAGGACAGCTTCGGTCCAGCCCCCCCGGCTTTCGAGAATCATCCGATTCACCTCGCCCGGACCTTCGAGGCCGAGACCGCCGCCGTTGCACAGCGCGCGCTTGCGGAAGACTTCCATGTGGCGGGCGGCATCGAAGCTGACGGTCGCGAGGTACTGCTTGACCTCGTGATAGCCGTAGGCCATCTGGGTCTGCCAATGAGTCACCGACTCGACATCGACGTTGGCGTACTGCGACAACTCCGTCATCACCTGGCAGACCGCCTGTTCCACGTCGTCAGGGAGTTCCTTGATGCTCGCCCACGGCACGTCCACGGCCGGCGCCCAACGCCGCTGGATCGCTTCCTCGTACATGTCGGCGGCGGAGTCCGCCCACAGGTCGGCCTTGTCCCGAATCGCGTAGCCGACGGGCGGAATGCCGCGCCGGGCCACCGCGCCGCGCGGGTTGCGCGTTTGATCGTTCCACACGGCCGGCACTTCGCCGTAGATACCCACGTTGAGATCGCCCAGGCGCAGGCCGTGTTTGCCCGGCTTCACCCGCGTGCCCCACTGATGGGTGATGCCCATCCACTTGAGGTTCGGCGCCCGCGACTCCATGGGGCTCGCCGCCGGCTTATCAGCGAATTTGTCGGTCACTTGGATTCCCCTTCTACGCGGCGGCGGAGTTCATGATGGCGTTGAGATCGGAGCGACCGTTGTCGAATCGATCGCCGAACCCAGCTGACCGGACACGCTTGATGTATTCCTGAACCTGTCGTTTGCGGATCGAGATGAGCTTGTTGAGGCCATCATCGTATTTGTCCTTGCCTCCCCCCAGCAGAATCGCCAGGGCCTCGCTCGCGTCGGTCTGGTTGCCCGCGGGATTCTGCGACCCGGCCAGAATCTGCCGTTCGGCCTCATCGAGATAGCTTTGAATTTCTTCCCGGCGCTCCGGTGCTGCCTCGGACATGTAGCGCATGTGCATGACGCCGAAGGCGACGTGGCGCGCTTCGTCCTGGGCGCACAGCCGGTAGATCGCCTTCTCCGCATCGTTGTAGGCCATCAGTTCGCCCATCCGGAAGATCGTCAGCACGGCGCCTTCGCCGGAAATGTGCAACCGTGAGGACATCTCGGTGAAATCCCGAGCCAGATCAATGCTGCCGACCACACCGGCCGTGCCGCCGGAGGTGAGCATGAGACCGCCCCCGTTGGCCAGCGCGCGTTTGCGGAACACATCCATGTGGCGGGACTCGTCCATCACCTGCGCCAGCAGCACCTGGCGCGGCTCGAAATAATCGGGCGTGGTATTGGCAATCCAGCGCGCGGGCACGTCGCCCGCCACGAACTCGACTTCGGTCAGAAAGGTCGCGAGCTGACATTGTGCCTGCTCGATGTCGTCGGGCAGCGGCTTGATGGTGTGCCAAGGCACGTCGGTCGCCGAACTCCACTGCCGCTGCAGGGCTTCTTCGTACAGGAACGATGCGTTCTCGAGCCAGATCTCGCTCTTGTGGGTGACGGCGTAGCCACCGATGCGATAGGCATTGGGTCGCGATGCCGCGCCGCGGGGGCGACCGGTCTGGTTATCGCTATGATCGGCGGGTTCGCCATAGCCGCCGATCTGAATATCCGCCAGGGTCAGCCCCTGCTTGCTCGGTGTGGCGCGCGTGCCCCACTCCCCGCGTTGGGCCATCCAGCCGAGATCCAGATCCGAATCCGCGGCTGCCATCGTCGCGTCGCTCATCGCTCCACTGCCTCCCAGGAGAACAAAGACCTCCCCCGACTATATGGCAGGGCATTGGACGGAGTCGAATGCGACTTACCCTTGGTTTGGGGCCGGCACTTCGACTGTGATGCCATCGACGGCCGCCGTGAGCTTGATCTGGCAGGTCAGGCGGCTGCCGGGGCGGCGGCCGGGGATGCCACGGAGCATCTCCCGTTCATCAGCGGTGGCGGGTGTGAGCCGGGTGATCCACGCGGCATCGACATAGCAGTGACAGGTGGTGCAATGGCCGGCCCCGCCACAGCGTGCCCCGACCCCGGGCACGCCGTTGTCGATGGCGACATCCATGATCGTCTCGCCTTCATAGCCATGGCATTCGAGCCGTTCGCCATGACCGTGTATGAACAGCACCGTCAGCATGGGCGGTGATTCTACGCATGGTAGGATGCCGGGCTCGCATTACAGCCGGACAAACAGTGACGGTCATTGGTCTGACGGGCGGAATTGCGTCCGGAAAATCCACCGCCGCCAAGCACCTTGCCTCGCTTGGCGCCGCGGTCATCGACGCCGATCTGCTCGGTCACCGCGCCTATGAGCCCGGTACCGACGCGCACGCGGCCGTCGCGGCCACCTTCGGGGCTGATGTGGTCGGTCGTGACGGCAGCATCGACCGCAAAGTATTGGGCGGCAAGGTGTTCGGCCGTCCCGAAGCGCTGAAGCGCCTGACCGATATCGTCTGGCCCGAGATCCGGCGACTTGCTCGACTCGAGATTGAGCGTGCGCGCGGCCAAGCGCCCGACCAACCTGTCGTGCTCGAAGCTGCCGTGTTGTTCGAAGCCGGCTGGCAAGACGACGTCGACGAAGTGTGGGTCGTCGTGGTCGACCGCGAAACCGCGATCGAACGCGCCATGCGCCGCGACGGCGCCGACCGCGCTGCGATCGAACGCCGCATCGATTCGCAACTGTCGAACGATGAACGCAGACGTCTCGCCGATGTGGTCATCGACAACGGTGGCGATGAATCCGGCCTGATCGAACAATTGAATGTACAGTGGGCAAGGCTTTCGGGAACCCGTTCATGATTCTCGATCTGCACACTCACTCGATCAAATCCGACGATGGTCGAGCAAAGGTCTCGAACTACTGTCAGTGGATCCGTACCAAGACATTGCCCATCGACGGCTTCGTGCTCACCGAGCATCGCCAGTTCGATGCCGAGTCCGACTACAGCGATCTCGCCGCCGAATACGGCATCACCATTCTCAAAGGCAGCGAAGTCGAAACCGAGTACGGCCACGTGCTGGTGTTCAATGTCACCCCACCATTGGTGCGTGAGTTCGATTTCGCCCGCATCGACCTGCCGCTGGCAACCGTCATTCAAGCCGCCGAGGCGCATGGCGCGGTCGCGGTGCCCTGCCATCCCGGCCGCAAGCGGGTCGGCATGTGTGCTCACATCGAAAATCTCGGCGTTCCGGATGGCGTGCGCATCGTCGAGATCTACAACGGCGGCAGTCGCGGCGATGAAGACGAGCAGGCACGGGCCATGGCGGAGCGCCAAGGCTATCTCGGCATCGGCGGTAGCGACTCACACATCGTCAGCCACGTCGGTCGCTGCGCCACCCGCTTCGAAACGCCGATCCATTCCGAAGCCGAACTCGCGCAAGCCCTTCGCACCGGCGCATTCACCGCGGTAACGTATAGAACTTAGCAAAGCAGGAATCGTGAGATGGACGTAGACATTGCCGCGGCGCGGGAGAAGTTCCTCAATCGCGAGTTCGACACCAAGGCCTTCGAAGTCACCGCGCAGAACATCGTCGAGTACGCGCGCGCGTGCGGCGAACTCGCACCGAAATACACCGACCCCAAGCACCCGGACTTCCAGGCACCACCCACATTCGCGTCGAGCTTCATCGCCGGTCGTCATCTGCCGCAGGATTATCCGCGCTTCGGCGGCCTCGGCATGGACGCCGGCAAAGGCATCGCACCGAAGGCGCCGCTGCGTCCGGGCAGCGTCACCGGCAAGAGCCACATTCACGACATCTACACCAAGACCGGCCGTTCCGGCCGCATGGTGTTCACGGTGATCCGCATGGAGCTGTTCGATCAGGATGGCACCAAGGTCGCCGATGCGGACACCCGCGTCGTCTCGAGGGAGAAGCCCACCCAATGAGCATCAGCAAGATTTCCGAAGTCGAGTTCGGCGCCGAACTGCCGGTGTTCAAACCCGACACCGGCATGGACAACGTGCGGCGCTTTGCCACCGCCGCCGGCTGGAATGGTCCGCGCTTCACCGACCATGAAGCGGCTCGCAAGGAAGGACTGCCCGGCGCGCTCGTCCCCGGCATCATGAGCCAGGGCTTCCTCGCGGCGATGATTCATCGTTGGGCGCCGGAAGCCGCGATCGAGAACGTCGACACCGTGTTCCGTGCGCCGGTGCTGGTCGATGAGTCGTATCACATCAACGGTGTGGTCACCGATGTCGATGAAGACACGGGGCTCGTCGAGATCGATCTGACGGTCGCCAACGACGCGGGTGAGACGCGCGTGTTCGGCACGGCGAGCGTTCGATTACCGAGCTAGCAGGGAATTCGCGGGCAAGCCCGCTCCCACAAGAATGACCAGGGTCTCTGTGGGAGCGGGCTTGCCCGCGAAAGCAATTCAGACTGGCCGAAACAGCGGTATCGACAGCTCCTCGTGCACTTCCCACTCCAGCTGCACGCGTGCGCCAATCTTCACGTCTTTCAGCGGGTCTTTGACGCCTACAACGTTGGACAGCATACGCGGACCTTCGTCGAGATCGATCCACGCCACCGCATAGGGCAGCGTCATGCGAAAGAACGGGTGGTAGCTCTGGCGCACGACGCTGTATGTGTAGATCGTGCCTTTGCCCGACGCAGTGCGCCACGTGAGCGAGTTGCCGAGGCACCCTGTGCAATGCCTGCGCGGGTGGAACACCACGGTGTCGCAGTCGTCGCACTGTTGATAGGTGAGCTTCTGCGCCCTGGTCGCCGCCCAGAACTGACGCGTGTCGAACTCGGCCGGATTCGGCAGTGGTCGTTTGGCTTCGGCCATGATCAATCCCCCCCCCAGGATGACGGTGCCGGCACAATGACGGCTGCCGAGATGGCCGCCGTTGCCGTGGGCAACCGCAAGCTTCGCACCGGCAACCTGCGCGGTGGATTCGCCCCGCAACTGGCGCGTGGCTTCGAGCAGCAGAAAAATGCCGCGCATACCCGGATGGTTCGATGACAGCCCACCGCCATCGGTATTGAGTGCGGGACCGTCCTTCGGCCGATCGAACCGCAGCCGTCCGCCCTCCACCCAGCGGCCGCCCTCACCCTTCGGGCAGAAGCCGAGATCTTCGAGCAGCGTGAGCACGGTGATGCTGAACGAGTCGTAGATCATCGCGATATCGATTTCAGATGGTTTGACGCCGGCTTCAGCGAACGCAACCGGGCCAGACTGCGCCGCGGCACTGACGGTGATATCGCCGCCGATCTCGGGGTACTTGGTGGCTTCGCCGGTGCCGAGAATCCACACCGGTTTCTTCGCGCAGTCGCGGGCAACGTCGGCTGCCGCGATCACCACCGCCCCGCCACCATCGGAGATCATGCAACACTCGAGCAGGTGCAACGGGTCGGCGATCATCCGCGAGTTGACCACGTCCGCGATCGTCGTTTCGCGGATGTCGAGGAATTCGAGCGCCTTCATCGCGGCTACTGCTTCGGGATTGCGCATCGCATGCAGACGGGTCGCAACCGAGATCTCCGCGAGTTGCTCGCTCGTTGTTCCATATTGGTGCATGTGTCGATGCGCGACCATCGCGTAGTTGGCGACCAGCGTCATGCCTGCGAACGACTCCATGTTGCCCGCTGGCTCCATGCTGGGGCCACCACGACCACCCACGCCGATGGCCATGGCATTGCTGTGCGCCGTCGAGCCATAGGTGAGCAGCGCGACTCTCGCCTTGCCCGCCGCAATGTCGCGGCGCGCATGCGCGGCATGGTATTCATACGAGCTGCCACCGACATTGGTGGTGTCGATGACGTTCGGCTTCAGCCCGAAATACTCGGATATCGTAAAGCCAGTCATCGGACCCGCTTCGCCGGCATCGTAGACCGCATCGACATCCTGCCAGGTGAGGCCGGCGTCGGCGAGCGCGCGCGCCGCGCTTTCGGCCTTGATCTGCAGCGGGCTCACGGTGCCCTCGACATCACGCGACGGATACTCGTGGATGCCGACGATCGCGGCGGTTCTACTCTGCCCTGCCATATGCCTTCCCCGGAATCAGCGACCCAGTATCCCGTGGCGCGCCATCAGTCGTGATGGGATGATCCGCGCCATCACTGCGGCCAAGGCGCCCCAGCGCGGATGTCTTCGCGCCAGCGGCTGGCTCCAGTCGACCGGCGAGGCCCAGGCCCCGGGCTGGCATGTTGCCGTAAATCGCTTCGTACTCACCGGCGCGCACGAGGAATGTCTCGTGCCAGATACCGACCGCATCGTTGTCCTTCAGCAACCGGTTGTATGCAGCCCACGCCGGCAGATGTTCCGATGAACGCGCGCGTGCGTAGTCGTGCAACGCATCGAACGAACGCCAGTACTGCACCAGCGTGACATCGCGCAGACCTTGAATGGAGGACTCGACGCCGAGCAGCCCCAACTGCGGATTCGCCTGTAGTTCCGCGATCATGCGCGGCATGGCGCGCACCACCGGCCACCAGCTGCCGATGGATCGGAATCGATTGATGCGCGCGCCGATGATGAAGACGACAAAATCGCCGTCGATCAGCGCGCTCATGCGTCCCTTCAGGATCGTCGCCACACGATGGTCCGCTGATGATGTGAGCTGGGCAGTCTCTTCGGGCAGCCCGCGGGCGTCAACACAGGTGTCCGGGCTCCAAGCGCCCCCGCTATACTGCGCGCATGCACCCGCACCTCCACGATCTGTTGACCGCGCTCGACTTGGAGCAGATCGAGAAGAACCTGTTTCGCGCGCATCATCCCCACGGCGATCAGGGCCGGCTGTTCGGTGGCCAGATCATGGCCCAGGCGCTCATCGCCGCCAGTCGAACCGTCGATGCCGATCGATTCGTGCACTCGCTGCACGGTTATTTCCTGCGCGCCGGCAGCACGAAGATGCCTGTGCTGCTGACCGTCGACCGCATCCGTGACGGTTCTTCGTTCACGACGCGCAGGGTCGTCGCCGTACAGAACGGCAAGGCCATCTTCGAGCTATCGGCTTCGTTCCAGATCGAGGAGACGGGTCTCGAGCACCAGGCCCAAATGCCGCCGCTCAAGCCGCCAACCCGGATTCCGTCGGTGCTGAAGCAGCGCGCCTTCGTCTCCTTCATGAACGATTGGAAGACGCGCCGCGAAGATGGGCCGCAGCCGCCGTATCAATCCGTCTGGTTCAAGACCAATGGCACCCTGCCGGACGATCCGCGCATACACGCCGCGCTCCTCGTGTATCAGTCGGACCACGACCTGCTGTCGACCTCGCGCATGCCCCACCGCGGCAGATTCACGCGCGCCAATCTTCAACGCGCGAGCCTCGACCATGCCATGTGGTTTCATCATCGGGCGCGGGTGGACGATTGGCTTCTGTACGACCTTGACAGCCCCTCTGCCGCCGCGTGTCGCGGCTACAACCGCGGCAGCATCTTCACCGCCGATGGGCGCCTCGTCGCCTCGACGATGCAGGAGTCCCTGATGCGGGTTCGCGACTGAGTGAGCTCGTTCAACCGGCTCAGTTCCGTATCCGGATCTCGACGCGGCGGTTCGCCTGATGATCCGCCTCGGTGGTTCCGGTCCGCACGGGCCGCGACTTACCGGCGCCTGTCGCCGCGATTCTGTCCGCCGCGACCCCCTGAGTGATCAACCAGGATCGCACCGACTCGGCGCGCCGTTGCGAGAGCGTCTGGTTGTAGGCGTCGCTGCCACGCAGGTCAGTGTGACCTTCGATGGCGACCCGCGAATTCGGCTTCGAGTTCACCACCGTGAGCAGCTGATGCAGCTTACCCTCGGCAGCCGGCTTCAGGTCTGCCTTGTCGAAGTCGAAGAGGACATCGGCGGAGAGATCGATCTTGATCTCCTGGGCCGTGACCTCGGCCTGGAGTTCCTTCAACGCGCCTTCCAGTCCAAGACTCTTGCCCGCCGCGGCGATGCCCCCGACACCGGCGCCGCCGAGGCCTTCGATCACGACGCCCTCGAAGGGCTGGAAGTCCGGCAGGATGATGTCCACCGTCGTCACGTCGTCGGGCGGAGCCTGGAATATAAGGCTCATCAGAATAGGCTTACTCCAATCGGGAATGATTCGACCGCCGCCCAT
Source organism: Pseudomonadales bacterium (assembly GCA_041738285.1). Lineage (GTDB taxonomy): Bacteria > Pseudomonadota > Gammaproteobacteria > Pseudomonadales > Azotimanducaceae > SZUA-521. Next base: position 27,388 of record JBGSQB010000029.1, on the reverse strand, counting down.
CTTGACGGTGAGGGGCTGCGCCTGAAAATTGCCTTCGGTGTCCTTGAGCAAGGGATACTTGCGCTTGCCGGCCGGGTCGAAGAGGTAGACGTCCTTGTACTCGAAGTACGGGCTGCGCAGATCGACGGTGGCGCCCGCTTCGGCCGCCAGCTTGAGCCGCACCTTGAGCGCCTCGTCGGCGCGCTTGGCAGACGCCAGCGTCGCGATAGCGCCTTGGGGCGTACTCTTGGCGCTGCCGGCCGACAGTAACGAGCCCGGGCCTTCGGTGATCACGACGTCCTCGAACGGAAACATCTGCGGGATCTCGACACTGACCACAGTCCCCGCTGCAATGGCATCGAAATAGGCCCACGCCACGCCCTGCTGGCCGGCCTCGAGCACAACATAGACGCGTCCGCCGTCGAGTGTTGTGTCGCCAACGGGCCCGCCGATGAAGTAGCCGCTGGCATCTTTGAGCGGGAAATGCTTCTTCTTGGATTTGGCATCGACCAGCACGATGTTGCCGACGGAGTAGTGGCTGGATTCGGCCCGCTTCGTGCCGCCATTGATGAAGCGCACCGTGAGCCGCGTGACGCCGCCGCTGGTGCGCAACTCCACCACCTCGGCGCTGACCCCCTCGATCTCGGTTTCGGCCGGTTCCGCCGAAACGATCGTCGCGGTCAGCATCATCGCCATAGGAAGCAGCCGAGTGACGAGATTCATCGATGATCTCCCATTGAGAAACCCACGCAGGCATCCGTTCGCAACCGCGTCTCGCACCCAGACTGCGCGGCCGCCTGATTCGCACGACACTCGCCCAGCATGCGAGAGGCCCTCTGCAGAATGAAAGTCGAATCAGTGGGATCCCGGCGCCGAGCCCAGCGTTCGCAGCGGTTTGGTCGAGGAAACGCTCTTCGTGCACGGCTCGAGGACGACATGGACGTATCCTTTCGTGCCGATGACCGGACCGCCAGCATGCGCGTAGCTGGGTCGTCGTGTGGAAGCGCAAGCCGCTCGATCTGGTACAGGACGCGCTTGCGCAGACTACCCAACGGACAGGTAGCGCCTGGCCACCTACTTTAGTCCTCGTTCTCTTTGATCGTCCACACCTTCCCACCAGTCGGCGCTGGCCTGACGGTCGTCACACGGGATTTCAGGGCGGCCAACTCAACACAATCAATTCGACCGTGCCGGCATTTGAACCGACGCGGCAGGCAACAGGGCGCCGCGAAGCATCGGATCGCGCAGGAGGACCGTTCACCAAGGACCCGAATCATATGAGTCGACTTCAGGACTCGTGATCAGGGACCACCTGGCTGTTTCAAGGCTTCGCTACTCTTTGCGTTACCGGGGTCAACCCGAAGAATCGTCCGGTGGTCGGCGAGTGCGGCCTCGCGTTCTCCGGCTTGTTCAAGCAATCCAGCGCGCAGCGAAAGGGCCTGCACGTTATTGGGCTGAATCTGAATCACGCGATTCAAGTCCGCGATGGCCACGTCGGTTTTACCTTGCATCGCGTGCGCGGTGGCGCGCTGCAGGTACGCCTCGGCATCACTCGGCTCCATGCGAATCGCCTGACCGAGGTCCGCAATGGCACGATCGAACTGCTTCTGTAACAGGTACGCCATGCCGCGATTTCGATATGCAGTTGCGTAGTCGGGATTCAGCTTGATCGCCTGATCGAAGTCGGCGATCGCAGCACCAACTCGGTTGGTGGTGACATACAACACGCCTCGGCTGTCGTAGGGAAAAAAATAGCCGGGGTCGATCTCAATAGCGCGAGAGTAGTCCGCCAGCGCCGGTTCGAACTCGCGTTTGAGTTGATGCATCGCGCCGCGGCTGATCAGCGCGTCTACATGCGCTGGATCAATGTTGATCGCCGCGCTGAACGCCTGCATAGCGGCATCGATTTCGCCTACATCTGAAAATATCCGGCCGCGAAGTTGATACGACTCCGCCGCGCCACGCGGATCGAGGCGAATGGACTCGCTGAGCGCGGCGAGCGCCTGCTCGTATTGCCCAAGGACAGCGAAACAGTAACCGCGGTGGTACTGCACGTCGGCGTCGCCTGGATTCAGACGCATGGCTTCGTTCAGGTCCGCAAGCGCTCGATCCCACTCCTCCTGCTCGGCGTGGAACTTGCCGCGCTTGGCGTAGCCATTGGCGACCGCGATCGGATTGCCGGATTCAATGAGGCGCGTGCACGCTGGAATACCGCTTGCCGCCTCCGTCCCCGCGCAAGCGGCCGCATCATCCGGCGGCGCGGCCTGGATGTGAAGCGCAACCAGACCCGCCAAGGCGATGAGCGCCGCAACAACACGGTGCACTGAAGCGGCTCGAACAAGAGTCGACGCGAACAAAACACGCATGGCCAATCCCCCTAAGTCCCCCGACCTGCGAGCATGACTTCGAAGGGTACTCTCCTACACGCAAGAATGATTCAAATCCGTTGTCCGGATCCCCACCCGACCAAGACACTTCGTCTAGCCCTTCGCGACTGATCCGACTGATACCTCGAATGCGCTGACGAATCCCTCCGGCGGTGGTTGGGCATTACGCATCCGGATGATGGAGAAGCCAAGGCTCGACTTCGCGACGTCTTCGCGCAATTGCCAGAGACTCTCGAGCACGCGAACGACCACACCGCGCTCTCGCAACGCATCGAGCGGCCGCTCGATCCGTCGCCTGCCGATTGGCCGGATCGTTGATGCCGTGGTGTAGTACCCGGCGATCGCGTCTTTCAATTCGAACTGCGCGGCGTCGAACTCGTACACCGTCAACGCCGTGTCTTCACACCGCACAAGCCACGCCGCTTCGATCACCACAACGATCGTCGCGCCGCACAGATACCGCGCGCGATCCGCCGGCGTTGTGTTCGGTAAGGCATAGAAGGTCACGCGCGGACAATCTCTGGGCACCAGATAGTTGGGCAGGCGCTCGGCGGTGATGGCCCACACGAGCCCACTGCCTTTGGGGGCGAAGACCCCGATATCAGGGTCTTCGGATACATGAAAGACGCTAGCCATCAATCGGTGGCACGCGCGGTGCCTACTTGGGTTGCCAGCTGCTCCCGGGCAGGCGGATATAGTGGCCGGACTCGGTCTTCTCGATCGCCTTGCGGCCAGCCAGCTGCTCCACGTCCGACAGCTCGATGTCGTTGTCTTCGGCGATGCGCTCGTACTCCGCGCGACGCTTGTCGTTGACACTCTTGACCAGCGCACGCACTTCCTTGGTCGGCGCCGCGGCAACCGCCGCGACGTAGCCGCTCGCGTCTTCACCGACGAGACCGTCGCGCTTGGCATCGTCGAGCGAGACTTCTGCGAACGCAAGCGGCGCAAGCATCACGGCCAGTACGATTGCTGCAAATTTCTTGGCAAACATCACAATGGTTCCTCTAGAAAATGCCCTTGTTCTCGCTGAACAGATCATCGAGCTGCCGGTCCACCTTGACCAGGATCTCATGCTTGATGTTCACGTTCAGGTTGATGGTAATCGGTTCATCGGTTGCGACCTTGACGGTCGGCGTGCAGCCAACCGCCAGGAGCGAAATCAACATCACGCTCATCGATCTGGACATCTTCGATACCTCAGAGGCGCAAGTCAGTTTGCGACCATAACAGTACGATGCACACAGTAACAATCGGCGCCTGAATCGTTCCTGAACGCGCACCCGTACGACCAAATTGTCGGCGCGTTCACATATTTGCGTGTGATAGTTTCGAGGCCGGCATCACGAGGGTTTGCAACGATGGCACAACGGCGCGCATTTCTGATCGGACTGGGCGTTGGTACGGCCGGCACGCTTGCCGCGGGAAAGGGTTGGGAGCGACTGTTCCGCAGCGATGCCCGCCCGCCGTGGGCACTCGAGCACGCAGCCGGCAGCTACTGGATGGACAGCGCCGGATACCACGCGCACGCGCCTTTGCCACCTCTCACCAACCGCCAGCATGAGGCCGACATACTCATCATCGGCGGCGGATTCACCGGGCTGTCGACTGCTTGGCACCTCCTTTCACTGCGGCCCGATGCCCGGATCACGTTGATCGATGGCGCCCGGTGCGGGTTCGGAGCGAGTGGCCGCAACGGCGGCTGGTGCATGGGCGCCAACTACAACGCCATCGCCGGCAATTCCGCACTGGCAGCTCCGGCACGCGAATTCATGTTGGCTGGCGTCGAGATCGTTCGTAACTTGAGCAACGATGGCCTGGCATGTGACTTCACGCCGGCGCGCCAACTCAACGTCGTGCGCGCAGACGACGATCTGCCATGGTTCCAAGGTCAGGCGGCGGCCGTCGAATCACTCGGCGTAGCGGTCGAGCGCCTCGACCGTTCGGCGCTCGCATCCCGGTACCACACCGATGACTTTGCCGCGGGCGCGTTCTTCGACGATGGCTCGGCGAACATCCACCCGGGCAAGCTCGCATTGGGACTGCGCAGTCGACTCATCGACTCGCCAGTTGCGATCTTCGAAGGGACCAAAGTCATGGGCATCGAAGGCGGCGCCCGCCCCCGCGCCATCACCGAATACGGTGTGATCGAAGCCAACCAGATCGTGCTCGCGACCAATGCCTATTCACGCACGGTGGGCGAATTCTCCGATCGCTACGTGCCGATGATCTCGAACGTGATCGCAACCGAACCACTGCGCGCGGCACAACTCGACGCGATCGGCTTTGCGCACGGCGAACAGTTGAGTCTCGGCGGTACTGGCGAAGGCTACTTCTACGCCATCCTCACCGCCGACAACCGGGTACTGATCGGTGGCGGCCACCCCACACATCACTACGGCAATGCACTGCACAACGGCAACCTGCGCACGGAAACGAACTTTCTCGAGGACTATCTGACGGGCCGGCTGTGGCCACAACTCAAAGGCGTCGAGATCACGCACCGCTGGGGTGGCAACGTGTGCATCACCCGGGATTTCCTGTTCTCGCTCGGACGTCACCCGGAACACGAGGGCGTGTTCTACGCGCTCGGCTACTCGGGCGAAGGCGTGAGCACGTCGATCGCAGCCGGTCGCACGCTGGCGCAGCTCATGGCGGGCCTCGACACACCGCTGACGCGATCGCCATTCGTCGGCCGTGAACTTGGGATGGTGCCGGGAGAACCATGGATCAGTCCTTTGCTGCGACTGATGGTATGAATCTGTGAGGTACCTGATTCGCAGCACGGTCGTTCTGGTCATGATCACCGCCGCCGCGTTCTGGGCGCTGTTCTTTTCCGCCCGCCCGCCGCTCTCCATCGACCCCGCGACGCTCGCTGGTGATGGCAGCGCGATCAACTACTGCGAATTGCCGGTGCTCGACGGCAGCGGTGCGATGGCGGCGCATATTCCCAAGGGCAACACGCCGGGCTGCAGCTACACGCACTTCCCGCTGCCGATCCTGGCCGCGTGCACTGAACCGCTCGTCGACGGCGCCGCCGACATTCGCGGCCTGTGGATCGGTGTCGAGGGTGGTCACGTTGGCCATGTCGAGCGCGTCGAGCAATGCGGCGCCCGCACCGTGGTCACGAGCTCGGGGATCATTCACGACTACGGTCCGAACAGTACGTTGCCCATGAACACCGACGATACCGAGGGCGCCGTGCTGTTCATGATCGGCAACAAGCAGTACTGCCCCCGCACGTCGGCCAGCATGATCTGGAACGAGCGTGTGCTCGAGTTCCACGCGTTCGGCTGGGGGCCGGTCGTCGTGAAGCGCTGCCTCGACGGCGAGCAGCTGGTGTGGGAGTACGCGGACGGCAGCGTGACCCGCATGGATCGCATCTGCCAGTTACCGCTGGCGCAGAAGGTGCCGCTGCCCCGAGGCCGACGGCTCTCGTTGTTCAATTCCTAAGGCGCTGCACGACGGCGTGAGAACGTCCAGTCGACCTGCACCACGCCGCCCTGAACGGCGATCTCACCCTTGCCATCGCCAATGGGTCCTTCGAGCGTAAAGTCCAGGGTGGCGATCGGCGCGGCCGAAGCGGCAACGAGCTTGCCTTCATAGCCCGCAACGGCTTCCTGCTGAAAGCCATCGGTGCTCGGGCTGATGAACAGGTAGCGCGTCCGCGCCCGATTCAGATCCGTTTCGACCGTGAGCGGCGTGTCGCCTGTACGCAGTGGTCGCGTACCCGTCGTACGCACCACGGGTTCCGGCCCGGCAAGGGTTGGATCATCCGCATGGTAGGTATCTTCAACGGTGAGGCTGCCGGTGCAGTCTTCATTCCACCAGGCCTGATAGGCGCCGGTCGGCGCCATCGGATCGCCGTTTGGGTCGTCAATGGCCGCGAAATACGAGTACGGCGCCTCAGAGCCGGATGTCACGGGACACAGCAACTGCGCGGTGCGCTTGAAGACCGACGTGGTCAGACCTTCCTCGGGCACGCCTACAACGATGGTGGCGTTCCACTTGATCGTGATCGCGAGGTTGCCTTCGAGATCCGATGGCTCGGCAATCAAGCCTCCGCCTGGACGGGTCTTCGGTCCTGCTGTCGATGACGCCTGCGCGCTCGGTGCAGCGGAATCGTCAGGCGATCGTTGCTCGTCCGGCGCCGGCGTGTCACTGCAGGCGCCAAGCAGCAGCACGAGCCCAAAAACACCACCTGCGGCAGTCTTGCTGCGCATTCCAAAACGCTCCCAGTTGAACTTCGCTATGAAATACGAGCCGCCGTGCGCCGCCCCTCGATGTAATCGTCGATCAACTCGTGATAGCGGCGAATGCGCTTCTCCTGATCAGACAGGTACACGCCCTTGTAGCCGCGCGAACGAAACCCGGTCTGCTGGGTCAGGAACACGCGCATGTCGTCCTCGATCGCCGGCCCGATCGATTCGGTCGCGTAGTCGATCATCGTGACCTCTGCTTCCGGTCCCTCGGCGAGCTGCTGACCCATCGTCCATTCCCGGTGCTTGATCGCCGCCGGGCTCTAATACCACCAGTTGTCGAACAGGCACTGCTCGGGATCGTTGTGGTGCGGCCGCGCGCGCAGGAAGTGAAATCCATCTGCCCACACCGAAACTGCAAAGTTGGGAAACAACGTGTAATGGAAGGCGTCCGTCAGCTGCTCATTCGGCACATTGGCATAGTGCTTGTACCCGCGTGCCGGCCCGAGTTTACGTTTGGCATCCTGCAGCGCTGCACGCGTGGCTTCCGGCCGACCCTTGAATGCAGCGGGGTCGATACCCCATTCACGCAGCGTGCTGGCCAGCGGCTCCATGATGTTGCCTTCCTTGTCGGTCTGCCCGGAGCCATAACCGCCCTGCATCACCATGCGATTGTGTCCTTCGTTGGACAGGTCGAACCGAGTCTCCTTGTAATAGGTGTTGATATTGCTGGTGATCTTCTTACGGTCGGTATCGGGTGTGGCCGCCATGTGCACCGTGGGAACGTGATAGGACTCGTTGAAGTTGTCGAGCACCACCTTCCAGTTGCACGGCACCCACGCAGACCGGGCGGATGTGCGTTGCCAGGCGTCTAACCCGAGCTGATTCCACGCGTCCCAGATCGGACCGAGGTAGTCCTTGAGGCTCACACAGTTCTTTTCCATGTTCACCCAGACGAAACCGGCGAAGGTCTCGCAGGCGAGTTCTTCGAGGCGCACGTGCTTGCAGGGGTCACCGTCCGGGAAGTCTTCCTTGTCGGGTGCGAAATTCAGCGACCCATCGGGCATGTACGCCCAGCTGTGATAACGGCAGACGAAACGCTTCACCGTGCCCTTGGGTGCATCGACCAGGGGGTTGCCGCGATGCTGGCAGACGTTGAAGAAGGCCTTCACGCCACCGTCCTTCTGTCGCACCATCAGGATCGACTCGCGACCGACCTGCTCCATTTGCCAGTCGCCCGGATTGGGCATCTGCGATTCGCGCCCAAGCAGCAGCCAGACTTTGGTCCACATCTGCTCCCACTCTCGTTCGAAGAACTCGCGGGATGTGTATCGATAGCCGGGAATGGTATGGCCGCGGGTCACCTGTGCGGGCCATGAGTCGAGTTCTCTGAGCGTCCGGACTTCGGACATGGCTTGCTCCTCACGTCGCGTATGCGTCGAATCCTACATCAGTCATCCACACACGGTGACTCCCAGGATCGCCAGGTAATCAACCGCGCGCCGCTGTCACCACCCGCTCACCGAAGTCGCTGAGGCGGTCGAGGCCGCCAGGGCCCGCAAAGAAGAATGCCGGCACCATGATCCGACCCACACCGAGCGCCTTCATCTCTTCGACGCCAGCGACTGGATCGGCCATCTGGGTTCCGAACATGGCGTTGATTTCGATGCTGCTGGGGTCGCGGTCGGCGCGCTCCGCCGCGGCGTGCAGACGCGCGATGAGTTTGCCGAGACGCACCGCGTCGCCCTCGCCGGGAAAGTAGCCATCGGCGATGCGCACCGCACGACTGATCGCCGCGTCGGTGTCGCCACCCACGAGGATGGGGATCGACTTCTGCACCGGACGCGGACTACACGTGGCCGGGGCGAAGTCGACAAACTCACCATGAAATTCCGCGTGTGGGCCTGCCCACAGTGCGCGCATGGCCGCAATGTACTCGTCGTTGCGCGCGCCGCGCCGTTCCCAAGGCACGCCGAGCGCGTCGAACTCTTCGCGCATCCAGCCGACTCCGAGACCGAGTTCAACACGTCCTCCGGACAGGCGATCGAGCGTCGCCAGTTCCTTGGCCAGAATCAGCGGATCCGGAATCGGTGTATCGGGCTGCGCCGGAATCTTGCCGTCGACCGAATAGGGATAGGCGGAGGCGATGGCGTCGGGGAGGATCACATGTTCGCCGCCCCACACCGATTCGAATCCCACCGCTTCTGCGCGCCGGCAGATCTGCAATGCGTCCGGACCATCAATACCAATGCTGCTGGCGAAGGCGAGACCAACTTTCATCAGCACTCCAAATGTGCCTCGAGGGAAGCCGAAGCCTGCACGATTCGCGCGTTATCCTCAAATCGACACCGCGCACTGCCTCGAACGCCCGCAAGCTGAGCGCGGGGTGATACATTCTCGCGGTAGATCGCGAGCGGCACACAGACCATGACAACATCACAGTCGACCTTCTGGCTGGTGACCGGCGCGGCATCCGGGATCGGCGCGGCAGTCACACGGATTGCAAGCGCAGGCGGCGCGCGAGTGCTCGCACTGGATGTCGACGATACCCACGGCGCCGCCATCGCGAGCGAAACGGGCGTTCGCTATCTGCATTGCGATGTCGGCAATCCGGACGACTGGCAAGCGGTTGCGAACGTGCTGAACGACATGGGAGTGCCCACCCACGTTCATCTCAACGCCGGTATCCAGATCGCGCCGCCTTCTGCTCCCCTGGCCGAGTATCAATTGGAGGCCATGACCCTCGAACGCTATCGCCGGATGATGAGCGTGAACGTCGATGGGATTGTGTTTGGCCTGAAGACACTGCTGCCCGTATTGCAGCCGGGCGCTGCCATCGTGGTCACGGCCTCACTTGCTGGAATCACGCCGTACTCAGTGGATCCGCTCTACGCAATGAGCAAACACGCCGTGGTCGGCCTCGTCCGAAGTCTCGGGCCGACACTGGCGGCGCGCGGCATTCGGATCAACGCGATCTGTCCTGGGGGTATCGACACCGCCATCATCCCGGAAGCGCAGCGCACGGCAGACGCCGTATTCATGTCCGCCGAGCATGTGGCGGCAGAAGTCATTCACCTGATGACGGTGGAAGAGACCGGCAAGGCCTGGGCCAAGGTGAGCGAGCGCAAGCCCGTGTTCGTGATCAGGGCACCTGGGGATCGTTCCTAAGGAAGCTCTGAACAACTGGATATTTTCGTCAGGGCAAGGCGGGGCGTACGGCGCGCGGCGCCCGGAGGCACATCGCGAATATGCTGTAAATTCGCGATGCTTCCGGAGTGCGCCCCAACGCGGCCATGGCGGAAATAGACCTTGTTCAGAGGTTCCCTAACCCGACCGCGTACCGCCCGACTTGGCCGCCAGCTGCGGCAGCTTGAAGTTGTCCCAGGTAATGATCTGGCGCGGCTCGATGACCACCCAGCGGCGGCTACGCCCACCCGCCGTTGCGTTATTGGGCGGCGGATTTTCCGCGGGTGGGTGGCCATGGCCGCCGTTGTATTTGATGCCCATCTCGCGCCGGGCAGACGGAAGATGCGGATCGGCGCGTTCTGCCGCGGCATCCTCGAGCACTGTGCCAACGCCCTGGATCATCACCGCCTGCAGTTCCGGGAACTTCTCGTTGCGATCGACGATGACGGTGCATTCGCGGGTGCGGCGCAGGTTCACGACCTTCTGGCCACGGCCATAGAAGTACACGCGGCCACCCGCCCAACCGAACCACATTGGCGTGAGATTGATTCTGCCGGCCGGCCCCAAGGTCGCGATGCGCATGTTCCATTGGGTCGCCATCAATTCATCGATCTGTTCTGGGGTGAGCGCGAGTTCTCGTGACAATGCCATGAGCGGTTCCCGATGATCAGTGTTCGTAGGATACCGTGATTTCGCTGACCTGCCGGCAGCAACATCGACGGTTCCCCGATCGGTGATCAGTCCACTCAAGCCACCGCACGCAGTCGCGCTTCATCGAATCCATAGATGCGTGCCGCGTTGCCAACGAAGATCTTGTGCGCATCCGCGGGTCCCGCCACGCGCAGAATCTCTTCACGGTATTTCCGACTGCTCGGATAGGTGCCTTCATCGTGGGGGTAGTCATTGCCCCACATGATGTTGTCCGCGCCGGTGAACGGGAGGTTTCGCAGCGCAATGGGGTCATCCGAAATGGTGACGGCACCCTGACGCCGGAAATACTCGCTCGGCTTGAGAGACAGATCATCGAGCCCGAGCCGACGCCTCGCCTGCATGGTGTCCATGGCATGTAGCGTCCAGGCCAACCATCCACACTCCGCTTCCGTCACCACGAACTTCAGGTTCGGATGCCGTTCCAGCACGCCACCGCCGGTGAGGTGAACAATCGGTCCCATGCCGGCCGCCATGCCAATGACGGTTGTCGAAAGCCGTTCACGCCGTTCACGTAGCCCACCTCCTGAGCGCGTGCGACTGGAAAAGTCTTCAGGTGCCATGTGCTCGACACTTGCGAAGTCGGTGCCCAGGAAGACGTTGCCCGTGAAGACATGGAAATTGAGCGGAATACCGGCCTCTTCGACCAGCGACCAGAGCGGTTCGTATTCAGGACGGTCGTAAGGCATCCACGGCGCCGAGCACGGCAGCATGAGCGTCTTGAACCCCATCTCGATGCACCGTTTCGCTTCCGCAAGCGCCGCTGTGATGTTGTCCACGGGAACCAGCGGTACGGCGACGATGCGATCGCTGAAGGAAGCGAACGTCTCATGCACGTAGTCGTTGTACGCGCGCGCCAGCGCGAGATTGAGTTCGCCGTCAGCAATGGCGCCCAAGGCGAGCAACGTGTTGGGAAACACCACTTCCGCAGTGACACCATCTTGCGCCTGATGACGCAGCCGGGTTAGCGGATCGCGACCGCCAGTAGGATCCTCGCGGAATTCGCGCGTCAATTCATCAGCGGTGGGAGTCCGACCGAAGGCAGGTGCAAAGAACTCAACGCCCAGCATTTTGACTGCGGCCCCACCATCTACTGGCTCGCTGCCGAACTCGACCCGCTCACGCAAGCGAGTGGGGAGGCGCTCGTAGAGTTCGGGCGGTTCGTGCATATGACCATCGGCGGACACGATCGGATAGGGCAATTCACTGATCATGGCAAAGATCTCCGTTGGTTAGCACTCATCGACTGAACCGTTGCTGCACGCGCTCTGTGACCGACTCCGATGCCCGTAGCGTTTCGAGCAGTGCGGGGATGTTCTCGGACACATTCAGATTGAAATGAATGGGCCGCCCCTTCTCCACATCCGGGCTGCGCCCACGCAGTTTTACGGCGAGTGTAAGCTGGCCATCGAGCGCATAGTCGACATCGGCGTTGAGGCTCTCGTACTGAAAGTTGCGCAGTGCCTGAATCGCGAGATCGAGACCCGGCGCCGCCGCTGCACCCATGCTGCCGCGATAGCTGAGCCGTCCACCGGGCGGACGCGCTGCAATGCGGCCGCCGGTCACCGTTAGACCTTCCGACTCGACCTGGATCGGCAGCGTGCCATCGAGTACGCCGTCGCCGACAATGTCCTCGCCTTCGAGAGCGAGCACGTGCTTGAGTTGGATCTCTGAAAGCTGAACGCCAAACGACGTCGCCACGCTTGCCACGTCAAAGTCGATCGCATCGATGGAGACGCGGCCGCCGAGGAGTTCGGCGCCCACGTCTGCCACCACGATCCGTTCGGGACGCACATCCACCGTGAGCCGGATGTCCGTCACCGGCACGCCCGGATCGATCTGTTGCGCTGTTACGACCGCCGGACCCGCGCTTACGCCTGCGGCCGCAAGTGTCACAGGCAGGTCGAAGGTCAGGCCCGCGATGATCGTGTCGTCGTAGTGCATGACGGCGTCGGCCAGCGCGATGCGCCCGCTGCCTTGCACTTCGACTCCGGTGGTCGGCATCGCGAAGGTGCCTCGAAACTGCGCATTCAATGCGCCGCGATCGAGATCGTAGCTGCTTCGCCACCCCGACAGTTCCGCCTTCAGCATGGGCTTAGTTACATTTGACGCGACCGCGACCTCAAACGACCCGGTCAATTCGGCGGTGTTCAGATCGAGTACAAGTGACACGGGTACTGCCTTGGCACTGGCCCGCGTCTGCGCGGTGGCGCTCGCTTGCAATCGATTGGCGACCCAAGAGAGCGTCGCCACGTCGAGGCGCGCACTGCGCAACGCGATTCTCTGGTCGAGCAGCTCGAGTTCAGGTGTGCGGACCGTGAGCGCGACATCTTTGGCCTCGAGCGCGCCTGTTGTCACGGTGTAGTCGAATGCAAGCGGCGAGCGCACTTCGACGGTCACGTCGCGCACGGTCGGGGTCGACACCTCGAACTCGGCGCCCTCGTCAATCGCCACCCGCGCCCGGTCCGCCGTTGCATCGACGTTGACGTGCGCCGTGAAACTCGTGGTGTTGGCGTACGCCGCAGGGTCATCCGATGCCAGCGACAGTGCGACATCAGCAACGATCGAAGCCGTGACGCCGGTCAGCGACTCATTGGGCAGCAATGGCATCGCGGCCTTCACTTCGAGTGCAAACCTGGCGCTTTCTTCGATCACGTAGTTCACACCCGCCCACGTGAGACTGCGTGCAGCAATCGTCAGCGTCGGTGCTTCGACCTGCATGTGCCCCGATTCGATCGCAAGACTGAAGGTGCCACTCACGGCATCACCTTCGAGCAGTGGCAGCGCGTCTGTCGTCGCGACTGAAAGCTGCGCCGTGAGTGCCACCTGATCCAGGGAACTGGTATCGCCGACTGGCCATGGCACTCGACCTTCGAGCGATCCGCGCACATGACCGCGCGCGCCATCGACGCCAGCAAGATCTGCAATCAATGCGAAGGTCTGGCCGGTTATGTCGAGTGTGCCATCGACATCGAGGGCGCCTGCGCCATCGGGAATGCCCTTCACGCTCAAGGCCTGTACATCGCTGCCGCGCTGCGTCAGCGATACCTTGAGTCCACCCTGTGGCTCGAGGTCGAGACGGCCATCGAGCGGTACCGGCAGCAGTTCGCTTTCCACACCGAACACCGCATGCGCCTGAGCGGCGTCGAAGTCGAACTTGCCTGCGACGCTCGCCTGCGGCACCGCGTTCTCCACGCTGAACGCCGAGACCACGACGCGATCCGCCGGAATCAGCGACCACAAAGCCGGGATCTCGATAACGGTTGGATCATCCGATGCACCAATTGCGACCTCGAACGCCGCCACGGTCACTTCACGAACTCGCCCATGCCTGAGCGCGCGCCAGTCGTAGGTGATTTCGACGCTGTCCGCAGTGAGCTCGATCACGCCAAGGCGTAGCACTGCTCGATCGATACGCAGTTGCGAAGCGCCGGGTCGCGAGAATTCGAAGCTGCTCGCATCTACGCCGAGCGACTCAAGGTACTTTGGCACGGCCCATGCGAGTAACCAGGGCGACGCCGCGTAGCCCGCGATCGCGACGACCACCGCGATGAAGACGCCCACCGGAACCGCACGCATCAGGCGCGGTCCTCGGTGAGCACAACCTCAACGAGTGCACCGGTGATCGCGAAGTGAATCCAGACCCCCGCAACGACTTCGCCAGCCGCGCGTAGGGCATCGCGATAGGCGCGTAGCTGTCCAGCGTACGCCGCGACCTCATCGACCCACTCGCTGCGCGGTCGCGGCGATGTCTTATGATCGATCACGTGCACACCCGCCGCGGAACTCACCAGCAGGTCGATGAATCCGCGCACTGTCTGGCCATTGTTGAGCCGGTGGTTGATCGGGTGCTCAACACGCAACTGCGAGGGGTTCCACTGTGTGCGCAACGCATCGTGAAGCCGCTGCGCGGCCAGCAGGGCATCGTCGGTTTCGATCGCCGCGTCCACACCGTAGCCGCGGAGCACCGCGGCTGCGCGTGCGCTCTCGCCTGCGGAATCCGGATTGAGGCAATGCGCGGCGATGATGCGATGCAGTGCGTTGCCCAGCAGATCGAACTGGGTGTCGCGCACGGTGATGCGTCTTCCCAGCTCGATGATACGACCCATCGTGGCGCCCGTAGGCGCTGCCATGGACGGATTCACCACCGCAATCGGCAGATGGTTCGACGGTGTTCGCGCTTCGAACCAGCGCGGTGTAAACGGCGGTCGGCTGCGCGCGTCGGGTAGCCCAAGATCGTGCGCCAGTGGCCACTCGATACGGTCATCGAACTGGGAACGCCAGCTATCCGCGCTCGCGGCCCTGCCATCGTCGATGACGATCAACGTGTCTCGCGCCCGCGTCAATCCGACATAGGCAAGACGGCGTGCCTCCGATGCGCTGTCCTTCGCGCATTGAACGCCTTCCGCAGAGGCTTCGATGGCATCCAGCACGTCGATGCCTTTGCGATGGCGGCCGAACACGTTCGGCCAGTACCTGATGCGTCGCCGCAGCAATGGGTGGTCGACGTCGAAGCCTTCCGTCGAAGAATCGATCCGCACATCCCATAGTCGCGAGCGCCAGATGAACTCGAAGTCCATCGCAACGACAACCGGCCACTCGAGGCCTTTGGCTTTGTGATACGTCAGCACATGAACGGCGTCACCGCCGGTGACGACGGGCTGCAGATCGAGCTCAGGCGATGATGGATGTTCGATCCAGAACAGAAAGCCTGTGAGCGTTGCTGGCTCGTGCTGAGCCAGGCAATGCTGTTCGTACTGCACGGCAAGGTCGAAAAACGCGTCGAGATTGCGCTGACGCTGACTGGCCGTGACGTCGTCAGGCCCCCATGCCGTGACGATCTGCCGAATACCGACGTAGTTGAGGACGCGGGCAACGATCTCCACCGGCGAACTCGTCGCGGTGTCGTCGCGAAGGCGGGCGATGGCAGCGATGATCGGCTGATCGCGCTCGCCCCAGCGGTGCGCTTCTTCCCCGGCTTGCAACTTGCGCAGCCGATCGGCGAGCCACGCTTCCGCTGGACCGTCCGCGGCGAGCGACATGATCTCAGCGGATGCGAGCGTGTCGCCGGCATCATCGAGTCTGCGCAAGCACGCGCGCGCAAACACCACTTCCGGAACCGACAGCAGCCCCGTCAGCGACATCTTGTTCGGAGTGCCGCTGCGGCGTAGCGCGAACGCGATCGCTTCGACATTGGCGTTGGTAGCGGCCAGCACCGCGATGTCACCGAAACGAATCGCGCGCGTCGCCCCTGTATCCGGGTCGACCACCGGCATGCCCTCTTGCACGAGCGCACCGATCGCACAGGCAAGCCGATGCCACCGCTGCGCGCCCTTTTCACCGATCTGCCAGACGATGACCGGCGGTGCGGAAGTGCCTTCGACTCTATGCGGCGCGAGCGCCACCTGATCGGCACGCATGTCGTCACGAGCGAAGGCGGCGGTGAACATACGGTTCGTGAACTCGACCAGCGATGGCCGCGAGCGATACGAACGCGGCAGGGTTTCGGTCGATCCACCACGCGCCGACAGTCCTGCCAAAGTCGCGAATACGAGGTTCGGGTCAGACCCGCGGAATGCATAGATTGCCTGTTTCACATCGCCAACAAACACCGCATCGCGTGCCAGTGGAAGCATCTTCATGAACAGCGCAAGCTGCATGGGGTTGGTGTCCTGAAACTCATCCACGAGCAGCAGGTCGAGCTCGTCGGCCAGCCGTGCCCGCACGTCCGCTCGATCCAACGCATGCAGCGTGAGCTGCTCCATGTCGGTGAAATCGATCAGACCATGCTCCGATTTGATTCCCTGAAACGTCTGCAGCGTCGCGGCAGCGATGGTGAAGCAGCGTTCGATATAGGATCGAATGTCGCGCTGGAACCGAGGGTGCGCAGCAAAGTGCTCGGCGACGGACCGGACGGCGACCGCAAACGCGTCGCCGCCATCGCGGATACCGGCCGCTCCCTTGGCGAGCGATATCCAACGCGGCCATGGCAGATCGCCGCGACGCAGCAGGTACATCGCCGCCTGAGCGTCACCGTGGTAGTTGCGCGTTGTTTTGCTGGTCGAATCACCCGGATTGATGCCATCAGCAGCTGCTTTGACGGCACCGAACAGCGCACCATCGAGATCCGCGGTCGATGGCTTCGGGAAATGCGCGAGCAATGCGTCGGCATTCGGTGGTCCCATGGCCGCGAGCGCGACCGGGTCGATATCGTTGCTGCGCGCCGCATCCACGACTTTCTTGACCGGCTCCTGCCAATCATCGATGCCGAGGCACCGCGCCGCGGTGTTCATCGCCCGCACCTGCGCGGCATCGAGGGATTGATCGAGCGCCTGGGCGAAGAACCGCTCCGCATCTTCCAACGACACGACATTGAGCGAAGGCGACAGGCCGAGTTCGAACGCGAAACGCTTCAGCAGCCGTTCGCACACGCTGTGGACCGTGCCGATCAAGCCCTCCGCGAGACGCTCCGCCAGGCGCCCGCGACCGCTGCCAATCAACCGCGCGCGCACTCGGTCATTCAATTCCGCGGCAGCCTTAACCGTGAATGTCGTGCCAATGACCCGTGCCGGCTCGACACCGTCGCGGGTCAGCGCGCGCTCGAGTTCTTCGGTGAGTCGATAGGTCTTTCCGCTGCCAGCCCCGGCGCTGATGAACTTCACCTTGACGGATGCGGCATCGAACAGGTCAGGCTGCGTCATCGCACCACATCCCAACCGGTGAGCGTGCCGTATGGATCGAATCGATCGGCTTCGGTGTCGCCAAACAACGCATCAGCCGGCGCACTCGTGCGCTGCGCATCCTCGGTGCCGACGACGAGCACATCGATCAATCCTCGATCGAGCTGACTGCGTCGGAATCTGTAACTTGCGAGCGCCCGCGCCCAGAGTGCGTGCTCGTCTTCGGACGCGGTTGCACCAACCAGTGTCGACTGGGGAAAGAACACATGCGTACGGGTCAGCAGGTTGGCGGTGGAAACGATGAAGAACGCCTGCTCCGGCCAGCTCCCATGGCCGTTGGCCGCCACCAGATACGCATAGGTCACGAGCTGCAGATGGCGATTGTCGGCGAGCACAGTCATGCGGCGGTCTTCACCACCCCACTTGATGTCGACGACGGCCATTGCACCGTCACGGCGTGTGACCCACAGATCGATCGCACCGCGCAGCCGAATTGAATCGATGAGGGGCGCATCGAGTGCCGCCTCGCAAACGACCGACACGACATCCGCCGCACGCAGCTGCAGCACGAGTTCCGGCAACGCGCGTTCGAGATGGGCAATGACCCGCTGGTGATCAACGCCGCGGCCGAGTTCACCGAGCACAGCGCCAGACTGATCGATCAGTGCCGGGATCGCCTGCCCCACCCAGGCCGCTACATCCACCGCCGCCATCGCGGCCCAGTCCGTTCGCTGCTGGAAAAAGCGTTCGAATAGCGCGTGCGCAAGATTGCCATACAGCAAAGGACCATCCGGTAGTTCCGCAACGCGGCCGGCTCGCAGCTTCGCCGCATAGTTGAGCACCCAGATGTGGGGGTGATGGAAGAGCTTGTCGAGGGACGAGTACGACTCGATCGGCCGCTCCGGCAACGCCACATCAGCAGGTAACTGCCAGCTGCCGCGTGCTGCCGGCAGGGCGCGGGGCAACAACGCAGCCGTCGGCAGATCAAGCCCCGGCAGCACATCGCTTCCCGCAAGCAACTCCGCTTCCAGCATCACGTTCGCAACCCCGCAGAACCTGCCTTCGATGAGGCTCTCGAACAGATGTCGCCCGCCCTCGCGCGGATGCACGACGAGCACAAGGCGTTTGCGTGCGCACGCAAGCACACGCAGAAAATCCTCTCGATGCCAGGTCACCGCATCCAATGCACTGGGCAGCGCCGCGCCAGCGTCTGCGAGCGC
This sequence comes from Pseudomonadales bacterium, assembly GCA_041738285.1. Taxonomy (GTDB): domain Bacteria; phylum Pseudomonadota; class Gammaproteobacteria; order Pseudomonadales; family Azotimanducaceae; genus SZUA-521. Next base: position 9,032 of record JBGSQB010000029.1, on the reverse strand, counting down.
GATGCGCTCAGCGCGGCTGAACGGACCCGCATGCACATCCACGCCGGCGCGCAGGTCCCACCAGATGAGCTCATCGACCGGCTCGACTTCCGCTGGATGCGTCGCCCCACCTGCATGTCCGGCTTCGGCAGCCGTTCCGGGGTCGCTCGATTGCGAAACGACCTCGAGCAGCAGCGACTCCAGCTCGGCGCGTGGCATGTGAGTGCGCCCTCGCGACAGCGTGCCTTCCAAGGCGCTCGCAAGCGCTCGCGCCTGGGCCAGCGCCGCCGCGTACAGCCGCCGGCGACTGACATCGGCAAAGCCGCCGCTCTCGCCTGCAATCCATGCACCGACCGCGTGCGCCTGGGCGGCAACGACATCGATCGGTGCGCCGGCCTTCGGGTCAAAGCGCGGCTGTTCGAGCCATTGCAGCACCGCAGCGCGCGGCGCCGATTCCAACCCTTCGACAAAGGTGCGCCACCTGGGAGAGCCGATGCCAGGTTCGGCAACGACGATGTTCGCCAACTCACGTCGCAGGCCCGGCGCAAGCGGTGCAACAGGATGCTGTAGCAGTTGCAGCAACGATCGTGCGCTCAGCGGGCGCCATAACTGCTTCAGCACCAGCGCGAGCACCTGAGTGATACCGCGAAACGGGCTGAAGTGCTGAAACCCAACGCGGGGCAGGCCACCGCGCTCGAGCGCGTTGTCCAGGATGATCCCATCGCGTTGGGCGAGCAGCACGATATCGGCTGCGTTGCGACTGCCGATGTAGCGCGCGACCGCATCGGCGGACAGATCACGCGACACGGCGCGGACCATCAGCAGACTACCATCACCGACGAGCGGGATAGGCTCGAAGGTTGCGGATTCGGCGTTCCCAAGCAGCGCGGATTGCACGCGCGCGAGATCGGTGAGCGGCGCTGTCACGAAACGCGGCGGACGCCACTGCACCACCTCGAAATGAGCAAGCAGCCGCTGCCAGGCCTTCGGCGCACGCGCGAGCGGGGTCATCAATTCGATTCCGGTGATGCCCGACTTCAACCCGGACTCCAGTGCATCGCACACGCGATTGATGCGCTGGCCGAGACAGGCCGGAACGAATTGGCACGCGCTCTGCTCGACCTCCGCCATGTCGCACAGGCGCCGCGAAGCGCCCGGTGCAATCGAACCCGACCAGCCTTGCTCGTAGAACAGCGCGCGCCACTCGAGCAGCGTGCGCGTCACGCCGATCGGATCGGCTCGGAACGAGGCATGGTAAAAGCGCGATGCGTCATCGAGTTTTGCCAGACACTCCCGATACGCAAGCAGCGATTCGCCCGGCACGTCGGTCACCGGCGGAAGGCCCAATCGGTCTTCCAGCCTGCCGATCAATTCCGCACCACGCATGGCTGCGACACCCGTCGCAGGCATTGACTTGTCGGGCCGAACGCCATGGGACTGAAGTGACAACAACACGTGCATCGGCCCACTTTGAAGGCCGCGCGCGACGGACTCAAGCGGCGGGGCGATCTGCTATCGTCCGCTTCATCGCAACATGTACGCCACCCCGTGCCGAAATGGTTCACTGCATGGCGCCGCGACCGCATCCTGCGCCGACGGCCGATCGACGATGGGCTATGGGGGGAAGTCGTGCGCGCGACCGCAGCGCTCGAGGGCCTCACCGAGAATGAACTGCTGCGCCTGCGGGACCTGTCGACCATCTTCGCAACCGAAAAGACGTTCATCGGCACCCACGAACTCGTGGTCAGCGACTTCATGCGCATCGCGGTCGCCGCCCAGGCATGCCTGCCAATTCTGAACCTGGGACTCGGCTACTACCGCGATTGGTATACGGTGGTGCTCTATCCAGGCGCATTCGTCGCGCACCGCGAGATCGCCGATGAAGACGGTATCGTCCACACGGGCTACGAAGAACTCGATGGTGAGTCCATGGCCGGCGGCCCGATGGCACTGTCGTGGGAGGAGTCGGACCCTCGCACCATCGACCGCGCGTCCAACGTCGTCGTGCACGAATGCGCTCACAAGCTCGATGAGTTGACCGGCGAGCCGAACGGACTGCCGCCGCTGCATGCCAACATGAGCCTCGACCAGTGGTCGACGGCGTTCGCGCGCGCCTTCGAGCATTTCAGCGAGACGGCCGAGCACGCCGCGGCAGCAGATGACTTCGACTTCGACGACTACGCCGCAACCGACGCGGCAGAGTTCTTCGCGGTGATGACCGAGGCGTTCTTCGAAACGCCCGCGGTGCTGCAGGATGAGTATCCGGACGTGTATGAGCAGATGCGACAGTTCTTCCGCCAGGATCCAGCGTTGCGACAAGCGACTGCCAACACCTCAGTCGTTCAGCAGTCGCTCACCTAGCGCGTTGAGATCGCGCCGCCGCTTGCGCCAGTCCGGCATGTGCGAATCCATCAGTCGCTCGAATCCTCTGCCGTGGTCGTGATGCTTCAGGTGCACCAGTTCATGCAGGATCACGTAGTCGATCAGCCGCAACGGCGCCTTGACCATCTGCGTGTTGAAGGTGACGAGGCCCGTCTCGCAACAGCTGCCCCACTGCGCGCGCATGCGGCGCAGACACCACCGCGGCTCGCCTTTCAGCCACGGCAGTCCGGGCGAGATCCGGGCCAACCGCCGGCCGATCACCGCTTCGGCACGGCGTCGGTACCATCGCCGCAGTTGATCGCGCAGCACACCTTCATCGGCGCTGCGCGCCTGCACGTGGATGCCACTGCGGGTGAGGCGCACCTGCGGATTGGCATCGATCACTCGAACGCGCAGCGGATAGTTGCGACCAAGGTACGGATGATCTGCGCCCGCTTCGTAGCGGATCATCACGGCAGTGACCTCCACCAGCCGCTCACTGATCCAGGCCGCATGTTCAGCCACCACGGCACGGATGTCGCGCATGCCGACCCAGGTCGGCGCGCCGACCCGCACCGTGCCGTCGCTGCGAACGCGCACCGAAATACTGCGACTGCGATGTCCAGTGCGACGGATCTGGAAGGGGATGTCCATTGCCGGCATTATGGCCAAACCCATTCGATCGGAAACCCCCGGGCTCTGATATGACAAAAAAAACTTCGCCCGATTCGGACCCGGTCGATCCCCTGCAACACCTCGACACCGCGCTGCGTGATGACGTACGCCAGCTCGGCGAGGTGCTTGGTCGCGTGATCGCCTCCGATCGGGGTGCCGGGTTCGTGGCGCGGATCGAGCGCATCCGATCGCTCGCCAAGGCCGCACGCAGCGGCCAGGGTACGGATTGGGATGCCCTGTCGCAGTATCTGGCGCAGATTCCAGCCGATGAGCTGACCGATGTCGCACGCGCATTCAACCAGTTCTTGAACCTTGCCAACATCGCCGATCAGCAGCACCAGGTCAGACGACTCGATGGCACTTCGCTGCTCGAGTTGCCAGACAGTCCCGCCCTTGGGGAGACGATGGCGCAACTGGACATCGAACTCGTGCTGACGGCACACCCGACCGAAGTGCTGCGACGAACCATGATTCAGAAGTACGAGTCGATCGGGCAGGCCCTCGCAAGCCCACGACGCGACGTCGTGACACTCGAACGCCTGGTTGCAGAAGCGTGGTACAGCGACGAAATCCGGCAGGACCGCCCCACGCCTCAGGACGAAGCGCGCTGGGGCTTTGCCGTGCTCGAGCACTCGCTCTGGCACGCCCTGCCCCAACTCATGCGACGCCTCGACACCGCGTTGATCGGACGCGGGCTCGCACCGATGCCGCTCGACGCCTCACCGGTGAAATTCGCGACCTGGATGGGCGGCGATCGCGACGGTAATCCGAATGTCGTGGCCCCAGTGACGCGGGAAGTGCTCATGCTCGCCCGCTGGATGGCAGCTGACCTTCTGCTGCGCGACATCGAAGAGCTGCATGGCGCCCTGTCGGTCACTCGAGCAAATCCGGAACTGCGCGCGATCGTCGGCGACAACCACGAACCTTACCGTGCGCTGCTCAAAACTGTACGCGAACGACTGCGACGCACTCGCGACTGGGCCGAGTCGTTGTCGCCAACGTTGTCCGCGCCTGTCGATTCGATCTACCTCGACAGCAAGGATCTGATGGACACGTTGCAGTTGTGTAGCCGGTCGTTGGTCGACTGCGGCATGGAGCAGATCGCCAACGGACCGCTGAAGGATCTGTTGCGCCGCGTTGCCTGCTTCGGCGTTCATCTCGTCAGTCTCGACATCCGTCAGAGCGCTGACCGCCACACCCAGGTGCTCGACGAGCTGACGCGCCACTTGGGCATCACGCGCATGGGCAAGTGCTACGGCGCATGGAGCGAGGAAGCGCGGCAGGAGTTCCTGATCGCCGAGCTCGACAGCCGCCGACCGCTGTTCCCGGCGCAGTGGCCATGTTCTGATGACGTCGCCGAAGTACTCGCGACCTGCAAAGTCGTTGCCGATGGGGACGCCGGCGGTATCGCGCAGTACGTGATTTCGATGGCGAGTTCCCCGAGCGACGTGCTCGCGGTCATTCTGCTGCTGCGTGCCGCCGGGCTGGTCCGATCGCTGCCGGTGGTGCCGCTGTTCGAAACCGAGGCCGACCTCGACGACGCCCCGAGCACGATCGATGCGCTGCTCGCGCTGCCCTGGTATCACGCGTACTGCGCCGGTTCCCAACGCGTGATGATCGGCTATTCCGACTCCGCCAAGGACGCAGGCCAGCTCGCCGCAGCATGGGCGCAATACCGCGCTCAGGAGCGGCTGTCCAAGGTGGTTACGAGTCACGGCGTTCGCCTGAAACTATTTCACGGTCGCGGCGGTGCCATTGGTCGTGGCGGCGGTCCGTCACACGAAGCCATCCGATCGCAGCCACCCGGCTCCGTCGCCGGGAGTCTGCGCGTCACCGAACAAGGCGAGATGATCCGATTCAAACTCGGCACCCCCGCACTCGCGCTGGAAACCATGGAGCGCTACGTGTCGGCCGTACTCGAGGCGACGCTAACGCCACCGCCCGAGCCCGAGCACGCATGGCGGCAACAGATGACAACCCTGTCAGCCGCCGCACTCGCCGGCTATCGATCTGTCGTGCGTGCGGACCCAAGCTTCGTCGATCTGTTTCGCGCGCTCACGCCGGAACGTGAGCTCGGGATTCTTGCGCTTGGCAGCAGGCCCGCCCGACGCAAGCAGACTGACGACGTCGAGAGCCTGCGCGCCATTCCATGGGTGTTTGCCTGGACCCAGATTCGTCTCATGCTGCCGGCCTGGCTCGGCGCAGACGCCGCGCTGCCGGATGCGGTGGCGAACAGCCGCAAGCAGCTGGAAACGATGCTCGAACAGTGGCCGTTCTTCCGCATGCAGATGGACATGCTCGAGATGGTGCTCGCCAAAGCCGAGCCGGCGCTGGTCAACTACTACGCCCGCAGACTGACGAACGCCGACCAGCAGCGCGCTGTCGCGGCATTGTCCGCTCGTCTGCAGAAACTGATCGCGGCCCTTCTCGACCTGCGCGGCGCCACCGAAGTGCTCGCTCACGATCCTGGCTTGCGCGCGTCGTTGACGGTCCGCAATACCTATCTCGACCCACTGCATCTGCTGCAGGCCGAGTTGATGGCGCGCTACCGGGCAAACGGTGACGACGAATCGGCCCGGGCGCTGAAAGTCACCATGGCAGGAATCGCAAGCGGCCTGCGGAATACAGGCTAATTCCTTCAAGACGCCGTCCAATCGGCGACCTCTACGGCGGCATGACAGCCGCCGTCTTGCCCTGCCACAGGGCCTTCTGTGCCAGCTGACCGCGCTGCCGAACACCGACCTGATCAACGCTGCCGCTGCTGGCGGTGTGGCAGCGTTGTCGGGCGTACTGTTCATGCCTGCGATCGGCTTGTTCGACAAGTACTCCCTGCAACTGGCGAAGCGTCGCAAGGTGCGCGACGAATTCGCCGTGATGATTGCAGCTACGTTGATCACCGTGCTCGTGGATCTCATCATCGCCGTCGGCGTCGGCTGCGCGATCGCCGCGATCTGTTCGATGACGTCTCGCTCAGCGGTCTGAAGGAACTCGAGCACCGCACGCCGTTTTCCGTCCACGAGATACTGCGTGAACTCGACGTGCTCAGTTTGGTGGAGCCACACAGAGTTTTCTCGAGCCTCGATCGCGCCCTCGAAGCTCTCGAGGATTGCCGGCTCGGTCCCGCATACGACGTCGCACCGCCACTACAGCTGGCGGAATTCGATGCATTCAGGGGCCTCGAAGCAGCGAAACTCGCAGCATCCTCCGCACACTTAGTCCGGAAAATAGGGGGCAGTTAACCTATTTCGGGGGGTCTCTCTTGGTGAAGTAGTCGCTTCGGCGAAATAGATTAACTGTCCCCTGTTTCCCCTATTCGAGCCCGACGTAAGCCCGCACCAGCCGGTCGAGGAACGTAAGACCTTCGAAGTATGACTGCACTAGCATGCGCTCATCGCGACCATGGGCGCGTACATCATCGATGTCGCCGAACAAGCCCGAGACGCCGTACACAGGGATGCCGGCCTGGCGAAAGTAGAGGCCGTCGGTTGCGCCCGTGCTCATGGCCGGCACCACACCCACGCCCGGCCACATGTCGGCGGTAATCGCGATGATCGGATCCATGATCGCTTCATCGAGTGGTGACGGCGGACTCGGCTGCGGTACCGCAACCGGCGTGATCGAGACCTCTGAATCCGCAACCACCTGCACCAAGGTGTCCTGCACCGATTGAGGCGGAATACCCGGCAAGATGCGGCAGTTGATCGTTGCCTTCGCCCGTTGCGGCAGCGCGTTGTCCGCATGACCTGCTTCGAGGCGCGTGGCAACACACGTGGTGCGCAAACGCGCGTTGTAGGCCGGGATCTTGCGCGCGTAGTCGACGCTGTCGGCGTCCGGTGGCTCGTGCAGGAGCCCGCGCAGGAAGTCATCTTCGGGCGGGTCAATCGACGCGGCGCTCTGACGGAAGTAGGCGCGCGTCACTTCGTTGAGCACGATCGGAAACTCGAAGGCTGCGATGCGTCCAACCGCGGCGGCAAGCTGATAGATCGCGTTGTCGACTCGCGGCACGGAACTGTGGCCGCCGCGATTCGTCACTTCGAGGATGTAGGTCTGAAATACCTTCTCTGCAGCCTGCACCGTGTTGACCAGCCGTACGCCATCGCGCATCACACCCCCACCACCTTCGTTGAGCACGAAGGCTGCGTCGATGAGACTTCGATGATTGGCGATCAGAAACTGCACGCCATTGGTCGGCCCGCCCTCTTCATCGGCCGTGAGCGCGACGATGATGTCGCGATCGCCGGTGTAGCCTTGCTGCTTCATCCGGATCAGATTGGCGATCCAGATCGATGCCATGGCTTTGTCGTCGGCCGTGCCGCGGCCATAAAAGTAGCCATCCTGTTCAATGAACTGAAACGGCGGCAACGTCCAGTCCTCGGGATTGGCTTCGACGACGTCGATGTGGGCGAGCAGCAGGATGGGTTTGGCGAGTGCCACGGGCGCGCGCAATCGCGCCACCAGATTGCCCTTGCGCGGTGCGGGCACAATGACCTGTACGTCGTCCGGCGCGAACCCGGCGGCAAGTAAGCGTGCCGCCATGGCCTCTGCCGCTTGCGTGTTGTCACCGACCGAGTCGGTCGTGTCGATTTCGACCAACTCGCGATAGATGTCGCGCGCGAGCCTCTGGTGCGAGTCCAGTTCCGCTGCCACTACCGGTGTCGAGACGGCGCATGCCAGTGCAAGTGCCGTGAGCCAGTTCGTCAGATTCATGTAACCCTCAGCCAAGATTGAGTAAGTCGGCCTTCGCGCGCGGCTTTCGACCCAAGGCGAGCTCAGGGGGCAGCGTGTCAGGCAAGTCACCTTCGAGTGCGGTTGGGCTCGAGTAATATCCGAGCGCATAGTTACCCATGGTGTAACCCAACAGCTCCTGCAGATCGACCGGCAGGGTGCGAGCGATCTCCGGCGGGCAGGATAGAAACTGATTTTCCTCCTGACGCAGCCACGACAGGCAATAGGTGATGTTCATGCCCAGACGTGGTGCGGCACTTCGATTCTCGCCGCCGCTGTGAATCACCGAGCCACTGTAGAAGAGCACCGATCCACGCGCCATTTCAGCTTGGCAGACATCCTCACGCGTGGCCTTGCGCTCATCGTCCCAATGATTGCTGCCGGGTACGACGCGAGTGGCGCCGTTCGCTGCGGTGAAATCGGTGAGCGCCCAGATGGTGTTGAGCTGCGGTTCGATCGTACGGGGCAGGTATCCGCCCCAGGCCAGGCGATCGCGATGCAGCGGCTGCGCGCCCTGACCCGGATGAATTTCGATCAGCTGCGTCAGATGCAGCTGAATGCGTTGCGACTGGCGCAGCAGAAATCGTTCGCTCGCACCGATCACGAGCGCATTCATCACCGCTTCGCGGCACGCGGGCGAACGCGCCACCAGCGCCCCGGTGCGCTTGGTGCGGCGTCCGGTGAAGTCGTCACGACCCAGCCCCGATCGACTCAGGTAAGGGGAGATCTCGGCATCGATGCGCTGGCCGAGATCAGTACTCATCACCCCCGCCACGATCACCGCACCATCGCGGTCTATGGCACCAACGACAGCATCCGGCGTCGCGTCTGCCGGCAGGGTCACGAGTTGTGGCATGTCATTCCTCCCAGGGTCCGACGTGTGGATGGCAACGAATGCGGGCAGTATAAGCCTCACCGATTGGCCACTGGAGCTTACGCGTGTTCACTGTCCATCCGCGACTCGCAGCCGACTGTTTCGACCTCGGGCCCTTGTCTCTGTGCCAGCTCCTGCTGATGAATGACGCCCGTTTCCCCTGGTGCATCCTCGTGCCACGAATCCCCGACCTGCGCGACTTCCACGATGTGCCGCGCGAATACCACACGACCTTGTTCGACGAGATCGAGCAGGTATCGAACGCACTCGGACGGGCGTCCAAGGCGGACAAGATGAATGTCGCGGCGCTTGGCAACATGGTGCCACAACTGCACGTGCACGTGATCGCCCGTACGACGAGCGACGCCGCATGGCCGGCGCCAGTCTGGGGCGTCGGCACGGCCGTGCCGTATCCGCC
>JBGSQB010000009.1:0-3076 GCA_041738285.1 Pseudomonadales bacterium | reverse complement strand
GCGCCGCCCACAGCGAAGTCGCAAGACTCATCAGCGCAATGAGAGCGATGGATCGAATCATGAACCCCCCCTACTTTTTCGGTGCGACGTAGCCTTCTGCTTGCTCGACATCGGCGTTGGCGAAGAACTTCTCCATCTGTTCGAGCAGATACGTGCGTGCAGCGGGATCGATCAGACTCAAGTGCTTTTCGTTGATCAGCATCGTCTGGTGCGCTTGCCAGGCGGTCCATGCCTTCTGTGAGATGTGCTCGAAGATGTCCTGACCGCGTTTGCCGGGCAATGGTGGACGTTCGAGTCCGGGCAGGTCCTCGTCGTACTTGCGGCAATGCACGATGCGTGTCATGCGCCGATCATAGCGAGTAACCGCGACGCGACGCGAGTCTGCTCTCCGATCTGGCACAGATCATGCTGATACTTCTGCGGTGGACTTCGGTCCACAAACTCAACTACCGAGGAAACACCATGCGCAGCCGAGGAATTCGCCGCAAACGCGCGCGTCGCCGCGAACGATACAGTGTGGACCTGCGCCCCTACCTGCACTTGGATGAGGCGGTCGAGCAGCGCGATGCCCCGGACTTGGGCAACGGTGCATGTGCGCGCGTAAGTCACGCACGGATCATGGCGAGTAGCCGTTCGGCTACGCGTGAAAGACCGATTGGCTGATTGTCGCCTGGGCCATACCAGCGATAACGATCGGAATCGGCGATGGTCGTGTTCGAACGCGCGACCGGAACGCGCAGCGGATGCACGTCGAGATGGAAATGCGTGAAGGTGTGACGAAAGCCATCGAGCGGCATGAGATCACCTTCGAGTTGCAATCCGAGTGTTGCGAGCACGTCATCGATCGGTGCTTCGGTCGTCTGTTCAATGGGCCCCCATAGTCCACCCCAGATGCCCGATGGCGGGCGCTTTTCGAGCAGACAGCGGCCGCGCTCATCGGTGAAGAGCCACATGCGCGTTCGCTTGATCGGCAGTGTGCGACGCGGTCGAGGTTGCGGGAATCTGGACACGGTGTCGGTACGCAGCGCTTCGCAATCATCGCGTAACGGGCAGGTTTCGCAGCTGGGCTTGGTGCGCGTGCAGACCATCGCGCCGAGATCCATCACCGCCTGGGTGTAGTCGGCAACGCGTGTCGATGGTGTGTGCGCATCCGCGTGCTGCCACAGCTGCTTAGACGTCGCGGTGGTGCCGGGGTAGCCCTCCACTGCGTGAAAGCGCGCCAGCAGGCGTTTGACGTTGCCATCGAGAATGGGCGCACGCACCGCAAAGGCGCTCGCGAGGATGGCACCGGCCGTCGAGCGACCGATGCCGGGTAATTCGATGAGCGCGTCCAGGTCGGCTGGCAGTTCGCCGGCATGTCGGTCGGCGATGGCTATCGCCGCTGCGTGCAAATTGCGTCCACGTGCGTAGTAACCCAAGCCAGTCCATAGGGCCAGCACATCGTCGAGGTCAGCTCGCGCGAGGGCGAACACGTTTGGGAATCGTGCGATGAATCGCTGGAAGTAGGGGATCACTATTGCAACCTGCGTCTGCTGCAACATCACTTCGGAGATCCAGATGCGATAGGGGCTGCGATCGATGTGCCAAGGCAAGTTCCTGCGGCCATGCGCGTCGTACCAGGTGAGCGCCTGCCTGGCGAATTCGTCCATTTCAATTCGGAGCCGGTTGCTTGTTCTGTTGTCCTTTGCGCAACATGTCCAGCAGTGAGCGTGCCGCGTCGCGATATTGTTCCGGTACCTTTTCGTCGATGGCTTTATCGAGTCGCTCGGTCATCTCGGGATTGTTGCCGGACAGCGCCTGGGCGATGAGCTGCTTCGTACCCTCTTCGTCGGCCTTGCACTTCGGCTCGATCGCGGTGCCCTTGCAGCGCACGGGCAACGCAAGTCCCATGAGGAGCGGATCGATTTTGAACGTCGAGATTTCGGATTCTTCGAGCACGGTCACGGCCAGTGCCATGTCGATTGCGTCCGTGGTCGGGTCGATGGTGTCGTCGAGTTCGAGCGCCAGGTTATCCAGCAGCACCCTGCCTCGATGCGCGATGCCGTTGACATCCCAGCTCCCGGTGAAGCGCTTGTAGTCGAGCACCTCGGGCCATGCTTGGATTCGGTCGGCGCCGCCAGCCCGCGAGGCAATCGACAGTGCCAGATCGCGCAGGCCGCGAATGTCGAGGCGACCTTGGCCGGCATCGAACGTGGTGCGACCGGCAATGGACTGGGTCAGCTCGCGGCGTGTGTTGCCCGTCATCGAAAGATCGGTCGCTCCCATGAGCAGCGCGACCCACTCATGCTGCTTATCGAGCCAGGCGAGCAGCTCGCGGCTGTCCATGTCGGCAACCTTGGAGTTCAGATGCCATTTCGGCACCGCGCGCGCATCTACCGTCCAATCGGTGGCCGCGTGGCCGCCGAAGAACTGAGGCAGAGTCAGTATGCCGCGCAGATCGCCTTCTTTGCCCACCGAGGTGAGCGCAACGTCTTTGAAGGTCGCGCCGTCGTAGTGCAGCTCGCCGATCTTCACGGCGCCGTTCCAGTCGACTGCCCGCAGCGCTTCGAGCGGCAGTATGGGCTCATCGATGTCGGGCTCGGAAATCATCGGCGCGGCGAATGCGAGCGTCGCAATCGTTGCGCCGCCAAGTGCAATGTTCTCACCTGCCTGGTCGACGGGAATGGTGACCGAGTCCAGCGTCGCATCGAAGTTCACGTCGAGTCGCTCGCGCACAATGTCATAGTTGGCGGTGAACGTGACGCTCATCGGCACGGTGTCGATGCTCACGGTCATGTCGCCGTCGCTCACCTGCATGGCACTGCCGGTTGCGGTGAGTGCTGCGTGCAGGTCGATGTCGGCGACCTGATCTTCCGCGGTCAGGCGGAACAACGCGCGCACCGGCGACGTGTTACCGGGCGCAACGTCGGTGACGATGATCTCATCCACGTCGAGGCGGTAGCGGTCACCATCGAGGTCGTAGTCGATGCGCGAGTCGCGCAGCGACACCACATCGATGGCCCAGGTCCGAGTCTCGTCGGGCGGCGCGGCTGCGGCCGGGATCGGCACGGACTTCGTATTCGCACTGCCCGGCGGC
>JBGSQB010000003.1:0-22199 GCA_041738285.1 Pseudomonadales bacterium | reverse complement strand
CATTGCGGCAGGCACTTCCGGCCGCGCGCCCGCTGCGCGCAATGCGCGCCCAACCAGATCTTCGGTTGCGGGAGACTCGCCGCTCTTTTCCACGCTCATGCTTCACCATCCAGTGTATTGCCGCTAAAGGCCGCCGCACTGCAGAGCTCTCGAAACGCCCGCCGCGCCCGCGCCAGGAGCGATTGCGCGGCAACGTCGTTGATCTGCATCCGCTGAGCGATCTCGACGGAGCTGAAGCCTTCGACATACTTCAATTCGAGCGCGCGCGCGTAGCGGCCTGGCAACTGATCGAGCGTCGCCTGTACCAGGTCGATCAATTCGCTGCGGCGGGCGATCGCTTCCGGCTCATCGCTCGCGGGTGCCTCGAGCGACTCCACGATGGCCCGCAACACGTCGTCGTCGAACAGCGTAACGGTTGCCCCACGCCGCTCCCGATCTGCATAGTGCTTGGCGATTTCACTCCTGCAGATGCGAATGAGCCACGCCAGAAGCGTTGCCTCGCCACGATAGGTCTCGATGCGGCGCGCCGCATTCATCAGCACCACCTGCACGACATCCGCCACGTCCGCTTCGTTGCCGAGCCGGCGCAGCGCGTACCGATAGAGCTTGGGTAGATAGGACTGACAGAACTGCGTGATGGCCTGGTCGTCGCCCCGACGCATACGACGGGCGAGCGCGCGATCGCGCGCCAGGGCCTTCAGCCCCGTCAGCTCGTCGACATCGCTGCTCATGATCATCCCGGACTACCCGAACTATGACCGATAGAGGGTGTCGGCCGGGATTATCTGTCGCACGACCAGCCGGCCCAGTCGGTGCGAGAGTCTGGCACAATGCTCGCCCGCCACCTTACGTCCAGATCGAAGTGACCGATATTCAAGGCCGAAGCCAGTCCCTGGGAGAAGAAGTCGCCAACGCGGTGAGCCACGGCGGTGCGCTCCTTCTGTCCCTGGCCGCGTTACCGGTTCTGATCGTCGACGCGGTCCAACGCGACCTCGGCGGCAGCAGCATCGTCGGCGCTACGGTGTTCGGAACTGCGCTGGTGCTGCTCTACCTGTCATCGTCGATGTACCACGCATTGCCGGCCGGCACCGCCAAGCGCGTGTTCCGCATTCTCGACCATGCCGCGATCTACCTCATGATCGCAGGTACCTATACACCCTTCACGCTCGGCGTGCTGGCGGGTACCTGGGGCTGGACTCTGTTTGGCATCGTCTGGGGACTTGCTTGCGCGGGCGTCGTGCTGAAGGCGATGGGTGGTGCGCGATTCGCAACCGCATCGCTCGTGCTGTACCTGGTGATGGGTTGGATGGTAGTGATCGCCGCCGAACCCATGCTCGCACTGATGCCTGAAGCAGGCCTTTACTGGCTACTCGCAGGCGGCGTCGCATACACGTTGGGTGTGCCCTTCTTTGCTCTCGACAGCCGTGTTCCTTACGCGCATTTCATCTGGCACCTGTTCGTCGTCGCAGGCAGTGCCTGTCACTTTGTTGCGGTACTGTTCTACGCTTCCTAGGCAAGCTCTGAACAAGTTGCTTCCCTAGTTGGGTCGAATGCCGCGTCCGACGGCCTGTTGACCGTGGGTCGCTGCGATTCGCAGCGTAGCGATCTCGCGCAGCGTTTCCGCAAAGCGCACCGCCGGCTGTGGGCGATGAAAGTAGTAGCCTTGAGCCTCGTCGCATCCTTCGGCGCGCAACACCTGTAACTGCGCCTCGTTCTCGACGCCTTCGGCGATCACCTTTACGCCAAGCCCGTGCGCCATGGCGATGATCGCACGGCAGATCGCTCGGTCCTGCGGGTTGCGGTCGAGGTCGCGCACGAAGGATCGATCGATCTTGAGCGCATCGAGCGCGAATCGCTTCAGATACCCGAGCGACGAGTAGCCAGTCCCGAAGTCGTCCACGGAGATCCTGAAACCAAGTGCCTTGAGCGCCGCAAGGGTGGTGCGCGCGTCTGCGGCATTGCGCATCAGCGCCGTCTCCGTGATCTCAAGGTCGATCAAGGACAGTTCTATGGACGATGCATCGGCCAACTCGCGCAGCACGCGCACCGCATCTGTGCCGGAGAATTCCCGGCCCGAGAGATTGATCGCGATGGGCACGACATCGATTTCATCCGCACGCCATGCAGCGAGCTGCGCAACTACTGCTGCCGCGACATACCGATCGATGTCCAGGATCAGCCCCGACTCCTCCGCAAGCGGAATGAACACCGAAGGTGAAATCGCGCCACGCTCCGGATGGTTCCACCGCAGCAGGGCTTCTGCCCCCACGACAGTGAGATATTCCAGCTCGACCTTAGCCTGATAGTGCACTTCGAGTTCACGCCGTTCGAGCGCGGATCTCAGATCGGACTCCAGGCGCAGTCGATCACCCGCACGATCGCTCATGGACGCCACATACACACGATGCTGATTGCGACCGCCTTCCTTCGCTTCATACATGGCGGTGTCGGCGTTCCGCAGGAGCGTGGTTACCTCCACTCCATCACGTGGAAACAGTGCAATGCCGATGCTTGGCGTGACAACGAGGTCATGGCGTTGATATCGCAGGGGACTCGATAGCGCATTGCGTACGAGATCGGCTGTCGCTACAACCTCGGCTTCTGCATTCACGTGGGCGACGATGATGACGAACTCGTCTCCTCCCATGCGCGCCAGTTCATAGATGACTTCGGAACCCTCGGCGACATTGCGCGTTCGCGCTTCTGCCAGCACCATCGTAAGTCGTTCCGCGACCAGCTTGAGAAAGGCATCCCCGGCTACGTGTCCGAGGGTGTCGTTGATGCGTTTGAATTGGTCGAGGTCGACGTAAACCAAACCGATCTTCGTGCCGTCGGCATGGGCACGCTCCACTGCGGACTCGAGACTGCGCATGAAATGATGGCGATTGGGAATGGACGTGACCGCATCGAAGTAGGCGAGCCGGTTCAGTTGCGCCTGATGCTCGGCCTTGTCGCGCCGACGCTTGCGCAGCCCCGTCACGACAACCACGGCGACTGCGATCACCATGAGCGCGTATGCCGCACGCGCCCAGTCGGTTTGCCACGGTGCGGGCGAGACGCTTACCGCAATATCGAGACCCTGTTCGCTCCACACTCCATCGCTGTTTGCAGCCTTCACCTTCAGCAGGTACTCACCCGCATCGAGATTCGTATACGTCGCGCGATTGACAACTCCGGAGTCGATCCAGTCGCCATCGAATCCCTCGAGCTTGTACATGTATCGATTTTCGGTCGGCGCCGTAAAATCGAGCGCAGCGAAGCGGAACGACGCCACATCGTCACCGTGCGCCATGGCAACGCGATCGGCCACGTAATACGGTGTGCCCAAATTCGCCCGCTTGTTCATCAACTCGACAGCGGTGAGCACGATGTTCGGCGCAGGCGCGTTGCGCGTGAGACGCTCCGGCGTGAACGCATTGAATCCGTTGGCGCCGCCGAAGAAGAGCTCGCCATCGCTGCTTTGATGATGGGCGCCAAAACTGAAATCTTCTGACTGGATGCCATGCGCCTTGTGAAACGTCTTGACCGCCCTCGTGCCGGGGTCGAGCCGGGATAGTCCGTTGCTCGTCGATAGCCACAGTCGACCGTCGGCATCGGAGCGGATTCCGTATACGACACTGCTCGGCAGCCCGAGATTCTGCGAGAAATTCTCGAAGCGCACGGTACCGTCCTGCGCCGATTCATGGATGCGATCTACACCACCTCCGGCAGTTCCAACCCACACGGTGCCGGACGCATCCGTGTGCAGCGCGTAGACGGAGTCGGCGCCAAGGCTGTCTGCGTCGTCGCCGTCGTGACGGAATTGAGTAACCTTCGCTGTTTCCGGGTCGAGTAGATTGAGACCGGTGTCCGTACCTACCCAAATCAACCCCGACGGGTCTTCGGTCAATGCCGCGGCGCGTGGACTGCTGAGTGTCCGCGGGTTGCGGGGTTCGTGCAGGTAACGACGCCACACCTGCGTGTTCGGATCGAACTGACTCACGCCACCGCCGTACGTGCCGACCCAGATTCGTCCACGTCTGTCTTCGAGCAGGCTCATCACGCCATTGGCACCGAGGACTTGATCCTGTCCGCCGCGAAACACATCCACCGCATCCGTCACCGGATCCAGGCGATTCAAACCACCGTCCATGGTGCCGATCCATAGAAAACCACGGCGATCGAGCAGGAGCGACATCACCCGGTCATCGCTGATCTTGGGAACGCGATATCTGCGCAGGTCATTGCCCAGGATGCGCGTCAGTCCACGGTCATAGGTACCGACCCAAAGCGAACCACTGCTGCCAGCAAACGACGTGACGTTGGTATCTTTGAGCCAATCGTCGCGAAAGTGCCCGAACGCCCAGCTGCGCGGATTCCATGTGTTTATTCCGCCAGCGCGCGTGCCGACCCACAAGACGCCACCGCGATCCTGGTGCAGCGACATGACGTAGCTGTCGCTCAGGCTCTCGGCGGTGCCGTCGTGGCGATAGTGTGTGAATCGCTGCCGCGGCGTATCGAACAGGTTCAGACCATTGGCGGTACCGATCCACATTCGATCATCCGCATCTTCGAAGATCGCTCGGACGTGATCGTTGGACAGGCTCGCCGCTCGCGCCGGGTCGTGCTGGAAGCGTCGAAACGTGTGGCCGTTGCGACCAAGTCGATTCACGCCACCCGCATACGTGCCGATCCACAAGGCGCCGGCGCGATCCTGATAGATCGATCGAATCCGGTCGTGACTGATACTGGTACGATCGGTGGGGTCATGTAGATATCGCCTGAACTTTCCGGTGTCCGCATTGAACTGGTTCAGTCCACGATCGGTCCCTACCCAGATCAAGCCCGAACGATCTTCGTAGAGACTGAACACCGCGTCATTCGATAGCGAGTCGGAATCCGCTTCATCATGTCGATAGCGCCGGACCTGTCCCGAAACGGGGTCGAGTACGCTCACCCCCGAATCACTCGTTCCCGCCCAGACTCGGCCGTCGCCGGCCACGAGCACCGCCCGCACCGAGTCATCACCAATGGACTGAGCTTCGCCACCGTTGCCGCGGTAGCTCTTGAAGTTGTCGGTGGCGCGATCCCACTTCACCAGGCCGCCGCCAACAGTTGCGCACCAGAGGTTACCTTGCGCGTCCTCGGCGATCTGCCAGATGAAGTCGCTGGTCAAGCCATTGGCGGCCCCGCGGTCACGGTGATAGCGGATGATCTCGTAGCCGTCATACCGGTTCAGGCCATTCTCGGTGCCGAACCACATGAATCCGCTCCGATCCTGATGGATCGCGGTGACCGTGTTCTGCGAGAGGCCGTCCTGCGCCGTCATGTGGCGAAAGAACATCGGCTGACCGGCGGCGAGCGCGGCAGGCGATGAGAACAGCAAGAGAAGTGCAGCAGCAAGACGAATGCATTGCGCGATTCCCGCGCGCATTTTGGCTATTCCTGGCCGACCCAGGCGTTGATCGCGATGTCTGGCCCACTGCGAACTGCTGGATTGCCCATACCGCTGCTGGCGGCAACGCTGTCGCTCCACAACAAGCCATCGCTCCACAGCAATCCATCGCTCCACAGCAATCCATCGCTCCACAACAGGCCATCGCTCCACAACAGGCCATCGCTCCACAACAAGCCCGATCCTTCAACGGGCGCGCCATCGGGCGCCATCACGAAGTAGCGCCCGTCGGCATCCCGGCTGGCGAGGCCTCGATAGTGCGCCGTTCCAGCCAAGTCCCGATCAATGTCGAGCCCGCGATTTGCGCACGCGGCGTCCGCGCTATATGCGGCACGAATCGGCGATACCATGCCGGCACCCTGCTGAAAGACGCTATAGGCCGCCGAACCATCAGAGCGCTCTGCGCGCTGCGCAGATGACAGCAGCCGACACTTCACATCATCGGGCGACGCCTGCGGATCCACCTGGAGCATCAGCGCCACGATACCGCTCACCACGGCCGCGGCCTGTGACGTACCCGACATCGTGAAGTACTCCTCGTTCTCGTCATGGAACTGCGGGAAGTTGCGCGGAATGAACGCCTTCTTCGGCATCCAGCCAATCATGTGCCCGCCCGGCGCGACGACGTCGGGTTTGACGAATCCCTCATGGGTGGGCCCGGCCGCGGAAAACGATGCCAGCCGATCATCGAACGGATTCTTCGGCGTAAAACTGTCGGTCATCGCACCGACGGTTATGACGTAGGGCACGTTGCCTGGTACGCCCACGGTCATCGGAGCAGGGCCTGTGTTGCCGGCCGATGCCACCACGACAATACCCGCGCGCCACGCCGCCATCACCGCCCGGTTCAGCGGATCGTCCCAGTAGCGCGATTGCACCACTGCGCTCATCGACAGGTTCAGAACGCGGATCTGGTAGCGGTCGCGATTCGCGAGGATCCACTCGATGCCCTTGATGACATCGACATATCGACCACGGCCCCGATCGTCGAATGCACGCACCGATACGACGTTTGCGCTCGGTGCGACACCTTCGAAGCCTCCGTCATCATCGTCATCATCGCGACTGCTCATCATCACGGAGACAATGTGCGTGCCGTGCCCGTTCTCGTCATCGGTACGAGCCTTCTTCATGCCGCTCGTCTCGATCTTTGCCAGTACTCGGCGTTCGCCGTAGCCCGTGTACTCGATGGGATCGCCTTTCCACAGGCCGGTGTCGATGACCGCAATGGTGACGCCACGACCGTCGATACCCCGTCGATGCAGCGCGCTCACTTCCGCAAGAGTTGTGTAGCCCTTGGGATATGTTTTGGCATGCCGGCTGGAAACCTCGAGAAGCGCATCGTGGTGTACCGAGATCCCTGGCTGCTCACGCAGCGCATCGGCCTGGCTGTCCGTCAGCAACGCTTCCACCGCCGCGATCACCGCGAGCGTGGAACGCACTTCCCCACCCACCTCGGATACGGCATTCGAAGCCGCGGCCACTGAAGCCGCGGAGACAATGTACGTGTCGCGCGCGGGCACGGCACGCATCGTCACCACGGCCAGCACGAGCGCTGCCAGGATTGTGCCCGCAAGCAGCGGAAGACGAAGGCGATAGTGCAACGTACGCATGTTCTGACTCATCACCCGGTTGAGGGACAGCTTCTGGGTCAGGGTCATTGGAGCACCCACCAACATTAGGCGTGTATCGAGTTGTGAGACGTGCGCCGCGATGGGACATGCGTCACAAAACGCCACGTTGGCGCCGCCACGCGCTAAGCTTCCGACTCGTCAATAAGGGGACTTCGGACATGTCACGCACGCAGCGCGAAGTGCATCTGATCGCTCATCCAGAAGGCATGCCCAACGAAGGGCATTTTCGGATCGTGGAAACCGCGGTCCCCGATCCCGGACCGGGGGAGATTCAGATCCGGAATCAGTACATGTCCGTGGATCCCGCCATGCGACCACGCCTGTCAAACGGACAGCAGCCACTCAACCGCGCCATGGGCGGCGGGGCCATTGGCTCCGTGAGCGCGTCACGCAACGCTGAGTTTCGCGAGGGCGACCTGGTCCAACATCAGCTGGGGTTTCGCGCCTATGCGCTCAGCGATGGGCGCGGCGTCGCCCACATCGAAGCCGACGGCTTCTCACCGACACTCTACATGCACGCGCTCGGCATGACCGGGCTCACGGCTTACGGCGGTCTGTTGATTACAGGCGCCTTGAAAGACGGCGAGAACGTGTTTGTTTCCGCGGCGGCCGGCGCCGTGGGCAGCGTGGCCGCGCAGATCGCCAAGATCCGCGGCTGCTACACGATCGGCAGCGCGGGCTCCCAGGCAAAGTGCGATTGGCTCACCAACGAACTCGGACTCGACGCCGCAATCAACTACAAAGAAGGCTCGCTGCGCAGGAGTCTGAAAGAGGCTGCACCCCATGGCATCGACGTCTACTTCGAGAACGTCGGCGGCGAACATCTCGATGCGGCCCTCCCCCGCATGAATCCGTTGGGGCGGATCCCCGTGTGCGGAATGATCTCCGCTTACAACACACCCGGCGCGCGCTCGGAAGGCGTCACCACGCTCTCCAACATGATCTACAACCGCATCACCATGAAGGGTTTCGTAGTCTACGAGTTCGAGAAGGAGCGCGAACGATTCCTCACCGATATGAAGTCGTGGTTACGCGACGGCCGCATGAAGTACCGCGAGACGATTCTGGAGGGCATCCAGAACGCTCCTGCAGCTCTCATCGGACTCTTCAAGGGTGAGAACATCGGCAAGATGCTCGTCAAACTCTCCTAGTCTCAGCCCTTGCGGCGTCCCTTGATCATGTCCCGCAGGCGGTCGAGCAATGTGTCGTGCTTGAGATCGGTGAATTCGCCTGCATCCAGGAAGATGCCTTCGCAGTTCGGGCACGACTCGTACCAGATGTGACGCTGTTTCTTGTCGGAGACTTTTTCCATGGCGGTACTGCATTCCGGACAGTCGATGTCGCCCATGCTGTCGAGTTCACGGCCGACTTTGCGGTCGCCCATATCGAGCACTTCTGACATCCATTCGCCCTTCATCTCCATCAAGACTTCCGGCTTGACGAAGATGCCCTGGCACGCCGTACACCGATTGATGGAAATCAGACGGCCGTAGGTCTTGACCGGCATATCGCCATCGCATTTCGGACATTGCATCGTGGTGATCCTCCCGTTGAGTCGCGAAGGCTGGCGCGGCAGAGGCATTGTGTCAATTGCCACGCGATCTCGACGCTCAGTGCCGGTCTGAAACCATCCACCGGCGACGTTGACGGCAAAAGAGTGCCGTCAGGAGCGCCACCGCTCCAGGTCCGATTGACGTTTCATGATGCAACTGACACATTGGCGAACCGGCGCCCAGCGCCTCACGGATCCGCTTGTGGTCGCCACCCAACCGCCCGCCTCGTCCGCCCCACCCACGATCCATGCCCGCCGCGTCCAGGACATCCTGCACGGCAATCCGTTTCCGCTGCTGCTCCGCATGGCGAGCCCCAATACCGTGGCGTTCTTCGTGCAGGCAATCGTCAGCATGGTGGAAGTCTGGTACGTCGGGCAGCTGGGCACGGTGCCGCTGGCAGCCATGGCGCTGGTGTTTCCGCTGCTGATGCTGATGCAGATGATGGCCGGCGGCGCCCTCGGTGGTGCGGTCAACAGCGCAGTTGCCCGCGCCATGGGCGCTTCCCGACCGGATCGGGTCGCGCTGCTCACCTGGCACGCGGTCTTCATCGCGTTCATCGGCGCCACGGTGTTTCTGCTGTTCTATCTCGTTGGCGGCGAACCGTTTCTGGTGCTGCTCGGCGGCAAAGATGATGTGCTTGCGCTGGCCCTCGACTACCTCCAGCTGTTGTTCTTCGGCAGCATCGGCATCTGGCTCACCGCACTGCTCAGCAGCGTCTACCGCGGCATGGGCGACATGAAGTTTCCGGCACTGCTCATGATCGGTGGCGCCTGCATCCAGGTGCCCTTGTCGGGCGCGTTGATCCTCGGCTGGTTCGGTGCGCCGCAGCTCGGCATCCTTGGCGCGGCGGTGTCGGTCGTTACCGTGTCACTGCTCAACAGCATCATCAGTCTGCTGCGCCTTGCCTCCCGTCACGTGGCCGTGCCGCTTGCGCGCGACGCTCTGCGCTTCGACCGCTCGATCGTCGCCGACATCACGCGCGTGGGCCTGTTGTCGTCCCTGTCGCCGATCATCACGGTGCTGACCATCGTTTCCGTCACCGGGCTCGTGGCGCGCTTCGGCGTCCCTGAGCTTGCGGGCTACGGCATCGGCTCGCGATTGGAATTCCTCATGATTCCGCTGGTGTTTGGTCTCGGCACCGCCATGACCAGCATGGTGGGCATCAACGTCGGCGCCGGCAATTACGACCGTGCCGAGCGCATTGGCTGGCTCGGCGGCAGCACCGCGGCCGCGCTGACCGGGGTGGTCGGTGTTGGCCTCGCGATCTTCCCGAACGCGTGGGTCGGGCTGTTCACCAGCGATCCCGACACCATCGCGTCCGGTGCGAGCTACCTGCGCCATGTTGGACCTGCGTACCTGTTCCTGGGCCTTGGCTTGTCGCTGTACTTCGCATCCCAGGGCGCGGCGGCGGTGGCGTGGCCAGTGATCGCGACCATCCTGCGCTTCGTCGTTGGCATCGGCGGGGCGGTGCTTGCGGTGTTCAGCTTCGGTCTTGGCCTCGACGCGATCTACATCTGCATCAGTGCAGGTCTCGTGCTGTTCGGCAGCGTGACCGCGACGGCCATCAAGCTCGGCGCGTGGCGACCGCGCTGAGGGACTAAGGCAACAACAGATCTTCGAGGAAGAAGGCCGACAGCGCGGAGCGGCCCGATAGACCGCTCTTGCGATAGACGGCTCTGGCCTGCTCCCTCACCGTGCGCTCACTGGCGGACCGGAATTGCGCGATTTCCTTGAGGCTGAAGCCCTTGAGTAGAAACAGCGCGACTTCCGCCTCGGCCTGGGTCAATGACCACCTCGCAAACTGATCTGCCGCAGCCGCGCCGATGCCTTCGATCAACGCGCGATTCGCTTGCCGCCAATGCACCGCTTCGTCGCGCGCCCGGGTCAGGTCTGAGCGCGCCCGGTGCAGGCGCATACCGAGCAACGCGACCCCACCCGCTGCTGCCACCAGGATCAGCAACTCGATGGCGATGTGCACCCAGCTGGCGCCCTCACCATAGTCGACCGCCAGATCGAGCACGATCAGCATCGCAATGAGCGCGAAAAGCGAAAGTACGGCGACGGTTTGCCGATGCCCGTGTACGTCATTCGACATAGGCGACCCGCGAAGGCATTGGGCCCGCGAATCTAGGTGATGGGACGCATTGCGGCAACCGCAACCCGCACCGAGATTGGGGCCACTGTTGAACGGAGACGATCCATGCAAGTCAGCGAAAACACCGTCCGCGTCTGGGACCCCCTCGTTCGCATCGGTCACTGGACGCTGGTGACCGCTTTCTTCATCGCCTACTTCACCGAGGACGACCTGCTGACGGTGCACGCGTGGGCGGGCTACGTGGTCGGCGCCGTGGTGCTGGTGCGCATCCTGTGGGGATTCATCGGCACGAAGCACGCGCGCTTTTCCGACTTCTTCTTTTCACCGACGACCACTCTTTCCTACCTATGGGACCTCACCCGGGCTCGCGCCAAGCATTACCTGGGCCACAACCCCGCCGGTGCCGCGATGATCTTCGCGCTGCTGATCATGCTGGCGGGCACCGTCTATTCCGGGCTCGTGTTGTACGCCATCGAAGAGGACGCCGGGCCGCTCGCGGATTGGGCCGCGGTCAACGACCCCATTCCACGCCTGCCAGATCTGATCCCATCCGCTCACGCCAACGGCGATGGCGACGAGGACGCGGCCGAAGACTTCTGGGAAGACGTCCACGAAGTGTTCGCGGACCTGACCTTGCTGTTGGTGGGACTGCACGTCGCCGGCGTGCTCCTGTCGAGCTTCATGCACAAGGAGAACCTCATCAAAGGCATGATCACGGGGCGCAAGGCAGGTCCATAGCGGTCGCAACACGCTAGACTTGCGGCTTCTCCAGTACAGGTGTCCCGCGGATGAGGTCTGCCGATGTCTAGATCGTCCAGAAACTACGACGCCATCGTCGTCGGTGCCGGCTTTGGCGGCATGTACATGCTGCATCTGCTGCAGGGTATGGGACTCAACGTGTGCGGCATCGAGCGCGGCGGCGATGTCGGTGGCACCTGGTACTGGAACCGGTATCCCGGTTGCCGCTGCGACGTGGAAAGCATGGAGTACTCCTATCAGTTCTCTGCCGAGCTGGAGCAAACATGGACCTGGTCCGAACGTTACGCCCCGCAAGGCGAGATCCTCGCCTATGCGAGTCATGTCGCCGACCGTTTCGCACTACGGGGACTGATCACGTTTGACACGGCCGTCACCGGCGCTACGTTCGATGACGAGAACAGATGCTGGCATGTCGAGACCAACACCGGCGCGCGCCTGACCGCGCGCTATCTCGTCATGGCGACCGGCTGCCTCTCCGCTGCCAATACGCCCGACTTTGCTGGCATCGACGACTTCCAAGGCACCACGTTCCATACCGGTGCATGGCCGCACGAAGGCGTCGACTTCACGGGTCGGCGCGTGGCCGTGATCGGCACCGGGTCTTCGGCAATTCAGTCGATTCCACTGATCGCCCAGCAAGCCGCTCAGCTCACGGTGTTCCAGCGCACGCCGAACTACAGCATTCCGGCGCAGAACGCCCCGCTCGACCCCAAGTTCATCGCTCACACCAAGGCTCACTACCCCGAGTTACGGGCACAGAACTGGGCGCAACCGGCGGCGTTCGGCGCCAACTACCCGCGCAATGCCGACTCCGCACTTGCGGCCACGAAGGAGGAACGCGAGCGCCGGTTCGAAGAGTACTGGAACCACGGCGGCTTCATGTTCCTGGCCGCCTTCGGCGACATCTCGATGGATCTGCAGGCCAACGCGCTCGCCGCGGAGTTCGTGCGCAACAAGATCCGCAGCATCGTCAAGGATCCGGTCACCGCCGAACTGCTCTGCCCAACGACGGTGCTCGGGTGCAAGCGACTGTGCGCCGACACCGGCTACTTCGACACCTACAACCGCGACAGTGTGTCACTCGTCGATGTGAGCAAGCATCCTATTGAAAGGCTCTCGAAGGCCGGTCTCGTCACAAACGGTCGCGAGTACGCGTTCGACAGCATCGTGTTCGCAACCGGGTTCGATGCCATGACCGGCGCATTGCTGCGATGTGACATTCGCGGTGCGAACGGACTTTCGCTGAGGGAGAAGTGGAGCGCCGGGCCGCGCACTTACCTCGGCCTCATGACCCAGGGATTTCCCAATCTATTCATGATGACCGGCCCCGGCAGTCCTTCGGTGCTCGCCAACATGATTACCGGCGTCGAGCAACATGCCAACTACATCGCCGCCTTCATCAAGTGGGCGAACGCGAGCGGCCACGCGCGCATCGAGCCGGAAGTCGCCGCCGAGAACGAATGGGTCGAGGTCGTGAACATGCGCGCTAACGCGACCCTGTTTCCGAAGTGCAACTCCTGGTACCTCGGCGCCAACGTGCCCGGCAAACCGCGGGTGTTCATGCCGTACATCGGCTTTCCCGACTACGTCGCGCACCTCACGCAGGTCGCTGCCAACGACTATCGCGGCTTCCGAGCAAGCCCGTGACGTTCCGGCCGGAGATCGAAGCGCTGCAGCAGAACGGGATCACCGGCGTTGCGATGCCGCGCCTGGGCGATCCGAAAGTGATACCGCTCTGGTTCGGTGAGGGGGACGTGCCAACGCCTGGCTTCATTCGCGAGGCGGCGAAGGAGGCACTGGATCGCGGCGACACCTTCTATGTGAACACCCGTGGCCGCGCGGAACTGCGTACCGCCATCAAGCATTACCTCGACAATCTCTACGCGATCGACGTGCATCCCGATCGCATCACGGTGCCCGGTTCCGCCATGCTCGGCGTGACCCTCGCAGCACAAATGTCGCTGTCCACGGGTGATCACGCGCTGATCACCTCGCCGAACTGGCCGAACATCGAAACCGCATGCCGGGTGACAGGCGCTGCCGTTTCGTTCGTGCGCCAACAGGAAACCGACGTCGGCTGGTCACTGTCGGCAGCCGACATCATCGCAGCGGTCCTCCCCAACACGCGCCTCATCTACGTCAACTCACCGTGTAACCCCACCGGTTGGGTGATGGCGCGCAGCGATCAGCAAGCGCTGCTCGATTTCTGTCGCGCGCGCGAAATCGTGCTACTTGCGGACGAGGTGTATCACCGCACGGTCTATGAGGGCGACGCAGCGCCTTCGTTTCTGTCCATCGCGCGCGATGATGATCCCCTCGTCGTCGTCAACGGCTTTTCCAAGGCGTGGGCGATGACCGGCTGGCGTGTCGGCTGGATGGTGTGTCCCAAACGCATGGCGGTGCAGATGGCTGCGCTCGCCGAGTGCTTCAACACCGGCGCCACGGTGTTTGCGCAAGCCGGCGCGCTCGCTGCACTCGAGTCGGGCGAATCGGTCATCCGCGATCTGCGCGCTGTGTACGCACGCGGACGGCAGATCACGATGGAGATCCTCGGCGCAGCGCCAGGTATTCGACTGACCAACCCGGTCGGTGCGTTCTA
Source organism: Pseudomonadales bacterium (assembly GCA_041738285.1). GTDB lineage: Bacteria > Pseudomonadota > Gammaproteobacteria > Pseudomonadales > Azotimanducaceae > SZUA-521. The sequence continues at coordinate 8,125 of JBGSQB010000003.1, read as the reverse complement.
TGCGTTTCCGCGCATCCACGGCATGACGTCATCGCGCGCGTTTGCCGAGCGGCTGCTCGCGGAGCGCGATGTGGGCGTGGCGCCGGGGTATACCTTCGGGCCCGACAACGATGGCCATATCCGGATCTGTTTCGCGCAGTCGCATGAACGGCTGCGGGAGGGATTGAACCGGCTGGTGTCATTCGTGCGAGTGACAGGCTAGACCAATGGTCACCACTCCGGCGTCGATGACGCGCGATGGTTGCGAACCCGCGCCGCCACGCCTTGGCTTTGGGGCCGCAGCATGTCGTGGGGGAAGCCCGGTTCGATTGCGCTCACCGCGTTCAACCGATTGAGCACCGTATCATCGAGGGTGACGTCGAGCGCACCGAGATTTTCCGCAAGCTGCGCCTGCGTGCGTGCGCCAACGAGTGGAATGATGTTGCCTTCGCCGCGACGCACCCAGGCGATCGCGACCTGAGATGGCGTGGCGTCGAGATCCTTCGCAACTGCCATCACTTCGGCGGCGATCGCGAGCCCTCGCTCGGGCAACTGGCCACGCATCTGTGCACGACCGGCTGCCTTCGGATCCTTGTTGTACTTGCCGGTGAGAATGCCGGAACCAACGATGCCCCAAGGCGTGACCGCAAGATCCAAGGCGCGCGCCATCGGCAGCAGTTCCCGCTCCACGGTGCGATCGACCAGGCTGTAGCGGATCTGCAATCCGACGAACTGAGTCCAGCCGCGCAACTGCGCCAAGGTGTTGGCTTGTGAGACGACCCAGGCGGGCGTATCGGACACACCGATGTAGAGCACCTTACCCTGGCGGACGAGGTCATCCAGACCACGCATGACTTCCTCGATGGGCGTGAGATAGTCGCGCGCGTGCACCCAGTACAGGTCGATGTAGTCGGTCTTGAGCCGCTTCAGGCTCGCGTGCACCGAGTCCATCATGTTCTTGCGCGAGTTGCCGGTGGCATTGATGTCTCGGCCGCGCATACCGCCGGTGTACTTGGTGGCGAGCACCATGCGCTCGCGATCCGCGGCCATGAACTCACCCAGGAACGTCTCACTCGTACCGCGCGCGTAGACGTTTGCCGTGTCGATGAAGTTGCCGCCCGCTTCGCGGAACGCATCGTAGACCTTGCGACTTTCGTCCTTTTCGACACCAAAGCCCGTCTCGGTGCCGAACGTCATCGCACCGAGGGCGAGTTCAGAAACGCGCAGTCCACTGTTGCCGAGCAGCCGATATTGCATGACGCCTTCCCCGTTTGATTTGCCGTCTATCCTACGGACCTACGGATTCGGGAACCACTCGAACACGCAGGTGATGGAACCATCGTCTTCGCGACGATCAGGTGCTGCTCGCATGCCGGCGTTCAACAGCACGCGCTTGGATGCTTCATTGGCAGGCGCAACCGTTGCGATGATCTTCGGTAGGTTGAAGGTCGTGGCACCGTAGATGAGCATGCCGCGCGCGACTTCGGTCGCGATGCCATTGCCCCACCACTGCCGACCCAACGCGTACTTGATCTCGGCATCAGGCTGGCCGCCCGGATGCACGAGGCCGCAGAAGCCGACGATGCAATCGAGTTCCTTGTGCACCAGCGCCGACATGCCGTAGCCACGCGTTCGATAGTTGTTGTGAGTGACTTCGATCCAGCGTGCGCATTCATCGCGGCCGATCGGGTGACCATCGTCCACCCAGCGCATCGCTCCGGCGTCGCCGTACACCGCGTGCATATCGTCGGCATCATTGCTCGTCAGCCATCGCACCCGAACGCGCGCGGTTTCGAACATCAATCCGTCACGCGCCACGCAATGCGGCCGTGATCGGCATGCGCGCGGCGCGCAGGGCGGGCAGCAACCCGCCGATGAATCCAAGCGCAAGCGCCCACACGAGCCCCGTGATCGCCAAACCCGGCGTCAACGCGAAGCTGAATGCAATCTGCGAACTGGACGCACCGTTGAAGGTCGACGTGGCATAGCCATCGACGATGAAGTAGACGAGCGCGGTGCCGATGACACCGCCCATCGTCGCCAGCACCATGGCCTCGAGAACCACCGACACCACCACGCCGCCGGCGCCGAAGCCCAGTGCGCGCAGCGTGCCGATTTCCACCGTTCTGCGACTCACCGCCGTGTACATGGTGTTGATGGCGGCCGCCGTCGCGCCAAAGGCCATGACCGACGCGATGAAGTAGGCGAACACATCGATCAGCGCGGCGCGGGACGCCGACTGGGCGGCGAAGAACTCGACTTCGGGAATGAGTGTGGCCGTGAGACGGGGGTCGGCGGCGAGTGCCGTGTTGACCGCTGCAGCGTTGGCATCGGGTAGAAGCCGCACGCGCGCGACGCTTACTCCACCCGGCCGTCGGAACACGTCCTGCGCGATCGGCAGATCCATCCAGACTTCGGACTCCACCGCGCTGCCGTCAGCGGCAAAATGCCCGACGATCGTGAACGACATGTTGCGTGCCTCGACCCGCGCGCCCACATCGAGCCCTTGGTATTCGCGGTGTGCCGCGACTCCGACAATCATTTCCGCGGTACCCGGCTCGAATCTTCGACCGGCAACGATCGTAAGTTCCGGGCGCAGATCAAAAGCCGCGGCCGTGACGCCGCGGCCGACCACATCGGCTTTGAATCCATCCGCGCGTTTGGCCATCGAGACGGTGACGTACACCTCGCCACTTGCGACATCGATTGCTTCCATGTTTTCGAGCACCGCGAACTCCGATGCCGCGATCCAACCGCTCATCTCGTTGTTGCTGCCGCCGCGCACGATCAGAGCCCGATCGGGCTTTGCGGTTTCTGCGAATGCCATGCGGAACCCTGCCGACATGGCAAGTAGCCCCAGCAGCACGGCAACGACGCCGGCGACACCCACCACGATGATCACACTTGCACCGATGCGCGACGGCAGGTTCACAAAGTTCATCAGCGTGACCGCGAGAATCTGACGCAACACGATCAGCCTGCCTGTCGCAGTGCATCGACCACGCGCAGGCGCCGCGCCGCCAGCGCCGGAGATACGCCGATGGCGACGCCGATGGCCACCGCGATGAGCAACGCGATTGCTGCATCTGCCCAACTCAGTGCGAAGCGGCCCAGCACGAGTTCGAGCGCCGATTGCAATGGGCCTTCGAGGGCAAACGCGCACGCAATGCCAATCACGGCCCCCGCCGCACACAGCAGTACGCCTTCGAGCATCACCAGCGCGGCCACTTCCATGTCCGCAAAGCCCAGGGTCTTCATGACGCCCAGTTCCGCAATGCGCTCGCTGAAGCCGAGCGCGGCAACGTTGGCCGTCAGCAGCAGCAAGGTGAAGAACACCGCAATCAGAATGAGGGTGGTGATCACGTTCATGTCGCCGAGTTGATTGGCGAACTGGCGGGAGTAGTCATCCTCCGACAACGATGCCGTCGGGTCGGACGAGTTCTCGAACAACGCATCGATGCTGCCGATGACAGCATTCGTGTCGGCACCGGGCGCGAGCCGCACGATCATCCAGCCGATGTTGTTCTTCACCCAGTCCATGACGGAGTCGTTGAAGTAGTCATAGCGCAGCAGGAACATCGGTTGCACGCGGCTGTCTGGCGCCGCGGTGTAGGTGCCCGCGAGTTCGAATTGCCATGCCCACGATCCATCGGCCTTGGGCCAGATGTCGCCACGGATCGGGATCACGTCCCCCGCCTGCCAGCCGAACGTGCGCGCAAGCGCTTCGGCCACGATCACGCTGTTCTTACCCGCGCGGAAGCGATCGAGCACATCGGTCGCGACGATGATGTCCGGGTAGACGTCGAAAAAGTACTCGTGATCGACCACCATCTTGGCGAAGGCGTTGGCGGGCTCCTGATAGTAGCCGCCGAACCAGGTCATCTGGGCAACCGCCGCCACGCCCGGCACGTCCGCCACCGCGCGTACATGGGTCACCGGCAGGTTGTCCGTCATCGAGTACTTGGCGTCGATGTACACACGCTGCACCCCCTGATCGGCGACGCCACCGGCAAACGCATCGGCAATCGCGCGCAGGAGCATGAACAACAGGAAGGCGACAATGAGCGTGATCAGGGTGAGGAGCGTGCGCGTCGGGCTGCGCAGGAGATTGGCGATCAGCAACGTCGCTCGATTCATCTCGTGGGCCGAGTCACTTTCAGGGCGCACATGTAAGGTACCAATGAATGGGTCGGTCGGCCAGACTGGTCGAGGGGCCTGTCATCGCGTACAACGCGCAGCCGGGCCGCAGGGGATGTGCAGATGAAACGCCGACAGATCACCAAATCTGGCAACTCGAAGCAATTGCTCGCGCGGCTGGTCGACAGCCCCGCTTTGCCGGCACTGGTGGCACAGATGCCCGCCCCCACGCTCAAGCGGTTGATCGATCATGTGGGACTACGCGATTCCGGCGCCCTGATCGCGCTCACGACCCCGGAGCAATTGCGCGAGATCTTCGAAGAGTCACTGTGGCAGAACCTGATCCCCGGTCAGGCCGAACGGCTGCAGCCGGGCAAGTTCCTGGAATGGCTCGATGTGATGCTCGACGTCGGTACTGCGTTCGCGGCCGAGCGTTTGTGTGACCTCGGCGAGACCTTCGTCGTACTCAACCTCGCGCCGTTCGTGACGGTCTCCGATCGCAGCGCCGATGTGTACATGGCGCCGGAGGAATCGACCGAAGCGTTCACCGAGTTTCTGCATGACCTGGCCGCAGGCGATCGCACCGAGGAATTCGGCGGCTACTTCGTGGCCGCCACGCACGAGGACGAATGGGACAGCATTCGCGCGGTGCTCAACGAACTCGAATCGAGTCACGGCAACTTCCTCGAGCGGGTGTTGTCGCGCTGCTGCTTCCAGCCCACCGCACTCGGGTTTGCCGACGATGGCCAGCCGCTCCTCGAAGATGAGACCTATGAGCGTGAGCAACGTCGCGCCGCCAAGGGCTTTGTCACACCGGATCTTGCCGCGTCCTTCCTCGCCCTGGCTCGGCGCACCTCGCTCGATATGCTCTGCGCGCAATCGGCCTACGACGACATCGGCCAGCTCTACTTCGATCGTCTGCGCGCCGCGAGCGCCAAGCATGATCCTGCTGCCGATGATTCGGGCGAACAACCAGGCGAGGAGATCGCGGCTGCTACGACACCAGCGCAAGCGGCAGAACTCGCTTCACTGAAGGATGCACTGGTGACGGCGGAGATCGTCAGCAACGCACCACCGAAGTTGCTGACCGGTCCCAAGAACAGTCGCGAACCCATGCCGGAACTACAGCTGCGCTTGGATCATCTTCAGCTCACCAACTCACACGCGTTCTCGGCGCGCCTCGGTGAGCTCGTGTTTCTGGCCAACGTGCTGATGGCCGGCAGCTGGTTTGAGGGCGGTCGGTTCAAAGAGGCCGAGGCGGCACAAGCGGCGCTGGCATGTGCAAACCTCGGGCTCGACTACGTTGCCTCACGCCTTGCTTCGTCGCGGGATCGCGACGACTTCGTCGCTGGCATGCTCGAAGACGCGCCGGGCATCGTGCGGCTGTTCCAGATCGGCTGGCATCTGCTACAGCGGCTACCGCGAGCATCGGCGGAAGCGCTGATCAGCACTCTGCGCAGCGACCAAGTGCGCGAAGGGCTCAAGAACAAACTGTGGATGCTGGCAGAGGTGGAGATCGCAGTGAGCGAACCGGATCTGCTCGAACTGGTCGAGCGCGGCGAGTTCGAAGATGTCGCAGACAATCTGCTGCTGCTGACGCTGGTGCTCGATCAGCGCGCCTGCGACAGTCTGCGCACGCTGATCACGAGCTTTCCGCGTTACCCGCTGCAGCTGAACCTCGGCTTTCGCCCCGGCCCAGCTACAACGGGCAGTCAGTACATCACCACGCTTCGGCACCTGCAGCGGGTCGATCAGTTTCTCGCCCAGCTTGGTGGGTTGATCAGAACCAGTCGGTCATCATGATGCCGATACCGATGCGATTCGTCTTCACATCGTAGTCGATCATGCTTTCGCCGTAGCCATAGAAGTACTGCACGTAGCCCTTGAAGCGTTCGTTCAGCGGAAACGTCCAGTCGAGCTCCACCGCACCTTTGTTGTTGTCAGTGCGCAGATTGTTGCGTCCGAGCATCGAGAAGGTCATGTCGTTCCACTTGTAGGCGAAACGCACGTCGCCGTAACCGTAGAAGTCATCGGTGCGCGGGTTGTCGTCATCTTCGTCGTCTTCCGGGATGCGATACCAGACGCGGGGATTGATCACGAAGTTGCCCTTCTGCAGCAGCGCACCGGCAATCACACGATTCCAGCTTCGCGACAGCAGCTCGCCACGGCCGTTTGATTGGTGATTGAAGGCGAGCGTGAGCATGGGCACATCGAATCCCAGCACCTGGGCGTTAGTCGCGTATGTCACGAATACTTCGGGCTGATAGTTGGTCTCGCGGAACGGTGCGGACTCATCGTCGTTGTACACCTGCCACCAGTTTTCCTGGGTATAGCCCATCCACAGATCGAGCCGATCGCTGATGTCCCACAGCTTGGCCTTGAAGCTGATCTGGAACTTGGCTTCGGCATCATCCATGCCGACGTCCGGGTAGGCTGCCCGAAATGGCTCCACGTTCTTCTTGCTGTTGTAGGTCATCGGCAAGATGTAGGTCGGCTTGTATGCGGTCAGGCTGAAGGGGTTGGCGAGCGTCGAGGACTCTCGCTCCATGCGCGCCTGAAGCGCGGGTTCTTCCGCCGTAGGTGCCGCGACGGTCGTGCTTTGCATCTGCTCCTTCGACTTCGCCGCCAGCGCATCGAAACACGCAAGGCGGGCTTCGGCACCCACAATGGCCGCGCAATCCGTCAGATCATTCGCACCTACCATCGGTGTAACGCCAACTAACGCGGTCATTAGGATGGCGCGCGCAAGGCTTCCGCCACAGTTCACTATCATGGTTCTCTCCATTGCATAAAAAGATCGCACCGCCTCGGCGGCAACGATCCGATCGGGTCACGGTTTCTAGGGAAGCTCTGAACAAGTGGATATTTTCGTCAGGGCAAGGCGGGACGTACGGAGGAACATCGCGAATATGCTGTAAATTCGCGATGCTTCCGGAGTGCGCCCCAACGCGGCCATGGCGGAAATAGACCTTGTTCAGAGGTTCCCTAGTTCTGGATCGGGGCCTTTGCTTCGCGTGCCTGCTTCAGATATGCGCCGAGCGCACTCGACCACTCCGTCAGCAGCCGATCCGCTTCGCGGATGTTGTTCGACTTGGTCTGCCAGGTCATCACGCCGCGGCTGCGCGCGCGCTCCGGGTCGATGACGCGCGCCAGCAGCTCGCTCGTCGCGCCATCGTACAGTTCGAGATACAGCGTCATCTGTCCTGCATCCATTGCAAAGACCTCCGCGCGCGCGCTTCCGACATTCGCAGGGGCGCTGATCTCGAGATCGATGATTGCGGGGCGCAGCACCAGCACGTTGCTCGATTGCTCGGTTGCTGGCGTCAGGCCAGACGCTGCCAGTTCTTTCGTGAACACTTTCTTGAACTCATCCGACAACGCTGCCTTGATGCGATCCATGTCGTTCTTGGTCACCCGCAGCGGGTTGGTCTGGTTCTGTTCCCGCTGCCAATCCTTCTTGAATGCCACGTAGCAGTCGATGACTTCGAATTCAGTGAACCCGCTGAAATCGGCACCGGGTCGCAGGTACACGGCTGCCGCGCGCGTGTCCGGTACCAGATGCAACCCTTCGGCCGTCGTCTCCGGCAGTTTGGTCTTGGCCGCCACCGGCAACGCAAGGGCTAGCAACAGCATCGTGATGAAATGAACGACGGACTGACGGACGTATCGGGCCATGGCGTGGTTCCATCGAAATCGGGTTGATTGCACGCGGCTGGGAATGCCTGTCAGTCGCGCGGCGCCAGTCTAGTCGCGACTCCTCGTCATGCCAAGAGCGCTGCGACGCGAGCGGTTGATGGCCGAGGCATTGCCGAACTATGTTGACGCGCATCAACCGGTGGGGGGTCTGGGTATGAACAACTGGTTCCTGCGGCGCAACCGCGCCGCCTGCGTCGTCGCCGCGGCATTCGTTCTGGCCAATCCGGCATCGGCGAATGACGCGGACGTCGAGGCGCGTCTTGCCGCCGCATTGAGCCGGCTCGATGCCCAAGCCGCGGAGATCGAGCGGCAG